>NZ_BAAGZR010000010.1:0-349355 GCF_054778255.1 Yimella radicis
GTCGCCTGGCCGCCACCCACCAAGCACTTCACGACCGTCCCCCGGTACAAGCCCGGCACAGTGTCCCGGAAGTGACGACATTCATGTGTCCCAGAAGTGACGCGTCATGACACACGAGGGAACGCCGTATACGCAGTCACCTGGTGCATTTCGAGTTACCTCGGCTGAACCCCGCGCTTGAGCAAGCCGTAGCTGAAGGAGTCGACGAGGGCGAGCCAGCTGGCATGGACGATGTTTGGAGCGACGCCGATGGTCGTCCAGGTGCGGTCGGCGTCGCGGGTCTCGATGAGGACGCGCGTGGTGGCGTCCGTACCGGTGGCCGCGTCCAGGATGCGCACCCGGAAGTCGATCAACTCGAAGGACGCCAGTTCGGGGTAGGTGGCCGAAAGTGCTTCTCGCAGAGCGTGATCCAGCGCGTTGACGGGACCGTTCCCCTCCCCCGTCGCCACGTGCCGCTCCGCCGCAGCGTGGATCTTCACCGTCGCTTCGGCCAGCGCGGGCAGGTCACCGGGCGACGAGTCGATGATGCACCGCCACGACTCGGTGTCGAAGTAGCGCGGCCGGGCGCCGTCCACCTCCTCCACCAACAGGAGTTCGAAGGACGCGTCCGCGGCGTCGAAGGTCCAGCCGTCCTGCTCCATGCCCTTCACTCGCTCGACCACCCGCGCGAGAAGCTCCGGACGGTCGGTGAGGTCGTAGCCGAGCTCCTTGCCCTTGAGTTCGATGCTGGCGCGACCGGCCATGTCCGACACCAGAGTTCGCATCGAATTGCCGACCAGAGCGGGATCGATGTGCTGGTAGAGATCAGGGTCGACCCGCAGCGCCGAGGCGTGTAGCCCGGCCTTGTGCGCGAACGCGCTCGCACCGACGTACGGCTGCCGCCCGTAGGGGGCGATATTGGTGATCTCACTGATCGCGTGGCTGAGGTGCAGGGCGTTCCGAAGCGCGTCCGGATCGATGATGTGACGGCCGAGCTTGAGCTGCAGATTGCTGACGACCGTCACTAGATCGGCGTTGCCGGTACGTTCGCCGTACCCGTTGACCGTGCCCTGCACGTGCATCGCCCCGGCCTGGACTGCTGCGATCGAATTGGCGACGGCGCAGCCGGTGTCGTTGTGGCAGTGAATGCCGAGCTGTGCGCCGGTGGCGTCCTGCACCTTCTGGACGACCTCGAACACCCGGCTGGGCAGCATCCCACCGTTGGTGTCGCACAGCGCCACCACCTCGGCGCCCGCGTCTGTCGCACAGCGGACGACGTCGGATGCGTACGCCGGGTCGGCGAGGTAGCCATCGAAGAAGTGCTCGGCGTCCACGAACACTCGCCGACCCTCACCGACGAGCACCGCCACCGTGTCGCGGATCATTGCGAGGTTCTCCTCGAGCGAGGTGCGCAGCGCATCCTGAACGTGCCGTACGTGCGACTTGGCGACGATGGTGACGACCGGCGTCCGAGCATCGAGCAGCGCTCGCACCTGAGGGTCGTCGGCCGCGTTGCCGTGTGCCCGCCGGGTCGACCCGAACGCCGCCAGCAGAGCGTTCCTCAACGGCACCTCGCCGGCTGCGGCCAGCTTGAAGAACTCGGTGTCCTTCGGGTTCGCCCCCGGCCACCCGCCCTCGATGAACCCGACACCCAGGTCATCGAGCAGCCCGGCGATCGTCAGCTTGTCGGCGACCGAGAGGTTGAGTCCCTCCTGCTGAGCGCCGTCGCGCATGGTGGTGTCGTACACGTGGAAGGTGTCTACGGGGCTCATCGTGGAGTCCTGGTCTTCTGGGGGCTTGGTGTCTGCCGAGCCCCGGCTCTTCGCCTCGTTCCGGGTGCGGGTGGCCCGGCAAACGAAAAACCTCCCGGGGTAACGGGAGGTTGCGCGTCGAGCCGGGCTCGACGCGCTAGCAAATAATGAGGGCGGAGGTGACCGCGTGTCCCATGATTGCCATGCGGACATCATGCCGACGTCCAGGCAGCGGTGTCCACGCCGTGGGTCCGCCGTCTCGGGATGCGGTCGCCCACCTTCTCGCACGAGACGCGCGAACCGGCCACAGATGCATGATCTGTGACCGGTTCGACCGACGTGGGCACTCAGGCGAGACGGGTCATCCAGCCGTGCGTGTCCTCGGTGCGTCCGTACTGGATGTCGAGCAGTGTCTTGCGGATCTTCATCGCGATCTCGTCCCTGTGCCCCTCGACGCGATGGTCGCACGAGCCACCGTCCCACTTGAGTTCGCCGACGGGAGTGATCACGGCAGCGGTGCCACAGGCGAAGATCTCGGTGATCTCGCCGGACTCGGCGCCGTCCTTCCACTCCTGGATCGGGATGCGACGCTCCTGTGGTTCGAGGCCGAGGTCCTTGGCCAGTTCGAGGATCGAACTGCGCGTCACTCCCTCGAGGATGGTGCCGGTGAGTTCCGGAGTGACGATGCGGCCGTCCTTGTAGACGAAGAAGAGGTTCATGCCGCCGAGTTCCTCGATATAGGTATGCGTCGAGGAGTCGAGGAAGACCGCCTGGTCGCATCCGGCGGCGATGCCCTCCAACTGACCGGCCAGGGAGGATGCGTAGTTGCCGCCGCACTTGGCGGCGCCCGTGCCCCCCTCGCCGGCGCGCGCGTAGTCGTTGGAGATCCACAACGACACCGGCTTCACGCCACCGGGAAAGTACGACCCGGCGGGCGAGGCGATCACGCAGTAGGTGACCTCCTTCGAGGGGCGAACCCCGAGGAAGGCCTCGGACGCGAACATGAACGGACGCAGGTACAGCGAGGTCTCCGCGCCGTCCGCCGCCTCTGGCACCCAGTCGATGTCGGTCTGCACCAACGCCTTGAGCGAGTCGACGAAGTCTTCCTCCGGAAGCACCGGCAACGCCAATCGCTTTGCGCTGCGGGCGAATCGGGCAGCGTTGGCCTCGGGACGGAAGGTCCAGACCGAGCCGTCGGCGTGCCGGTAGGCCTTCATGCCCTCGAAGATCTCCTGCGCGTAGTGCAGCACCGCAGCAGCCGGGCTCATCTGGATCGGGCCGAACGCGGTCACTTCGGCGTCGTGCCAGCCCTCGTCCTGGCTCCACTTCGCCAGCACCATGTGGTCGCTGAAGTGGTCGCCGAAGCCGGGGTTCGCCAGGATCGCAGCACGATCGGCGACGCTCGCCCGGTCCTGACGGGGGTTGGAACTGAACGACAAGGACATCGAGGATCCTCCTGCAGGTTCGCCGCGCTCTGATGGGCCGGCGGAGAAGACGTGTGGGTGTGACTGAGATTACGCCGCCGCCAGCATCGCGGACGATCGGCCTCAGGCGAGCGACGCGGTGATCGTGTCGCCGATCTGCGCGGTCGAGCGCACCTGATCTCCTCGCGAGGCGAGATCGGCCGCGACCGCGTGCTCGATGCGCCTCGCTTCGTCCGTGCGACCGAGGTGCTCCAACAGCATCGCGACCGACAGGATCGTCGCCGTCGGGTCGGCCTTGCCCTGGCCGGCGATGTCGGGAGCTGAACCGTGCACCGGCTCGAACATCGAGGGGGTGCTGCGGTCGGGGTTGATGTTGCCGGACGCCGCCAGCCCGATACCGCCGGTGACGGCCGCCGCGAGGTCGGTGACGATGTCGCCGAACAGATTGTCGGTGACGATGACGTCGAACCGGGACGGGTCCTGCACCAGGTAGATCATCGCTGCATCGATATGGGCGTAGTCGTGGGTGACGTCGGGGAACTCGGCACCGACCTCATCGACCGTGCGGCGCCACATGTGCCCGGCGTACGACAGCACGTTGTGCTTGTGCAGCAGGGTCAGCTTCTTGCGCTCACGAGCCTGCGCCCGCGCGAACGCATCGCGCACGACGCGCTCAGCGCCGAAACGGGTGTTGACGCTCACCTCGGTGGCCAGTTCGTTGGGTGTGCCGACGCGCAAGGCGCCGCCGTTACCGGTGTACGGACCTTCCGTGCCCTCGCGGACGACGACGAAGTCGATGCCCTGCGGCGCAACGGAATTCACGTCCAGCGGACTCTTGACGCCGGGGAACAGCTTGGCCGGACGCAGGTTGACGTGGTGGTCCAGTTCGAAGCGGATGCGCAGCAGCAACTGGCGTTCGAGCACTCCACTCGGCACGCTCGGGTCGCCGATGGCACCGAGCAGGATCGCGTCGTGGCCGCGCAGTTCCTCCAGCACGGAATCCGGCAGCGTTTCCCCCGTCGCGTGCCAGCGGCGCGCGCCCAGGTCGTACTCGGTGCGGGCCACCTTGGCATCGCAGACCGCGTCGAGCACCTTGAGACCTTCGGCCACGACCTCCGGGCCGATGCCGTCCCCGCCGATGACGGCCAGGTCGATGGTGTCCGCAGTGGCGTTCCGGCTGCCCGTCTCACTCATGCCCACATGCTAGATCGGCGTCTTGCATGGTGGTACGCGTGTCTCATATTTCGACAGCTGACGTGCAACGAGAACCGCCCCTCGCCCGTGTGGGGCGAGAGGCGGTTCTCACGAGAGATTCTCGGATCAGTCGCGCAGATCCATCGACTCCTGGAGTGCGCGGCGTGCGTCCATCTGCTCTTCGGTCATTCTCATCAACCCTCGGAATATCGCCTGCCCGCGGGGGCAGCGGTGTCAATGCACGTAGTGCGAGGTCCGGGCGGTGCGGGGTTGCGCGCTCGCCGGGCCGGTCAGCCCTGTCCACCGTGATCGACGGTGGGACGAGAACCGATGCTACTCACGAGTTCGATGGTGGGAAGCCCGCTTTCACGACGTGGACAGTCAGTGCATGCCGTGCTGATCAGCGTGCGGCCGAGCCCTCGACGTAGTCGGAGTCGGTCGAGCCGTCCTTGATCCAGCTCATCAAGCCGCGCAGCTTCTTGCCCGTGGCCTCGATCGGGTGCTGAGCACCCTTCTCGCGCAGCTGCTTGAACTCCGGCGCGCCGGCATCCTGGTCGTCGATGAAGCGCTTGGCGAAGGCACCGTTCTGGATGTCCGCAAGGACCTCCTTCATGTTCTCCTTCACCCGCGGGTCGATGACGCGCGGACCCGAGACGTAGTCGCCGTACTCGGCCGTGTCGGAGATCGACCAGCGCTGCTTGGCGATGCCGCCCTCGACCATGAGGTCGACGATGAGCTTGAGCTCGTGCAGGCACTCGAAGTAGGCGACCTCGGGCTGGTAACCGGCCTCGATGAGGGTCTCGAAGCCGTACTGCACCAGCTGCGAGGCGCCACCGCAGAGAACTGCCTGCTCACCGAACAGGTCGGTCTCGGTCTCCTCGGTGAACGTGGTCTTGATGCCGCCGGCACGCAGGCCGCCGATCGCCGCCGCGTACGACTTGGCGAGGTCCCACGCCTTGCCTGACGCGTCCTGCTCGACCGCCAGGAGCACCGGCACACCGCGGCCGTCGACGTACTCACGACGCACCAGGTGCCCCGGTCCCTTCGGGGCGACCATGAGGACGTCGTTGTCGGCGCCGGGCTTGATGTAGTCGAACCGGATGTTGAAGCCGTGGCTGAACAGCAGCGCCGCACCCTCGGCGAGGTTCGGCTGGATCTCCTGCGCGTACAAACGGCGCTGCACCTGGTCGGGAGCGAGGATCACGATGAAGTCGGACTGCTTCACGGCGTCGGCGACCGGCAGGACGGTCAGGCCCTCGGCCTGTGCCTTCGCCGCGGAACTCGAGCCGTCGCGCAGGCCGACGACGACCTGCACTCCCGAGTCGCGCAGGTTGAGGGCGTGTGCGTGCCCCTGGCTGCCGTAACCGATGACAGCGACCTTGCGGCCCTGGATCACCGACAGGTCAGCGTCTTCGTCGTAGAACATGTCAGCCACTTCTGGTTCTCCTCTTGTTGCGAATTCGATTGAAGTTCTTGGGGTTTCGGAAACTCAGCCGGCTTTGCGGGCACGGTCGGTGATCGACCGTCCACCGCGTCCGACGGCCACCAGACCGGATTGCACGAGCTCGCGGACGCCGTAGGGTTCGAGCACGCTCAGCAGTGCGCCGAGCTTCTCCGGCGTGCCGGTCGCCTCCAGCACCACCGAGTCGGTGGTGACGTCGACGACGTTGCACCGGAACATCTGGGTGATATCGAGGATCTGGCTACGGGTGGCGGCGTCGCTACGCACCTTGATCAACACCAGTTCGCGCTGCACGGAGGCCGCCTGTTCCAGTTCGACGACCTTGAGCACCTCGATGAGCTTGTTGAGCTGCTTGGTCACCTGCTCCAGCGCCTGCTCCTCCACATCGACCACGACGGTCATGCGGGAGATCTCCTCGAACTCGGTCGGCCCGACCGCGAGCGAGTCGATGTTGTAGCCGCGTCGGGAGATCAGCCCGGCGATGCGCGCGAGCACACCCGGTTTGTTCTCGACCAGCACCGAGAGTGTGTGGCGCGCCATCAGTGCTCTCCTCGAATCAGGTTGCCGCCGAACATTATTCGCCCTCTTCCTCACGGTCGAAGACCGGCGCCATGCTGCGCGCTATCGTCACCATGTCGTTGCTCACGCCGGCGGGCACCATCGGCCACACCATCGCGTCCCGCTCGACGACGAAGTCGATCACCACGGGAACGTCGTTGATCTCCATCGCCTGCTGGATGACGGTGTCGACGTCCTCGGGACGCTCGCAGCGAAGGCCGACGCAGCCGTAGGCATCCGCGAGCTTCACGAAGTCGGGCACCCGCGAACCGATGGCAGTGTGCAGGTCGGTGTTGGAGTATCGCTCGCCGTAGAACAGCGTCTGCCACTGGCGCACCATGCCGAGGGAACTGTTGTTGATGATCGCGACCTTGATCGGGATCTTGTTGATCACGCAGGTGGCCAGCTCCTGGTTGGTCATCTGGAAGCAGCCGTCACCGTCGATCGCCCACACCGTGCGCTCCGGTTCGGCGACCTTCGCACCCATCGCGCCCGGCACCGCGAAGCCCATCGTGCCGAGGCCCCCGGAGTTGATCCATGAGTTCGGGCGCTCGTACTGCACGAACTGCGCCGCCCACATCTGGTGCTGACCGACACCGGCGACGTAGGTCGCCTCAGGGCCGGCGATCGCACCCAGACGCTCGATGACGTACTGCGGCGCCAGGGCGCCGTCCTCGTCCGGCTCGATGAAGCCGAGCGGGAAATCGCGCTTCCACGTGGTGGTGCGCTCGCGCCAGGCGTCGTAATCACCGATCGGTCCGTCGACTGCCTTGAGCATCTCGAGCAGGTCGTTGATGACTTCCTTGCAGTCGCCCACGATCGGCACATCGGCCACTCGGTTCTTGGAGATCTCGGCCGGGTCGATGTCGGCGTGGATGACCTTCGCCTCGGGTGCGAACGACTCCAGCAGACCGGTGACGCGGTCGTCGAAGCGGGCGCCGAGGGTGATCAGCAGATCTGACTTCTGCAGCGCGGTCACCGCGGAGACGGATCCGTGCATGCCGGGCATTCCCAGATGCAGGTCATGACTGTCGGGCACAGCGCCGCGAGCCATGAGCGTGGTCACCAGCGGAATCCCGGTGAGCTCCACCAGTTCTCGCAGCTCTTTGGCTGCGCCGCCGCGGATCACACCGCCGCCGACGTAGAAGACCGGACGCTTGGCGGCCCGGATCAACTCGATCGCGGCGCGAATCTGTTTGTGGTGCGGCTTGGTCACCGGACGGTAACCGGGCAGGTCGACGAGCGGCGGCCAACGGAAGGTGGTCTTGGCCGTCAGGGCGTCCTTGGTGATGTCGACGAGCACCGGACCGGGGCGGCCGCTGCTGGCGACGTGGAAGGCCTCGGCAATCGCCCGCGGGACCTCGTCCGCGTCCGTCACCAGGTAGTTGTGCTTGCTGATCGGCATCGTGATGCCACGGATGTCGGCTTCCTGGAAGGCGTCCGTACCGATCACCGCCGAGTTGACCTGACCGGTGATCGCGACCATCGGGACCGAGTCCATGTAGGCGTCCGCGATCGGGGTGACCAGGTTGGTGGCACCGGGCCCGCTGGTCGCCATGCAGACACCGACGCGACCGGTTGCGGACGCGTAACCCTGCGCGGCGTGGCCGGCGCCCTGCTCGTGACGCACCAGAATGTGGCGCACCTTCACCGAGTCCAGCAGCGGGTCGTACGCGGGCAGGATCGCTCCGCCCGGGATGCCGAAGACGGTGTCGACACCGACCGCTTCGAGTGCCAGGACGAGGGCCTGGGCGCCCGTCACATCAGCGATCTCCTGGACGCCCTGCGGGACGCGAGCCGCTACCTGGGCCGGCGACGGAACAGGCTGTCCCGGTCGAGCGGCGGGTCGGATCGTGGTGTCTGTCACGGCAACCACCTTCTGCGTGTGTTCGGTCATTTTGGACTCGGACATGAAAAAACCCTCCGGCCCGAAGGCAGTGAGGGTGAGCGCGTCGACCGACCGGAGTCAGCTGACGCGCTTGGGAAGTACGAGAATCCGTGCCATGTGTCGATCTTCGTCCGCGACCTGGACGACCGTCAACTATGTGAGATGGTCGTCTCACATAGTGATCGGGTGACGCTGGTCACCCACGCCCGACGAAGACCTGTTCGAGTTCGGTGGCGCCCGGGGCGAGGTCGGCCCACTCCCCCTCGATGCGGAGGACGGCGACCGCGCTGGTGGCGAAGTGGTCGACGAAGTCGACAGCGACGTTTGCCTCGGTCAGCGCGGCGGCGATCGCCGGCACGCCCGGCGCGTGGCCGACCAGAGCGACGCAGTGCGCGTTCTCGGGGGTCTCGCGCAGCACCTCCAGCAGCGTTCGCGGCGAGGCGTCGTAGATGCGTTGTTCATGGTCGACGATCGGTCCGACGCCGGAGGCCTCGACGATCGCAGCCCAGGTCTCGCGCGTCCGGGTCGATGTGGAACACCACACGAAGTCGGGGCTGAGGGACTTCTCGCGAAGCCACTCGCCGACCGCCCGGGCGTCCAGGACACCACGCTCGGTGAGGCAGCGTTCGTGGTCGGTGGTCGAACCGTGGGGTTCGGCCTTGGCATGACGGATCAGGATCAGAGTGCGGTCCGTGGTCATGGCTAGAGCATGTCACTGCGTCCGTGCCGGTGGACACCCGGACGGTTCGCAGAGCCGATCACGCAGAGCAGAACTGCGAGCGCCGCCCACCAGACGAAGCCCGCCCAGTGCGATGCGGACAGTGATTCGCCGAATTGGACGACCAGCCGGACGCCGGAAACTGCGAGCCCCGGAGGTGTCCACGGCCCGATCGGCTGCCAGAGCACATCGGCGCGTCCGAACCCTTCGGCACCGGCTCGGCTCGGACTGGCGACGACGAACGTCAGCACGAGTGCCCACCCGACCAGGCCGGCGAGACCCGCGAGGGCGAGCGCTGCCCGGGCAAGCAGTGCCGAAACGACGAAGGTCGCGGTACCGATGACGAACAGGCGAGGCGCGTCCTCCGCCCACGCCGGAATCGTCAGTGCTGCGATTCCTACCGAGACAGCAACCACCGGGGCTCCCGCGACCAGGGTGATCGCGACGCCCCTCAGCTGTCCGTGCACGGACTCGTGCCCGCGCCGAACGGCAAGAGTGAAGGCGAGTCCGCAGAGCAACCAGGAGAGTGCCAGGTGGTACCCGTGCCGTCCCGCGCGGTCCTCCCTCGACGGCGTCGTGATGTCGGCTGTGACGACGGTGCGTGAGGACGCCCGCTGCACCGCCTCGGCGACCACACGCACTGCTGCGGTCGCCTCGACCCCTTGTGCTGAACTCACGGTCAGCGAGTCCTGCGGCTTGGTCGGATCGACCAGCAGGACGCCTTGGGTACGGTCAGCCCGAAGGTCCGCCAAGGCATCGGCCTCGGTGCCACCGAGATAAGCCCGAACGGGGTGTCCGTCGACGGTGTTGATCTGGTTGGCGACGTACCCGGCCCAGGTGTGTCTCGGCGAGACCACGACGAGTGACGGCGTCTGTGGCGTCGATTGCAGGAGGACGAACCCGGTGAAGAGAAGTGCCTGCACGAGTGCGATCCAGCCCACTGCTGTCACCACGCGCAGCACGTGGTCGCGTCGGTCGATCTGCACGGTCTCAGTCGCCGACGACCACGACGTTGCTGAGTTCACCTGTGGCGGTGAAGTGCGGAATCTCCCTACGCAGCAGCCGAATCAACCGTGGCGTGAACGCCGTCGTCGCACCGCCCACATGCGGTGTGATCAGCACGCCGGGCGTCGTCCACAGGGGGTGATCCGCAGGCAAGGGTTCCGGATCGGTGACGTCCATCGCTGCTCGGACGTGGCCGGCTGCGCAGGCACGCTGCAGGGCGTCGGTGTCGACGATGCCCCCGCGGGCGACATTGACGACGAGCGCGTCGTCGGGGAGTGCGGCAAGGAACTCGTCGTCGACGAGGTGCCGGGTGGCGTCGGTCATCGGCAGGATCAGGAAGACGATCTCGGCCGCCGGTAGCAGCTGATCGATCTCGTCGATGCCGTACACCCGATCCACCAGGTCGTCGCCGGCCCGCGCCCTGGACGCCACGACGGTGCAGTCGACCTCCAGCACCTGCAGGCGGGAGACGAGCATCCGTCCGATGGAGCCGTAGCCGATCACCAACGCCTTCCGGTCGGCCAGGGAGGGTCGGCCGGCCAGCCGCAGCCACTGCCCCGACTGCTGCGCGCGGACGGCATCCGGGATCGCCCGTTGGGAGGCTATGGCCAGCCCGATCGCCAGTTCGGCGGTGGACGTGTCGTGAATGCCTCGGCCGTTGGCAAGAGCGACGCCGGACGGTAGGTACGGCAGGGCGTGCTCGAACCCGGCAGTCGCCAGTTGCACAGCCTTCAGGCTCGGCAGCTCACACAGGTGCTCGAGTCGCTTCGGGTTGGACATGTACGGCGGCACGACCAGTTCGATGTCGTCCCGCGGTGGCGCGTCCTTCATGTCCCAGACGACCAACTCGACTCCGTCGAGGTCGGTCAGTTGGTCGGCCCAGTCCTGCTGGGCAACGCTGACGACAGGGCGGGCTGCGCTCTTCTCGGTCACGGCCCGACGCTATCGCGCGAGGCGTTCGCTGAAACGCGTTGCGCCCGGACCGCGAGAGTCCGGGCGCAACGATGCAATCGGCGTTCAGCTGAGCTTGGAGATGATCAGCTCGCGCGCTTTGGCGGCGTCGGCCTGACCCCTCATCTCCTTCATCACCTGACCGATGAGCGCACCGGCAGCCTGCACCTTGCCGTCGCGCACCTTCTGCGCCACGTCCGGGTTGGCTTCGATGACCTTGTCGACGGCGGCTTCAAGAGCGCTGTCGTCCTGAACGAGTTCGAGTCCGCGGGCGTCGGCGACCTGGGTCGGCGAACCCTCGCCGGCGATGACGCCCTCCATGACCTGGCGGGCCATCGAGTCGTTCAGACGTCCGGCCTTGATCATCGAGTCGAGCTCGGCGATGTGAGCTGGGGTGACGCCGAAGTCGGAGACGGCCTTGCCCTCGTTGTTCGCGCGACGTGCGAGATCGCCGGTCCACCACTTGCGGGCGGCGGCGGGTGACGCACCGGCGGCGACAGTCTCCTCGATCAGTTCGACGGCGCCGGCGTTCAACACGTCGCGCATCTCCAGATCGCTGTAGCCCCAGTCCTTCTGCAAACGCTTGCGACGCTGGGCCGGCGGCTCGGGCAGGGTGGTGCGCAACTGCTCGACGCTCTCGCGAGTCGGCGCGACCGGTACGAGATCGGGCTCGGGGAAGTACCGGTAGTCCTCGGCGTCCGACTTCGGTCGACCGGACGTGGTGACTGCGGTGTCCTCGTGCCAGTGGCGGGTCTCCTGCAGGATCGATCCGCCGGAGTTCAGCACCGCTGCGTGCCGGCTGATCTCGTAACGCACCGCACGCTCGACCGAACGCAACGAGTTGACGTTCTTGGTCTCGGTGCGGGTGCCGAACTTATCCGCGTCCTTGGGCATCAGCGAGACGTTGGCGTCGCAGCGCATCGACCCCTGCTCCATCCGGACGTCGCTGACCCCGAGTGCCTTGATCAGGTCACGCAGCGTCGAGACGTACGCCTTGGCAATCTCCGGCGCACGCTCACCGGCGCCGGTGATCGGCTTGGTGACGATCTCGATCAGCGGGATACCGGCCCGGTTGTAGTCGATGAGCGAGTACTCAGCACCTTGGATGCGGCCGGTCGAACCGCCGACGTGCAGCGCCTTGCCGGTGTCTTCCTCCATGTGGGCGCGCTCGATCTCCACCCGGAAGACGGTGCCGCCCTCCAACTCGACGTCGAGGTAACCGTTGAACGCGATGGGCTCGTCGTACTGGCTGGTCTGGAAGTTCTTCGGCATGTCCGGGTAGAAGTAGTTCTTCCGGGCGAAGCGGCACCACTGCGCAATCTCGCAGTTGAGCGCCAGGCCGATGCGGATGGCCGACTCGACGCCCTTCTCGTTCACCACGGGCAGGGCGCCGGGCAGACCGAGGCAGACCGGGCAGACCTGGGTGTTCGGCTCGGCGCCGAACTCGGTCGCGCAGCCGCAGAACATCTTGGTGTTGGTGTTCAGTTCGACGTGCACCTCGAGACCCATCACCGGGTCGTACGTGGCAATCGCCTCGTCGTAGTCGACGACGTCGTCGACGTGGGTGCTCATCAGTTCGCCGCCTTTCCGCCGAGTGCCGGCGCCTTCGTGAGAATCGGAGCGCCCCACTGCGACAACAGCATTCGCTCCAATGCGGCGCCGACTTCGTACAAACGCTCGTCCTTGGTCGCCGGCGCGAGGATCTGGAAGCCGCTGGGCAGGCCGTCCTCGGCGAGGCCGTTCGGGATTGACATGCCCGGGATCCCGGCAAGGTTCGCGGGGATGGTGGCGACGTCGTTGAGGTACATCGCCATCGGGTCGTCCAGCTTCTCCCCCATCTTGAACGCCACGGTCGGCGCCGTCGGGGTGACCAGCACGTCCGCCTTCTCGAACGCGGCGGCGAAGTCGCGCGCGATCAGCGTGCGCACCTTCTGTGCCTGGCCGTAGTAGGCGTCGTAGTAGCCGGAACTGAGCGCGTAGGTGCCCAGGATGATGCGGCGCTTGACCTCGTCGCCGAAGCCGGCGTCGCGGCTGGCCGCCATGACCTGCTCAGCGCTCGGGCTGTCGACGCCGTTCGGCGGGACGCGCAGGCCATACCGCATCGCATCGAACTTAGCGAGGTTCGAACTCGCCTCGCTCGGCAGGATCAGGTAGTACGCGGCCAGGCCCTTCTCGAACGAGGGACAGGAAACCTCGACGATCTCGGCGCCGGCTTCTTCGAGCAGCTTCACCGACTCCTCGAAGCGCGCCTTCACCTGCGGCGCGAAACCGTCTGCGGAGATCTCCTTGATGATGCCGACACGCATCCCCTTTACCTCACCGCGGCCGGCGGCCTCGACGACCGGCGGGACCGGTGCGTCGATCGAGGTCGAGTCCAGCGGGTCGTGGCCGCCGATGACCTCGTGCAGCAGCGCCGCGTCGAGCACCGAACGGGTGCAGGGGCCGGCCTGGTCCAGCGAACTCGCCAGCGCGATGAGGCCGTAGCGGGACACGCCGCCGTAGGTCGGCTTGGTGCCGACGGTGCCCGTGACGGACGCGGGTTGACGGATCGATCCGCCGGTGTCGGTGCCGATCGCCAGCGGCGCCTCGAAAGCAGCGACGGCGGCCGCGGAGCCACCACCCGAACCGCCGGGGATGCGGTCGAGGTCCCAGGGGTTGCGGGTCGGGCCGTAGGCGGAGTGTTCGGTGGAGGAACCCATCGCGAACTCGTCCATATTGGTCTTGCCGAGGATCGGCATGCCGACTGCCCGCAACCGCGACACCAGCGTGGCGTCGTACGGCGGGATCCAGCCTTCGAGGATCTTCGATCCGGCGGTGGTCGGCTGGCCCTTGGTGGCGACGACGTCCTTGACGGCGATCGGCACACCGGCGAGGGTCGGCAGGTCGGCGCCGCCGGCGCGGCGCTCGTCGATGTCGCGGGCGGCGGCGAGTGCGCCCTCGGCGTCGACGTGCAGGAATGCGTGCACGTCGCCGTCGACGGCGGCGATGCGGTCGAGGTGGGCCTGGGTGACTTCGACGGCGCTGAGCTCCTTGCGGGCGAGCGCGTCGGCCAGTTCGGCCGCGGTCGAGGTGATGATGTCGGTCAAGTCAGAACCAATCGTGACGGTCTGGGCAGGTCGGTGATCTCGGGTGGAGCGCTCGCTCAGTCCTCGTCAAGGATGCGCGGCACCTCGAAGCGGCCGAGGTCGGACGCGGGCGCACCGGAGAGCGCCTCTTGCTGGGTCAGGCTCGGGCGCACCTCGTCGGGACGGGTGACATTGGTGAGCGGCAGCGGGTGCGACATCGGCGGGATGTCGTCGGCCGCGATGTCGTTCACCTGCCCGACGAACCCGACGATCTGTTCGAGTTGCCCGGCGAGCTTGTCGAGCTCGGCGTCGGACAACTGGATGCGGGCAAGCATGGCGACGTGCGCGACCTCGTCGCGGGACAGCGAAGGCATGGCATCAGTCTAGGGCGCTGTCTTCCGTGCTCAGGTCGGCCTCCGGGCTCCACCAAGGCGCATCACCAGTCGTGTGGCTCGAAGTCCTTCAAGAAAACGCCGTAAAGATCGGTGCCCCGCTCCCCTTGCACGATCGGGTCGTACACCCGAGCGGCACCGTCGACCAAGTCGAGCGGCGCATGCCAACCCTCACCGGCAATGCGCAATTTTTGGTCGTGCGGGCGCTCGTCGGTGATCCAACCGGTGTCGACGGCGGTCATCAGGATCTGGTCGGTCTGGAACATCTCCTGCGCACTGGTGCGGGTGAGCATGTTGAGCGCGGCCTTGGCCATGTTGGTGTGCGGGTGGCCAGCGCCCTTGTAGCGACGCCCGAACTGTCCTTCCATCGCGGAGACGTTGACGACATAGGCACGGCGCGCGCCCGCCTCCACCGCGGCCCGCATCGCCGGCCGAAGCCGCGACACGAGAATGAACGGTGCGACCGAATTGCACAGTTGAACCTCGAGCAGTTCCAGTGGGTCGACCTGGTCGACGGTGTCGGTCCACGAGTTGCTCGTGGCCAGATCGGGCAGCAGACCCCCGGCGTCGACCGCCGTGCCCGCGAGATAGGCCTCGAGGCTGGCGCTTCCGGCCGAGAGCACCCGTGCCGACTCCGCGGCGGCGAGCGCCGCAGCCTCGTGATGGGTGTCGTCGTTGCCGTGGTGCGCGACCGCGTCCGTGGCCAGGGAGCTGACCAGTTGCGCGGGGTGCGCCTGGCTCGTGCGGTCGAAGGTGATCTGTGTCGGAAGCCGCGAATCGTCTTGCAGCGGAAGGGTTTCGGCATTGACCAGGTGGGAGTAGGCGCCGGGGCTGCGCCGCACCGTCTGTGCTGCATTGTTGATCAGGATGTCGAGCGGGCCGGCGGCAGCGACTTCCTGCGCGAGCGCGGCGACCTGGGCCGGGTCGCGCAGGTCGATGCCGACGACGGTGAGCCGGTCGATCCAGTCGTCCGCGTCGGGCATCGCCCGAAACCGGCGGACGGCGTCCTTCGGGAACCGGGTGGTGATGGTCAGGTCGGCGCCGTCGCGCAACAGCATGAGCGCGATGTACATGCCGATCTTGGCCCGCCCCCCGGTCAGTAGGGCACGCTTGCCGCGAAGGTCGGTGTGGGGGTCGCGCTTGGCGTGCGACTTCGCCGCGCAGGCAGGACACAGCCAGTGGTAGAACGCGTCGACCTGCGTGTACTTCGAGTGACAGATGTAGCAACCCCGCGGGAAATTCAGTTGTCCTGCAACGCTTCCCGGCTGGTCGGCCTGCAGCAGGATGCCGTTCGTCTCGTCGTCGATGCGCATCGGTGACCCCGTTGCCGTCGCCGCGAGCACTTCCTCGTCGGCTGCTCGTAGCGGCGCCTGCCGTTCCTGCCGCGCGGCGGCACGTCGGGCCTTGCGCACCCGGTTGAACATCCGCTGCGAGGCGCGCTTGACCGCCTCGATGTCGGGGTGTCCCGCGGGCAGACCGGGCAGTTGCTCGAGCACCCGAAGCGCCGCGGCGAGGTCGTCGGGATCGATCCGCTGGGAACCGTCGACCCCCGATGCTGCGTCGTCGTCAGGAGAAATCACCACCGCAGCGTAGGCCCGATGCTCGATCGAGCCGACCTAGGCTCGGGTCGCACACAACGGATACCGACCCGCAACGAGAGAGGCATGCTCATGGGCCTGTTCGGCCGGAAGAAGAAGGACGACCATGCAGGGGCGCAGCAAGCGGATGCGGCGGACGCCGCTGGGGACCTTGACCACGACGGGAGTCACCGCGAGATCGACGACTACTGGGCTCAGATCGGCGACGTCGACGATGACGTCATCACCTACCTGATCAACCCGATGTTCCAAGGGGCGCCGGCCTGGCCCAACACCCGCCAGGCCTACCGCGTGGTGCGCACGCCGAACACGGTGATCATCGCCTCCGACGGTCTCGCCGACCGGTCCCCCGACGGCACCGGACCCGGATTCGGTTGCGAGGTCTACATCGAGTCGCCGGCCCTGGTGGGCGCGCAGTTCGAAGACCTTCGCGGCAGTTGGATGTTCGCCGCAATCGAGAACTTCGCCCAGAACGTCGCCAACATGCAGGGCATCAGCGGCCACCTGAGGCAGTACGGCGTCGCGTCGATGGAGTTGCCGCTCGACGGCACCGACATCCCCGACGCCCTGCTCACCGAGCACGGCACCGCGGGCGCACTCATCGGCATCCCTGCCGCCGGGCGCGCCGCTCAGGTGGCGACGGCCGACGGGCTGGTCGACATCGTGCCGCTGACGATCATCGGCGCCGACGAACTCTCCGTGGTGCTCGGGCAGGGTCAGGCCGGCCGCGACAGCATTGTGGCGGCACGCCAGCAGGACGGTCGCGGTCACGTGACGATCACATGAGTCGGCGCGCCAACGCTTCGCGGGTGGCCGGCGCGGCTGTCTCAGTCGGGCCGGCCGCCGCGTAGCGCGGTGATCACGACGTCGACCAGCGCCGTCCGCTCCAAACCCGCAACCTCGGCGATCGGGAACCACCGGGCTTCGTCGGTGCTGCCCCCCTCTTCGACGGTGCCGAGGGTGCCGCCGGTGATGCGGGCATGGTGCACGACGCGCACGGCCTTGAAGGGGCGCCCGCGCTCGCCCTCCTCGCGGAACCAGGTGTCGACCAGCAGCAACTCCCCCAGCTCGACCGCGAACCCGGTCTCCTCGGAGACCTCACGCACGATCGCCGTCGGGATGTCCTCATCGAACTCCACCCCGCCGCCCGGCATCGTCCAGGACGGCGCGAACCGGCCTTCCCCGTTCCAATAGCTCAGCAGTATCCGGTCGTTGTCGTCGACGACCGCGGCGTACGCCGCCAGCCGGGTGTCGTACTCGGTGAAGTGCATGGCGCCGGTCTACCAGACGTTGCCGACGCGCCTGCGGACCAGGTCGGCGCTCCCGGCCGGCGAACCCCACTGCGCGGTCAGGTGCCACAACTGCTTCATGGGCTGCACCTCGAAGCGACCCGTGCAGACGGCGTCGCCGATGATGCGGGCGTCGATCAGATCACGCTCGGCGATCTGCAGGCCGATGCGGACCGGCTCGCCGCCGCGATAGTCGATCTGGTGTTGCAGGACGTCGGTGTGCAGCACCCGGCCCTCGTGCCACTCGATCGGCAGGCCGAGGGCCTGTGCCCGCCTTTCGACGGGAGTTGCTCGGAAGCAGGGGTCGAGGACGAGCGCCTCGACATCCTGATCGAGCAGCACTCGCCCGTGCACCTGGGCTTCGACGTAACCGTCCAGCGGGTCGTACAGGACTTCCTGGTTGTTGTCGCCGGTCTGCATCGACTCCTCGTGATGGGTCACGGCGTCCCAGAGTCCGAATCGGCGCGCGGTGGCGAACCTCGCCGGCGACAGCGCAGAGTCCGGGAAGCAGAAGGTGGCCCGGTCGAGCATGTGTTCCTTCAACCGAAGATGGGCCGATCCGAATCGTGGCGCACCGCCGAGCGTCCGATACCGGTGGTTCAACGCGCCGTACTTCGGACGCTCTCCTGCCGGTGCTTCGTCGTAGGCGCCGCCGAACAGCGACTGCTCCCAACGCCACCGGTCGCCCCCGATGTGTGCGGTCAATCCGCCGTTGGACGTGCCTGTGACGAACTGGGAGCGGTACTCGCCGTCGGCGAGCATCGCTTCGAGGATCTCGACTCCGCCGAACCCGCGATCAGGGTGAAAGTTGAAGGTGATGCGGTGATGCCTCGCAAGGGGCTCCCCTGCACAGCGAGGGTCGACATGTGCGACTGCGTCGCGCGCCCACTGACTCTGCATGAATGCAGGCTAGAGAGAAGTCGGCGAGTCAGTCGCGGGCATCCGGCGCAGGAGGTCGGCGGTGATGTCGAGGTGGCCGCGGTGCTGGGCAAGCTCCTCGTAGATGTGCATCAGAACGCCGCCCTTCGTCGCCACCGCAGCCCGTTCGGGTGCGGTGTAGCCGTCGCGCTCCCCTGCTCTGAGCGCGGAGGCTTCACCGTCGAAGGCGGCCAGATCGCTGTGCAGTTGCGCGCGTTGCGAGCGCACGAGAGTGACCAGGTCGGCGACGGTGCCGGACGACGTGAACTCGGCGTCGCGGTCGCGACCGGTCGTGCGACCGGCCAGTTCCGTTGCGCCCCAGTGCTCGATCACGCCGCAGCAGTGCCGGACGAGCACGTACGGCGAGTTGGCCCCGGGCAGGTCGGGACGGACGTTGACCAAGTCGTCACCGAGTCCTTCGAGCGTGGCGCACATTCCGTCGAGAGCGAGGTCGATGTGACACAGGACGTCCTGCAGGCCGATCGCGTTGTCAGTCATCGGAATCAGCCGTCTGCGCAGGACCGTTCTCCAGAAGCTGTTTGAAACCGTCCTCGTCCAGAATCGGTACGCCCAGTTCTTCGGCCTTGGCCGCCTTCGAGCCGGCGTTGGCACCGATGACGACGAAGTCGGTCTTCTTGCTCACCGATCCCGCCGCCTTGCCGCCGCGCGCGATCACCGCCTCCCTCGCGCCGTCACGGGTGAAATCCTCCAGCGATCCGGTGACCACGACCGTGAGCCCTTCGAGCGTCCGCTCGATCGACTCGTCGCGCTCGTCGGCCATCCGCACCCCAGCTGCCGCCCAGCGGTCGACGATCTCGCGATGCCAGTCGCTGCCCTCGCCGTCGAACCACTCACGAACCGCTTCGGCGATGACAGGACCCACGCCCTCCGTCGACGACAGCGCTTCGACGTCCGCATCCCGGATCGCCTCGAGCGAACCGAACTCGGTCGCGAGCGCCCGCGCGGCAGTCGGCCCGACGTGCCGGATCGACAATGCGACCAGCACCCGCCACAGCGGCTGCTGCTTGGCCTTCTCCAACTCCTGGAACAGCTTGTCGGTCGTCGCTCGCGGCGCGGCCGGTTTCGCCTTCGTCGCCTTGGTGAAGAAGAACGGCTCCTTGGCTGCCGGCTGCTCGACCCCGGCCTTCTTGCGACGGCGCCACACCTGCACGTCGGCGAGGTCGTCGACCGACAGGTCGAACAGGCCTGCTTCGGACGACAGCACCGGCTTGCTGGGTTCGTCGGACGCGTCGTCGGGACGCCCGTGCTCCGGGTCGGTCAACGCGATCGCGGCCTCCCAACCCATCGCCTCGATGTCGAACGCACCACGCGACCCGAGGGAGAACATCCGCTCGCGCAGTTGGGACGGGCACATGCGGGAGTTGGGGCAGCGGATGTCCTTGTCGCCCTCCTTCTCGTACGCCAATGTCGTTCCGCACGAAGGACATTCGGTGGGCATCTCGAACTCGCGCTCCGACCCGTCGCGAAGGTCGACGACCGGGCCGAGGATCTCCGGGATGACGTCTCCGGCCTTGCGCAGCACGATCGTGTCGCCGATCAGCACGCCCTTGCGCTTCACCTCGAAGGCGTTGTGCAGCGTCGCCATCTCGACGGTCGACCCGGCGACCTTGACCGGCTCCATGACGCCGTACGGGGTCACCCGGCCGGTGCGACCCACATTCACCCGGATGTCGAGCAGCTTGGTGTTGACCTCCTCCGGCGGGTACTTGTAGGCGATCGCCCAGCGAGGAGCTCGGGAGGTGTTGCCGAGCGCGCGCTGCGCCGGCACCTCATCGACCTTCACGACGATGCCGTCGAGTTCGTGTTCGACATCGTGGCGGTGCTTGCCGTAGTACTCGACGAACTGCACGACCTCGTCCGGCGTCGCAACCACCTTCGAACGTTCGGTGACCGGCAGCCCCCAGGCTCGCAGCAGGTCGTACGCCTGACTCTGCCGCTCGATTGTGAAGCCTTCGCGATGGCCGATGCCGTGCACCAACATCTGCAGCGGCCGGGACGCGGTGACCTTCGGATTCTTCTGACGCAGGGAGCCCGCAGCGGTGTTGCGCGGGTTCGCGTAAGGCGGCTTGCCCTGCTCGACGAGGTCGGCGTTGAGCTGCTGGAACGCCTCCACCGGGAGGAACACCTCGCCACGCACCTCGACCACCTTCGGCATCGGCGCGTCACCGTTTTCCTTCAGCCGCAACGGGATTCCATCGATCGTGCGGGCGTTGAGCGTGACATCCTCACCCGTGGTGCCGTCGCCGCGGGTGGTCGCCCGGGTGAGCGCGCCGTCCTCGTAGAGCAGGTTGATCGCCAGGCCGTCGATCTTGAGTTCGCACAGGAAGTTGATATCGCCGCCGGCTTCGCGTTCGGCGCGCGCGAGCCATTCGCGAAGATCATCCTCGGAGAAGACGTTGTCGAGGCTGAGCATCCGCTCGAGATGCTTGACCGGGGCGAACTCGGTGCTGAACGTGCCGCCGACCCGCTGCGTGGGGCTGTCAGGCGAGCGCAAGACCGGGTGCTGTTCTTCCAGCGCTTCGATCCGCTGCAGCAGCCGGTCGTAGTCGGCGTCGCTGACGGTCGGTGCGTCCTTGACGTAGTAGGCGAACTGGTGGTCGTTGACCTGCTCGACCAGTTCGGTCCATTCGTGGCGGGCGGCCTCGGGTACGTCGGTCTCGTTCTGCACAGCCCAATCCTGCCTCAGGACCCCGACAGGCTCTCCGACTCCTCGCCGAGCCGTTCAGCTGCCTGCGCCAGTACCTTGAACAACGCCCGAACCGCCTCCGGGCTCGAGCCGGCGAGCCCGCAGGCGGGCGTGAGGACCGTCGTGCGCAGGTCAGCTCCGGTGAGCCCGACCGAGCGCCACGTGCGCACCAGCGGATCGCTGATCTGCTCGGGCCTGGTGACCGAACCGTCGGCGGGCACGGCACCCGCCCACAACCGACGTCCGGACTCGACCAGTTCGGCGACCCCGTCCCACTGCCTGGGCTTGACCAGGGACGTGTCCACGGCAAGATCGAGCCCGTGGACTCGGCGCAGCAACGGCACCGGGACTCCGGGCGCGCAGCAATGCAGCACCTGGGCGGCGGCGTCCTCGATCGAAGCGACGAGAGCCGACAGCCCGTCCACGACCACCGACTGGTCGACCGGACGCACCCTGCCGTAACCGGACGCGGTCGGCAGCGCCCCGGCCAGCACGGCAGGCAACGACGGCTCGTCCCACTGCAGGATCAACTGCGCGCCGGGGACCAGACGCCGAACCGTGGCGAGCGCGCTACGGACGCCCTCGGACAGGGATTCGCGCAGGTCCCGCGTGGCACCGCGGTCGGTGAGCACTCGTTCGCCGCGCGGCAACGACACCGAGGCGGCGAGCGTCCAGGGTCCGCTCCACTGCACTTTCAGGGGGCCCTCGTACCCGTCGAACGCCTCCGCCAACTCATCAAGGTCCTCGCGAAGAAAGGCCTGGGCGCGACGGGCGTCGAGACCGTTCGCATCGGTGAGTCGCCAGCCGGACGGTTGCAGATCGACACCGAGGCCGGCGAGTCGCGCCGCAGAACGTCCGATCATGTCGGCACCCGGGCCGCGTGCGGGAAGCTCCGGCAGGAACGGAATACCGTTGCCGTCGAACAGGTCTCGCACCACGCGGACCGTCTCCCGGACGTCGGTGCCCGGCATGCTGCCGATGGCGCTGAACGCCGGGGAAATGCTCACCCGCCCGAGGCTACTTCAGCGACGACAGTGGCTTGTTGCCGATGCCCTTCATCGTCTTGGTGACCTTCGTGCCGTCCGTCTGCACGAAGCAGGCCGTCAACTGTGTGCCCTTGGCCCACGGGTTCGGGCCGGAGCTGTTCTGCGAGATCACGATGTCGCCGCGGGTGGAGCCCAGGAAATCCTTACCCATCTGCCGACACTTGTCGAGGGCGGTCTTCTTCATCTTGTCCTCACCCGGGTACGGGCCGAACGGGGTGTTCTGGAACCCGCCGAACGACTCCGAGACGTGCGGCTGAGTGCACGGGACGATCTTGCCCGGATCGCCGCTCGCCTTGTCGGTGGTGCAGAAGGCGTACTTCGCCAGACCCTCCTTGGTGACGATCCCCTTCAGACTTCCCTGGACCGACTCGTATCCCGAATCGTCTGCGGTCGTCTTGGCCACCAGGCAGACGAACTGCTCGCCCGACTTCGGGTCGGCCGACGTGCCCACCTGGTCGGAGATGAGGATCGTGCCGAATGCCGGGCCACCGGTGTACTTCGGTGCCTCGCCCTGGCAGGTGTAGTTGCGCAACGCTGCCCTCTTGACCAGGTCACCGGTGTGCTCGGAGTTCGGCACCACTGCGGTGACCTCGAGCTTGTGCGGCTGTGAACAGTCGACCTTCTTCGGGTCACGACTCGACTCCAGGCAATCACCGGCGGCGAACGTGCGCGGTTCGGAGGTCGGCGAGGACGACGTGGGCGAGGACGAGGTGGGTGACGACGCCGTCGGCGACGCGGGCGACGACGGCGCCGTCGAGGTCGCAGAAGTCGGCGAACCACCGTTACCGCTCGTGCCGGGTCCCGTTCCGATCGTCGGTGCGTCCCCTCCGCCGCAGGCGGACAGGGTCAACATCGCGGCAGCAGCCACGCCCGCCATTGCATGAGTTCGCATACGCATCACTTCAGACTCCCCAGGGGCTTGTTGCCGATGCCCTTCATCGATTTGGTGACCTTGACACCGCCGACGGTTTCGACGAAGCAGGCGGTGATCGGTTGTCCACGCTTCCAACCGGAAGCCGGTGAACTGTTCTGCGAGGCGACGATGTCTCGTCGCTGGGCGCCCAGGTAACGCTGCGCGTACGGGCGGCACTGCTTGAGCATGTTCGCGTTGTGCTTGTCCAGGCCCGGGTAGGCGTCACCGAACTTGCCGGTGATGAATCCGCCGATCGACTCCGCGACGTGCGGTTGGGAGCACGGCACCATCTTCACCTTGTCGCCGCTCGGTGGCAGCGAGGTGCACAACTGATACTTCTCGAACCCGTCGGTCTTGACCGCGTTCTTGACCGATCTGGACACCTTCTCGATCCCGGTATCGGTCTCGTTGTAGAGCATCACGACACAGGCGATGCGCTCGGCAGACTTCGGATCCTTCGACGCCGAGATGCCTTGGCTCAGGAATCGCGTGCCGTATCCCGGACCTCCGGTGTACTTCGCCGCCTCGGTGAGGCAGGTGTAGCTGCGCAGGGCGTTCCGCTTCACCAGGTCGTTCGCGTACTCCTTGTTCGGCACGAGCGCACTGACCTCCATGTCGTGCGGCCGGGAACAGTCCACCTTCTCGTAGGTGCTGTACATCAAGCAATCGCCGACCGCTAGCTCGGCCGGCGCCGACGACGTCGAACTCGGCGTCGAACTCGGCGTCGAACTCGGCGTGGAACTCGGTGTCGAACTGCTCGATGACGACGAGGCGGGCGAGGCAGCTGTCGAGGTGCTGGACTCACTCGAAGTCGAGGGCGAGCCGGAGTTGGGCACGACGGTCGGCCCGCCGTCGTCACCACCACAACCGGCCAACAGCACAGCCGCGGTCACGGCCATGGTGAGAATCGACTTCCTCGGCATTGTCCTGCTCCCCCTCCGACGGATGTTCGCGCCAAGGGTACCGACGTACTCAACCGGTGTGCGGATCCCACATCGGCGGGATTACCTTGTCAGCGGGTCGATCTGCCCGTACGGGTGATCGTCGCCGACCCGACGACGCGTGTGCCTTCGTACAGCACGACGGACTGTCCGGGGGCCACACCACGGGTTCGTTCGTCCAACCGGACCACGATCTCATCCCCCTCGGCTCGCACTGTTGCTGCGAATTCCTCTCCGTGAGCGCGCAGTTGGGCACCGAGCCTGACCTCACCGATCGGTGCGGGGCCGGGCCAGCGGGTGTGGCTGCCATGGATCTCGTCGACGCCGAGAAGATCCTCGGTGCCGACGAACACGGTGTTGGACGACGGGTCGACCTGGGTGACATAGCGCTTGGCGCCGTCTGCTCGCGGCACCTTCAGGCCGAGCCCGCGACGCTGGCCCACCGTGTAGGCGAAAGCACCATCGTGCTCACCGACGACCTCGCCGGACTCGTCGACGATCGGTCCGGTCGCGGCGCCGAGGCGCGAGGTCAGCCAACCCTGGGTGTCACCGTCGGCGATGAAGCAGATGTCGTGGCTGTCCGGCTTCTTGGCCACGGAGAAGCCGCGCTCGGCCGCTTCCTTGCGGATGTCCGGCTTGGTGGTGTCGCCCAGCGGGAAGAAGGAGTGCGCGAGTTGGTCGGCGTCCAGAACCCCGAGCACATACGACTGGTCCTTGGCCATGTCGACCGCCCGGTGCAGTTCGCGTCCGTTCGGCCCGTCCACGATGCGCGCGTAGTGACCGGTTGCCACGGCGTCGAACCCGAGCGCGAGGGCCTTGTCGAGCAGGGCAGCGAACTTGATCCGCTCGTTGCACCGCAGGCAGGGGTTGGGTGTGCGACCGGCGCGGTACTCCGAGACGAAGTCCTCGACGACGTCCTCACGGAACCGGTCGGCCATGTCCCACACGTAGAACGGGATGCCGAGCTTGTCGGCCACCCTTCTTGCGTCGCCCGCGTCCTCGATCGTGCAGCAGCCACGAGCCGACTCCCGCAAGGTCGCAGCGGACTGTGACAGAGCGAGGTGGACGCCGACGACGTCATGGCCGGCATCGAGCATTCGCGCGGCACAGACCGCAGAGTCGACACCACCGCTCATCGCTGCGACGACCCGCATCAGCGCACCCGTCCGGAGTGGTGCGCACGTCGGGCGCGGTCGACGGCCGCCGGCAGTGACGCAAGGATCGCGTCGACGTCCGCGTCGGTGCTGGTGTGGCCGAACGTGAGCCGCAGCGCCCCACGGGCCTCGGCTTCCGGGAATCCCATCGCGAGCAGGACGTGGCTCGGCTGTGGAACACCCGCCTGACACGCCGACCCGGTCGAGCATTCGATGCCCGCAGCGTCCAGCAGATAGAGCAGCGAGTCGCCGTCGCAATCAGGTACGCGCAGGTGGACGTTGCCGGCAAGGCGTCGGTCGGTGTCGCCGGGCGCATACGGTCCGCTGACAGCGATGCCCAGGTCGAGCGACAGCGCGCCTTCGACCAGTCGATCGCGCAGGCCGGCGAGCCGCTTCGCCTCGACATCGAGTTCCGCGACCGCCGCGGTGAGGGCAACGGCGAGACCGCGGACATTCGCCACGTCGAGCGTGCCGGAACGCAATTGACGTTCCTGTCCCCCGCCGTGCGTCAATGGCGTGAGCTTGACGTCACGTCGCGCGAGCAAGGCACCGACGCCCTGAGGTGCGCCGAACTTATGGCCCGAGAGGCTGAGCATGTCGACGCCACTGGAAGCGAAATCGACCGGAACGTGCCCGACCGCCTGAACCGCGTCGGTATGGAATCGGACGCCGAATTCCCTTGCGACCGAGGCCAGCTCGGGAACGGGCGCGATGGCTCCCACCTCGTTGTTGACCCACATCGCCGACACCAGAGCCGTGGACTCCGCGTGCTGCTCGAGTAGGGCCCGTAGACCATCAGGACTGGGCACCGCTTCACGATCGACCTCCAACCAGACGACATCCGCTCCCCGATCGACGAGGAACTCGACCGGGTCGAGAAGGGCGTGATGCTCGGTGGTGCCGATGATCAACGTCGTGCGCTGCGGATCGGATTCGGTGGCATGCCAGAACGAACCCTTGACGGCGAGGTTGTTGCTCTCGGTGCCACCTGAGGTGAACACGACCTCGGACGGGGCAGCTCCCATGGCCTCCGCGATCTGTTCCCGGGCCTCCTCCACCACGCGACGGGCTGCCCGCCCGGCGGAGTGCAACGAGGAGGCGTTGCCGACCACACTGAGTTGGGCGGCCACCGCTTCGACGACCTCCGGGCGGACGTTCGTCGTCGCGGCGTGGTCGGCGTAGACGTTCTGGCTCACCCGCACGAGTTTACGTCCGATCCCGGGGTGGTCTGACTCCCGTGCACGCCCGCCCATTTGCAAGACTTGACGCACCCCCGACCGGAACAGCCGAGGAACATCCCCAATGACCGTCCGCCCCCGCCTGCTCGCGTTCAGCCTGACCACTGCCCTGACGATGTCCGCATGCACGTTCGGGTCGGACGATTCGAAGGAATCAGGGACCACCGACCAGGACTCAGTGCCTGCGGCCGCCTGTTCCTCGGGTGAGGCTCCGAGCCTCGGCGGCAAGACGTCGGCATTCGACGCTCCGGTCGCGGTCGAATCCAGCGGCGCCCTCCGCACGCAGGTCTCCGAGCCGGCGATGAGCACCACAGCGTCACCCGCCGACGGATACCGGATCGCTCAGATCAAGGTCAGCGCCCGCGTCCAGACCAACGGGGTGTTCGCCCTGCACCCCGAATCGTTCGTCCTGGCAGATCCTGACGGTCAGCGATGCGCCCAGCCGGCAACCAACCCGCTGCGTGGTGCCCTTCAGGTGAGCCAGGTCGATGAGTCGAAGGTGGTCTCGGGCGTCGTCGCGTTCATCGTCCCTGCGGAGGCCAACCTGTCCGACTACGCCGTCCACTACGTCGACAAACCGGGATCGCCCAGAGCGATCGCGTCCTGGTCCGGGAACGGATCCGCGCCGTCGCCTGCCCCCGTCAACACCTGCTCGACGAACCGGTCCGGCATCAAGCTCGCCGGTGCGAAGGATCAGGAGTTCTACAAGCCGTTCACCACCGGTGACGACCCGATCTCCTTGGCGATCACGCCAAGCACGCCCTGGAGCCGGGAGTTGAAACCCGGACCGAACCAGCCGAACGATGTACGTGGAGTCGTGGTGAGCCTCTACGTCGCCGCCAAGGGGTCGGTCGGCTACATCGAACGCAATCAGTTCCAGCTGATCGACGACAAGGGCAATCTCTGCCGCTACAACGAACTCGGCAGCGACGGCGAGAACCTCACCAGCGACCTCGTGGAGACGGACAAGCCGAAGCGCTACACCCTGGTCTTCTGGACGCCGAAGGGCTCCGAGGTGGCGGGCTGGAAACTGCTGTACATGCCTGAGCCGAGTGACCGGAAGGTCACCGCGACCTGGACGCTGAAACCGCGGGCGAGTGCGTCGAACTCACCTTCGTCGTCTGCCTCGTCTTCTGCCTCGTCGTCTGCCTCGGTGCCGTCGAGCAGCACTGCGACAGGCTGAGGCTCACCCCTTCTTCACCAGCTCGATCAGTCGATCCAACACTCTGCCGTCGGCGCGCAACCCGTCGTGCAGATATTCGTTCGTGATCCACGGATGCATCTGCGGCAGCAATTGCGCTGTGGCAGTTGAGTGTTCGCGCAGTACGTAGGGATCGTCGTAATAGATCGCAGCCGCGCAGGGGACGTCGGTGCGCGCCAATGCGTCGGCGTCGTACAGCTGCGGCCACTCATGGGCGGCGAGCAGGTCGGCCGCCTCCTTCAGTGGTCGCAGTCCGGACACCTCGTCCAACAGCCAGGGGAACGGGTGCTCGGCGGTCAGCATGGTGATGTCGTCCCGGTAGGACGACGGCATCACCCGTTCGCTCGACCAGCCGGTGACTCCCCCGTCGGCATAACAGGCCTCGTGCAACACGGTGTAGATGGGCGTCCAGGACGGGAACGGGAGCATGGCCGAAGCGACGGCCCCGAACATCGGTGATCGCGGGTCACGCTCGAGCAGGTAGTGCAGTTGCTCCGAGCCGTATGACATGCCGAGCCCGTTACCGATCTGCCGAAAACGCCTGGCCGACAACGATGTTCCGTCCGGCAGCTTCACCGCCCCGACGTCGCAGAGCTCGACGACCCGGCGCACTGCGTCACGGTCGCCGGGGAACCTGGCGTAATGACGTTCGACCAGTTCCGCGGTGCGCTCGTAGGTCGCGGCATAGACCTCGTCGACCGGCATGCCGACCGGCGGGATGCCCCCGGTGAAGAAGACCTCCCGCAGGCTATTCGGAAAACGGCTGAGGTAGTGCAGCGAGCAGAACCCACCGAACGACTGCCCCAGAAGGCTCCATTGCTCGACCAACAGGTGCTCGCGCAGCACCTCACAGTCGCGCACGATCGAGTCGGCACGGAAGTTGACCAAGTAGTCGGCCTGCTCCTGCGCGCTCATCCCTTCGAGGCCATCCACAGGAGTCGACAATCCGGTGCCGCGCTGGTCGAGCAGCAGCAGTCGGTAGTCACGGACCGCGCGTTCGACGAAACCTGGACCGACGGGGTCTGTGCTCGGCCGCGGACTCTCGCCACCCGGTCCTCCCTGAAGGAAGACGAGATAGGGCTTGTCGGCCGCGTCCGGTAGGGCAATCTCCCGGGCGAAAATCTCGATGGTGGCACCCGACTGGTCGTCGTGATCGAGCGGGACCTCGAGCCGGTGATTGGTGAGGATGAGTCCGCCGCGCCGTTCGATGTCGACCATGACGCGACCGTATCCGGCGTCGGGTGACGCGAAAACGCCCGCCCCGTTTCCGGGACGGGCGCTTCGACCTGCGCGTCAGTTCTTGGACTGCTTGACCGCTTCGGTGGCCTGCGGCAGCACCTGGAACAGGTCGCCGACGACGCCGAAGTCGACGAGTTCGAAGATCGGCGCTTCCTCGTCCTTGTTGACCGCGACGATCGTCTTCGAGGTCTGCATGCCCGCGCGGTGCTGAATCGCACCGGAGATGCCGGCAGCGACGTACAACTGCGGGCTGACCTGCTTACCGGTCTGACCCACCTGGTTGGAGTGCGGGTACCAACCGGCGTCGACCGCGGCGCGCGAGGCACCCACGGCAGCGCCGAGGGAGTCGGCGAACCCCTCGACCGGACCGAAGTCACCGCCGGTGCCACGACCACCGGAGACCACGATCGCGGCCTCGGTGAGTTCGGGACGACCCGACTTCTGCTTCGGCTGACGGTCGGTGATCTTCGCGCCCTTGGCGGCGTCGGACACCTGGACGTCGACGTTCACCACGGCCGCACCGGCCTGCGACGCGGTCGGCGGCAGGATGTTCGGCTTCACGGTGATGATCGGCAAGCCCTTGGTCACCTGCGACCTGGTGGTGTAGGAGCCGGCGAACACCGACTGTGTTGCGGTGACGGTGTCGCCGTCGACCTCAACAGCAGCCGCATCGGTGATCAGACCCGAACCGGTCTTGATCGCCAGTCGCGCGGCGGCTTCCTTGTTGTGCGGGGTCGAGGGCAGCAGCACAGCAGCCGGGGACGCCTGCTCGACGACGGCGGCGAGGGCCTCGGCGAGCGGTGCGACGAGGTAGTCCTGCACGTCGGCGTTGTCGATGACGTACACCTTCTCAGCGCCGAACTGAGCCAGACGCGGACGTGCGGCCTCGACGTTGCTGCCGACGAACACGGCCGACGGGGTGCCGATCTGACGTGCGATCGTCAGCAACTCCGCGGTGGTCTTCTTGACGGTGCCATCGGTGTGGTCGACCAGGACGAGAACTTCAGCCATGACGAATCTCCTTGTCTCGTGACTGATCAGACGAACTTCTGGGCGGACAGGAACTCGGCGAGCTTCTTGCCGCCATCACCTTCGTCGGTGACAACGGTGCCCTGCTCACGCGGTGGACGCTTGTCGGCGCCGACGACCTTTGTCCAGGAGTTCTCCAGGCCCACCTGTCCCGCGTCGACGCCGAGGTCGGCCAGCGACCATGTCTCGACGGGCTTCTTCTTGGCGGCCATGATGCCCTTGAACGAGGGGTAACGCGCCTCGTCCGTCTGGTCGGTGACGCCGACAACGGCGGGCAGCGATGCCTCGAGGTTCTCGGACGCGATGTCGCCGTCACGGCGGCCGGTGACCTTGCCGTCGGCGACCGACAGTTCGGACAGCTGGGTGACCTGGGGCAGGCCCAGTCGCTCGGCCAGCATCGCCGGGACCACGGCCATCACGCCGTCGGTCGAGGACACACCGGTCATCACGATGTCGGGCGAGCCGATCTTCTTGACGGCCTCGGCCAGCACCAGCGAGGTGGCGATTGCGTCCGAACCGGCGATCGCGTCGTCCAGCACGTGAACACCCTTGTGGGCGCCCATCTGCAGCGCCTTCTTCAGCGCCTCGGCGGCACCCTCGGGACCCACGGTGAGAGCGGTGACTTCACCTTCACCGGCCTCGACGATGCGCAACGCCTGCTCGACCGCGTATTCGTCGAGCTCCGAGAGCAGACCGTCGACGCCGTCGCGGTCGGTGGTGTTGTCGTCCTCGAACGTGCGGTCGCCCTGAGCGTCCGGCACGTACTTGACGCATACGACGATGTTCATGCGCGTCCTTCTGTCGTGTTGGGCGGTGCCGCAGACACGGGCAACCGCATGGGACTGGTTTCAGCCTAACCCCGTGTTACCCGCAGGTAACTATCGGGGTTGCGTCAGATCGTTCAGTTGTTGCGTACCCAGATGAGCAGCATGCCCACCAGCGTGAGAGCGACGATGATCCACGGCCCGAGCTTGTTGAGCAGCAGCGCCGAACCCTTCTGCGGCGCGCCGTGGACGACGTCGGCCTTGGCACCGAGCAGGGCATCCGCGATCGCGGCACCCAGGCACAGCAGCGCGCCGATCACGAAGATGACGACGGGCGACATGCCGATCAGCTTGTCGGTGTCCTTCTGCATCGCGGCCCAGCCCCACAGCGTGAGGAACATGCCGAGAAGTCCGAGCAGGGCCAAAGCGATTGCCTTGGTGCGCGATCGGGACGCGGCCTTGGTGTCGGGCAGGATCACGCTCTCGGCGTAGGCGCGCGGTTCACCGAACAGCGCGAGCGGCTCCTCGCCCGTGGCCTTGCACTTGTCGTCGATCGCCTCGAGGGCCGTGTTGACGACCGTTCCGGACGCTCCGCGCTCCGTCAGCTTCGCCACGAACGGCTCCTGCCAGTCGGAGGGGATGTTCCACTGCTTGATCGTCATTTGGGATTCCTTTCTCACCCGAACATGTCGAAGGGTAGTGCCGAACCTCGCCGTGCGGCGGGTGCGGCACCACCCTTCGTGGAGCCTTTGCTGCAGCTTCGCTGCGTCCGGCGTCACTCGCCGGTGAACTGCGCCTTGCCCGGACCGTTCTCGACGAACGAGTCCATGCCGATCTGCCGGTCCTTGGTCGCGAACAGACCGGCGAAGTGCGCGCTCTCGATGCGCAACGCGGTCTGCAGGTCGACCTCGAGGCCCTGGTCGATCGAAGCCTTGGCGGCGCGCAGTGCGATCGCCGGACCGTTCACGAACGGCTTCAGCTTGGCCTTGGCCGCACCGAGCACGTCACCGGGCTCGCAGAGTTCGTCGACGAGGCCGATCGCGAGCGCCTCCTGGGCGTCGATCATGCGGCCGGTGAAGACGAGGTCCTTGGCCTTGGCCGGACCGACCAGCCGGGTCAGACGCTGCGTCCCGCCCGCACCCGGGATCAGTCCGAGGAGGATCTCCGGCTGACCGAGCTTGGCGTCGTTCGTCGCAACCCGGAAGTCGCACGCCATGGACAGTTCACATCCTCCTCCGAGGGCGTAGCCGGCGATCGCCGCCACGGTCGGCACCGGGATGGCGGCGATCGACGCGAAGCAATCCTGCAGGCGTCCGGCCCGCTTGACCATGTCGGCGTACGAAGCCGTGCGCATCTCCTTGATGTCGGCGCCCGCCGCGAAGACCTTCTCGCCGCCGTACACCACGACACCACGGACCGAGTCGTCCTTGGTCAACGCGAGCGAGGCCGCCGCGAGACCTTCCTGGATCTCCTCGTTCAGGGCGTTCATCTTCGGGCGGTCGATACGCAACACCGCGATGCCGCCGTCGACCTGCGTGGAGACGAACTCCCCGTACGCGGTCATCAGGCCTGACCGTTCAGGCCGTCGCCCTCGCCGCCGGTCGCCGCGTGCGGACCATCGCTGGTGGCGGCCTGGTGCCACATCTGCACCGCGTGAACCACCATCTGGGTGGTCGACTGCAGCAACATCGGCAGGTCGGACTCGGGAGTGATGAGGTGCTCGCCGGTGACGACGAGGTTGCCGTTGGCGATGCCGGCCTTGATGATGTTCAGGCTCAGCGTGATGTCGTTCGCCGCGAGCAGACGCTTGTTGAGGTCGGCCGGGACGTCGTCGCCGATCTGCCACTGGCCGAAGACGCGGATCATGGCCGGCTCGCCGTCGATCGCGCGCACGAACAGCTGCTGCTCGGGGGTGCCCTCAGGGGCGTCCTCGCCTGCGGGCAGGAGGTAGCTGACGTCGCCGTCCTCGTCGACCTCGGGGTTGAGGCCGACCGAGCGCAGTGCCTCGACGACGCGGTCACGCGCGGGCGACTCGTCGTTCGGGCCGGCGAACATGGGCTGACCCTCCTGAGCCTGGGGCTCGGACGGGTTGCCGTTCTGGTTTCCGGACGTCGGGAAGTTCGGCAGTGCTGTGGGATCAGTCATGGTCGCCACGGTAGTCGACCGTAGGCTTTCCCTCATGCCCACCCGACCGGTCGCTTCAGTCCCACGTTCACTCGATGCACCAGCAGCCCCGGGGGTCACTCTCACAGCCGACGGCGCCGAGTTCGCCGTCGTGGCGGACCGCGCTTGGCAGGTCGATCTGTGTCTTTTCGACGAGTCGGGCACCGAGTCACGCGTGCCGCTCACCCGGCACCGCGGCGGCGTCTGGTGCGGCGCAGTGGCCGGGGTCGGGCCTGGGACGCGTTACGCGTACCGGGCGGAGGGTCCGTGGCGACCCGAGGAGGGTCTGCGCTACAACCCCTCGAAGTTGTTGCTCGACCCGTACGGCCGCGCGGTCGACGGAGAAGTCCGTTGGAACCCGACCGTTTTCGGGCACGAAGTGGACGCGGCGTTCAGCGGCGACGGATCAGTGCGGGACGACCGCGACAGCGCACCGGACATGCCGCGCAATGTGATCGTGGACGACCACTTCGACTGGGACGGCGACTCTCAGTTGTTCACGCCGTGGGATCGCACGGTGATCTACGAAGCACACGTGCGCGGCTTGACGATGCTGAATCCTGATGTGCCGCAGGAACTTCGGGGCACCTACGCGGGAGTCGCGCACCCGGCGACGATCAACCATCTGCAGCGGCTGGGCGTGACCGCGATCGAGCTGTTGCCGATCCACGCCTCAACCAGCGAGCCGCACCTGGTCAAACTCGGGCTGTCGAACTATTGGGGTTACAACACGCTCGGGTTCTTCGCCCCGCACGCCGGGTACGCGTGCGCGTCCGATCCGCAGGGTGCGATCGATGAGTTCAAGGGCATGGTCAAACTGCTGCACCGCGCGGGTATCGAGGTGATCCTCGACGTCGTCTACAACCACACCGCCGAGCAGGGAGCTTCGACCGGAGCCACCCTCTCGTGGCGTGGTCTCGACCAGTCGAACTATTACCGTCTCGATTCGCGTGGTCACGACGTCGACGTCACCGGGTGCGGCAACACGATCGACACGACGCACGAGACGCCGCTGCGGATGGTGCTGGACTCGCTGCGTTATTGGGTCACCGAAATGCATGTCGACGGGTTCCGATTCGATCTCGCGGTCGCGCTCGGGCGTGAGCGGGACGACTCCTTCCACCCCGACCACCCGTTCCTGATGGCCATGCGCACCGACCCGGTGCTCAGCCGGGTGAAGCTGATCGCCGAGCCATGGGACATCGGTTCGCACGGCTGGCGCACGGGTCAGTTCCCGCACCCGATGGCCGACTGGAACGACAAATTCCGGGACGCGGTCCGCACCTTCTGGCTGCGTGACCTCGCTGCTGATGCCGCGGGCCACCCCGGGCACGGCGTCGCTGAACTCGCCATGCGCATCGGCGGTTCGCAGGACACCTTCGGCTCCCGCTCCCCCATCGCATCGGTCAACTACGTGACCGCTCACGACGGCTTCCCACTCGCTGACCTGACGGCGTACAACTCCAAGCACAACGGCGCGAACGGCGAGGGCAACCGCGACGGTTCGGAACACAACCTGTCGTGGAACTTCGGTGTGGAGGGGCATGCGGCCGCGAACGAGGAGACCGAGACGCTGCGCCGACGGGTCGTCCGCAACATGCTCGGAACGCTGCTGTTGAGTGCGGGAGTGCCGATGCTGCTCGGCGGCGACGAGTTCGGACGCGGGCAGGGCGGCAACAACAACGCCTACTGCCAGGACAACGAGATCAGTTGGTTCGACTGGGGATTCGAGCCCTGGCAGCGCGATCTGATCGACACGACCGCCTATCTGACCTCCCTGCGTGCCGCGCACCCGGTGCTGCGTCAACGTGAGTTCCTGCCCGACCACGACACCGGCTCGTCGCCGGTGCTGCGGTGGTTCGATCAGGACGGCGCCGCGATGACCTCGGATGCCTGGGCAGACGGATCGACGCGGACAGTGCAGGCACTCTTCGACGGCGACAACATCGGTGACGACAACCTGCTGCTGGTGCTGCACGGCAGCTGCGACCACGCCACCATCTCGCTACCGTCGAGCTCGAGTGGGCACGCATGGGAACTGCTGTGGGACAGCGCGATCGACAACCCGGCGGACATCCCGTCGACGACGATCGAGCACAGCGCCGGCTACCCGGTGCGCGCTGCGTCCTTGGCGATCTTCAAGGCGCCCTCCCGCTGAGCAGCACCCTGCGGACGGCCTACTGATTCACCACACGCCGGTCGAGTAGGTGCGAGCCCCCAGGGCGAGCGCCGCGATCGAGACCACGTGAGATTCACGCGAACCCGGGCGGACGGCCTAGTTGTTCACCAACTGATTCTTCGTCGTCACGACTTGGATCTGCGAACTCGGTCCGGCCACGGTCACCGATCCCGGGATGTCCGCCCACTCGCCGCCGTCGACCGAGTACTGGCCGCCGTAGGTCGTCGAGACACTGGTCACGTAGGTGCCTGACTTGTCGTATGCATGCTTGATGTCGCCGTCCGGGTACACACCGCCACCGGACTGCGTCGGACCACTCGAGCCGCCGTCGCCGTAGCTGAACACGTTGTGCTTGAACGTCGGCTTGATCCGCACCTGATGGCCGAGCAGGTTCACGGTGTTGATCTCGTTCGGCTGGAATCCCGTTGCTGGATAGGCCAACTGGAAGAACGTCGGCAACGTCACGAGCGTCTTCCCACCGATCGGCTGCATCGAGACGGTCGGCTTCGCGAACTGGGTGCGCTCCCACTGGCTGCGAATCATCGCCAACGTCAAGCGCGGACGTTGCACCGCATTCGGGACCGCCGTCGGGAAGCACGTCGTGCCGACGTTCTCCCACACGTTCGAGCGAGCTGCGTCGGGGGTCAACAGTTTGCGGTAGATCCGCGTGTAGGGCCCTTCGACGTTTGCGCCCTGGCAGGTCTCGTACGCCACTGTGCACCCGATCTCGGTCTGACCGACCGGGCTGTTGTTCCCGCAGGCAAGGAGCGTGACGTACTGGTACGGCACTTCCTTGGTGACCTTTTTGCCTGCCTCGACGAACGTGGCCCTACCCTTGGGCGGCAGGGCAGATGTTGCCGCTCGTGACAGGCCGACGTACTTTCCACCTCCGTCCGTCTTGGAACAGACCAGAGCATCGCACCAGTCGCCTCCGCTAGTCGCCGGTGTCGTCGGGGCCGCTATTGGACGAACCGGCGGAGGGGAGCCGGGGTCGGCCTCTGCCGCGCAGGTCGCCGACGTACATACCAGGACGAGGAGAGCAAAGACCAGTTTCATGCTGCTGCGTGCTTAAGTTCAGCAACGCGCCATCCGGAAGCCCACCGCAATTCGAGAACGGCCTGGGCTCGACCTTCGTCCTCAGACTCGTGGAGGACTGTGCCTGTCCCATTGACAATCTGGGTAGCTGGTTGCCCTACGACGACGCCCACGACTGTCTGTGGACCCGGCAGCTTCGCCGCATCGCCAATAACGAATTGCGGGCCTGAGAACGTAGCTTTCTCGGCGATCAGCTTGCTAACGGTCCGCTGCTGGTTCTTACACGTCTTACAGCTCGGCGTAGCTAGTGGTTCCAGGATGCCGGCGTTAGGCCTTTGACCGACTTTGTTGACCGTTTCGAGGTAGTGCTTCGCGAACGCAATCGCGCCGGCGTCCGTCTTGTGCTTCGCAGCTTCAGGCACACCGGGCGCGCCGGCGTAGGTCGCGTTGCTGGTCTGACTGGTGGGCGTCGCCGATGTCGACGTGGTCTTCGAGGTCGTCGGCGACGCGGCGGAGGTGGTCGTCGACGACGGCGGGCTGGACTCCGCCTCCGGGGATCCACCCCCACAGCCGACCATCAGTCCGCACGCAGCAGACGCCGCAACAAGGGGCGCAACGGTGCGCATGAATCGAGCCGTCATCAGAACCTCCAGAAGCAAGAACAGCCCTTGCATCGTGCGGCCTCCTGCCCTGGGACGGAAGATTTCCACAGGTAAGAACTTGGCAAAGTTCTTACCTGTGCGCCCGACGTAAACCGGCCGACGGAGGTTGTCGGTGGTCCCGCCTAGAGTTTCTTCATGGGCATCAGCTACGAGTTCTACGAACCGGAGTCTCCGGTGGAATTCGTTCTGCTGGAATCGATCTCGGCACGCAAGCAGCGTTTGTTGAAGCAACTGGTCGATGCATTGGGGTCGCCGTCGGAGGTCCTGGAGTTCGCGGTTCAGATGTCGCGGGCCGCGTTCCACGGACTGCACGCAGACGCCGTCCACAACGCCGGCGACATCGTCACTGCCCGACCCGTCGACGTCGATGACCATCGCATGCTCGAGAAAGCAGTGACCGGTTCCACGCAGTTGGCATCGATCTCCCAAGCCGTTCAAGCCATGGCCATGGCCAGGTACGCAGCGATCGACGAGGAGTTGGTCGACTCCGACACCGGTGTCACCGCCAAGGTCGAACACCCGCTCGGACACCAAGCACCGTTCGCCGACACCGACCTGGCGGCTGCCTGTCAGATGGCACCCCGCACTGCCTCGAGCAAGATGAGCAACTCCATCGATGCATGCACCAAAACTCCCGGGTTGCTGGCTGCTGCGGTGGAAGGGGAGATCCCGTACTGGAAAGTCAGCCTCGTTGCCTCGGAGTTGGTGAGCGCCTCACCCGAAACCTCTCACCGGGTCGAGCAGCACCTGCTCGACGCGAAAGGCTTCGACACCTGGGGTTACCTGAAGGTGAAGAGCGCCGCACGGGCACTGGTGACCCAGTGGGAAGAGGAAGCCGCGAAGAAGGCGCGGGTCAAAGAAGCCAAGGACGCCACCGGTGTCTGGGTGCGCCCCTCCGACATTGCCGGGATGGCCGAGCTGTGCGCCATCGGGCCGGCCGACCAGATCGCCCGCATCTACGGAGCCGTGGACCAACTGGCTGATCAACGCTCGAAGAACCCGCCCGCAAGTGAGGGCAGCGAGACCGGTGAGTCGAAGCCGACGCTCGGACAACTGCGCCTGGGCGCGTTGCACGACCTCGTCACACAAGGTGCTGACGTCAGCTACCAGGTCGTCATCCAGGTCCCTGTCATACGCGAGGAACGCGAGGAACGCGAGGAACAGGCTGCGACGGCCACCCAACGTGCCACCGACGACGCGGAACACGAGCCCGAGGCGTCCCCGGACGACGGATCACCACCACCCGGACAGTCCGCCACGTCCCCACGCGGCCCGAACACCACCGACCAGCCCACCAACACCCCCAGCGCTTCCAGTGCTTCCGGCGCTTCCGGCGCTTCAGGTCCCGAATCCGGCTCAACAGCAAGGAAATCGGACCACTGCTACACCACGGGGTGGGCACGCATCGCCGGGATCGGGTTCATCCGGCCCGAAGTGCTCGAGGCGTTGATCGAGCAGTTCGGTTGCCGCCTGACCCGGGCACTGGTCGACGCCGACACCGGAGTCACGTGTGAAACCTCGACGACCGCGTACGAACCTACGCCGCGGATGAGGGAGTTCGTGCAACAACGCGACCACACCTGCCGGTTCCCCATGTGCACAAGGGCCGCCATCAGGTGCGACATCGACCATGTCGTCGAATGGCCCCAGGGGCCGACTGCCGGGCACAACCTCGCCGCACTCTGTCGCCACCACCACGACGCAAAAACCAAGAAGCACTGGGACTACGAGATGAGCGACGACGGAGTCTGTACCTGGACCTCCCGCACCGGCCGCACCTACATCACCTACCCCGACTCCGTGCACGACGCTTCCTGAATCAGCCCCGTATGGTCAGGAATCCGTTCACGGTCACCGGGTTTCGGCACATGCGCCCTCCTTCGTCGGGCGCATGGCTCAACCAGCGGCGAAGCGACAGCCCAGCACAAGCCTCCGTCGGGCGCATGGCTCAACCAACCGTGAAGCGACAGCCCAGCACAAGCCATCGTCGGGCGCATGGCTCAACCAGCGATTCGCGACAACTCAGCACAAGCCATCGTCGGGCGCATAGCTCAACCAGCCGTGAAGCGACAGCTCAGCACAAACCTCCGTCGGACACCTGGCTCAACCAGCCGTGAAGCGACGGGTCTGTACAAGGCCTAGTACGCCATGACTCAACCAGCGGTTCAACGACAACTCAGCGCAGGCCTTCGTCATGCTCCAGGCTCAACCGGGCGGTTCGAGAACGGCTCAAACTGAGCGCGACCCGCCGGCCGAGCGTGTGGAGGAGCGCGTGGAGGAACGCAGCCAGAGCAGGCCGAGGATGGGGAGGATCAGTGGAACGTAGCCGTAACCCTGTCCGAAATGTGACCACACGGTCTTGTCATGGAAGCGGTCCGCGTCCAGGTAGCTCCACGTACCGACGGCGAGCACACCCAACAACTCGAACCCGATCGTCGCCAGCGCGAGACGCAACCGGTCGCCCATCGCCAGCGCGACAGTCGCAATTACGTAGACGACTGCCGCGAGCGCCGACAGCAGATAAGGAAGCGGCGGGTCGGGCCAATTCTGGGCCACCTGCATGATCGAGCGCCCCGTGGCTGCCAGCGCGAAGACGCCGTAGACGGCGACGAGGATGCGTCCCGGGCCGGCGTTCGTGCGACTACGCGGCATAGCCGCCCCACAACTGAACGAGCCGCACGGTCATGACCAGCAACCCGGTCGCTGCAACCACGAGAACGCCAGTGCCCCAACGGGTTTCACGATCAGCGAAGGCCCAGAACCCGGCGATCGGAGTGGCGATGACCATCCCGATCAGATAGGCGGCGAACACACCCTTGTTCATCTGCGCATCGGCCTCGTTCCAGGTGACCAACCCGAGCACGAGCGCGAGGATCATCAGCACCTCGACCGCGCACAGCAGATAGAACAGTGCGTTGTCGATCGCACGTCCGCGAGCGGTCAGGAAGGCGCCGTACCCGGCGAGCGCGAGTAGCGCAGCGCCGAGCAGGTAGCTGAGGGGCAGGAACACCGAGCCATCGTACGAACACCGCGGTAACGCGCCGAATCCGCCGATGTCCGCGAGACGAGAATCACCTGCCGACGCACGGTTTCGGGCTGTGGGAAGTTCAGTCGCCGTCGCTATGCTGCGGACGCGTTGCGTGTGCCCCGGCACGCGTGCGAGCAGCGAGCGGTACGCCGTTCACCGGAGCCGACCGATGGAGCAGCACCTGTCATGACCGACGTCAGCAAGAACGAGTACACGAGCGACGAGTCGCCCACCACCGACGTGCACCGGGTGGGTCCGACCCTGCCGGTGCTGAGCGACATCGCCACCGGTGCGGTGCAGTCACCGACTCCCACGGTGGAGCGCTTCGTCAACCATTTTCTGCGCGAACTGAACTTCGGTCAGGGCGTCCTGCTATCGCGTTCGACGATCAACGACCAGTACATCGCGCTGGCCAAGACGGTGCGTAAGTACATGATGGCCGATTGGCTCGACACCGGAGCCAAGCGCCGCGAGGGCGGCACCAAGACCGTCGGCTACCTGTCGGCGGAGTACCTGCTCGGTCGACAGTTGAGCAACGCCCTGCTCGCCACCGACCTGCAGGACATCGCCGCGGACGCACTGCGTGAGTGCGGCATCGACATCGCCGACCTGCGTGCACAAGAGATCGAGCCCGGCCTCGGCAACGGTGGTCTCGGCCGGCTCGCAGCCTGCTTCATCGACTCGCTCGCCACGATGGACGTGCCGTGCATCGGTTACGGAATCCGTTACGAGTACGGCATCTTCCGCCAGACCTTCGAGGACAACCGTCAGGTCGAGGTGCCAGACTCCTGGCTCTCGCTCGGCAGCCCATGGGAGTTCCCGCACCCCGAGCGCCAGGTACGCGTCGACTTCGGAGGCCGCACCGAGCAGTACACCGACGACGAGGGCCGCGAGCGCTCGCGCTGGATCCCGGGCTGGAACGTCCTCGGTATCCCCTACCACCAGATGGTTCCGGGTTTCCGCAACCACACGGTCAACACGCTGCGTCTGTGGAGCGCGAAGGCCACCCAGGCGTTCGACCTGCAGATCTTCAACTCCGGCGACTACGCCGAGGCCGTGCGCGCGCAGACCTTCGCCGAGAACATCTCCAAGGTGCTCTACCCCGAGGACTCCACCCCGCAGGGTAAGGAGTTGCGCCTGCAGCAGCAGTACTTCTTCGTCGCGTGCTCGCTGCACGACTTCATCGAGAACACGCTGCCGCAGGACTTCGACCTGCACCACTTGCCCGAGCGGATCGTCTTCCAGCTCAACGACACCCATCCGGTCATCGCGATCCCCGAGCTGATGCGGATTCTGGTCGACATCAAGGGATTCGACTGGGACGACGCGTGGGACATCACCCGGCAGTGCTTCGCCTACACCTGCCACACCCTGCTGCCCGAGGCCCTCGAGGTCTGGTCGGTGGAGCTCATGGGCAAGCTGCTGCCGCGCCATCTGGAGATCATCTACCGCATCAACAAGAACTTCCTCGAGGAAGTCGCCGGGGCCTTCGCCGGCGACGAGATGCGCATTCGTCGCATGTCGATCATCAGCGAGCACCCCGAGCGTTCGGTGCGGATGGCCTACCTGGCCACCATCGGCTCCTCGAAGGTGAACGGTGTCGCCGAACTCCACTCCCAGTTGCTGCGCGACAAGGTGCTCCCCGACTTCTCCGGTTACTGGCCGGACAAGTTCACCAATGTCACCAACGGTGTCACACCGCGCCGCTTCGTATTCCTCGCCAACCGCAAGCTGTCCGACCTGGTCACCGACGCGATCGGTGACGGTTGGGTGACCGACCTCGAGCAGTTCAAGAAGCTCGAGCCGTTCGCCGACGACCCGAACTTCCGTCAGCAGTTCGCGCAGGTCAAGCAGGCCAACAAGGAGCGCCTGTACAACCTGTTGAAGGCGCGCGACGGTCTCGACCTGCCCCGCGACGCGATGCTCGACGTGATGGTCAAGCGTCTGCACGAGTACAAGCGTCAGTCGCTCAAGCTGCTGCACATCGTCTCGATGTACGACGGCATCATCTCCGGACGGGTCTCGACCGAGTCCGTCGTCCCGCGCACGTTCGTGTTCGGTGCGAAGGCGGCGCCGGGTTACCACATCGCGAAGGAGACGATCTTCCTGATCAACTCCGTCGCACAGACCATCAACGCCGACGAGCGGGTCAAGAACGTCATGTCGGTCGCCTTCCCGGCGAACTACAACGTCACGCTCGCTGAGAAGCTCATCCCGGCCGCCGACCTGTCCGAGCAGATCTCGCTCGCGGGCAAGGAGGCGTCCGGCACCGGCAACATGAAGTTCGCCCTCAACGGCGCGCTGACGATCGGCACGGACGACGGCGCGAACGTCGAGATCCGCGAACTCGTCGGCGACGACAACTTCTTCCTGTTCGGCATGGACGAGCCGCAGGTCGAGGAGCTGCGGGCGAAGGGCTACGACCCGGAGTCCTACTACCAGTCGAACGAGAACCTGCGCGCCACGATCGACCTGCTGGCGAGTGGCCACTTCACCGGCGGCGACCGCCGGCTCGCGGCGCAGTTCGTCGACAACCTGCTCACCCAGGACCCGTTCATGGCGCTGGCCGACTATCAGTCCTACCTGGACGCCCAGGCTCGGGTGGACGAGGCGTACCGCGACTCCGACGCGTGGACGCGGATGGCGATCCTCAACGTCGCGCGCACCGGGTTCTTCTCCAGCGACCGTTCGATGCGCGACTACCGCGAGCGGATCTGGAACGTCTGAGTCCACGCACTGAGCAGACGGCCCGAACAGGCCGAATGGAGGGCCCTTCACCAGCACTGGTGAAGGGCCTTTCCGATAGGTTCGGACGGTGACTTCGGCACCCACCACAACCCAGCCCCAGTCCCCTATCGGCCGCATTCCGGTCATCGGGATCAAACCCGCCGTCGAGTGCGGAGCGTTCCCCACCAAATCCGTCGTCGGCGAGGAATTCGACGTCGAGGCGACGGTCTTCCGCGAAGGCCACGACGCCGTCAACGCGTCCGTCGCGATCACCGATCCCGACGGGCGGACCACCCTGCTTCCGATGCGCTGCACCAACCCCGGTCTCGACCACTGGGTCCGCACGATCAGCGCCGACCGCCCCGGCTGGTGGAGCTACCGCGTCGAGGGTTGGAGCGACCCGTATGGCACCTGGGAACACGACGCGACGATCAAGGTCGCAGCCGGCGTCGACGTCGAGTTGATGCTCGAGGAAGGTGCGCGCGTGCTGGAACGCGCCGTGAAGCTCGACCACGACGACGCCGACCGCACCCTCCTGCAGGACGCCGTCACCACCTTGCGCGACGAGTCCAAGGAGCCCGGCGAGCGTCTGGCCGCGGGCACCGACCCGGCAGTCGTCGAGGCAATGCACCGCACCCCGTTGCGCGACGCGGTTTCCCCCAGTCGCGAGTTCGCCTGGTGGGTCGAGCGGGAGCGCGCTCTGGCCGGCGCCTGGTACGAGATCTTCCCTCGCTCGGAGGGCGCGGAGTTCGACGAGGCCACCGGCAAGTGGCGCACCGGCACCTTCCGCACCGCGATGAAGCGCCTGCCGGCGGTCGCCGCGATGGGCTTCGACGTCATCTACCTGACACCCGTCCACCCCATCGGGTCGATCAACCGCAAGGGCCCGAACAACACCCTGACCGCCGGTCCGGATGACCCAGGCTCGCCGTACGCCATCGGCAGCAAGGACGGCGGGCACGACGCCCTCAACCCCGACCTGGGTACGTGGGAGGACTTCGACGCGTTCGTCGCCGAAGCGGAGCGGCAGGGCATGGAGGTTGCGCTCGACCTTGCGTTGCAGTGCGCCCCCGACCATCCGTGGGTCACCGAACATCCGGAGTGGTTCACCACGCGCGCCGACGGCACGATCGCGTTCGCCGAGAACCCGCCGAAGAAGTACCAGGACATCTACCCTCTCAACTTCGACAACGATCCCGAGGGCATCTACGCGGAGATCCGCCGCGTCATGCAGGTGTGGATCGACCACGGGGTCAAGATCTTCAGGGTCGACAACCCGCACACCAAGCCGGTCGAGTTCTGGCAGTGGCTGATCGACGACGTCGCCAAGGACCACCCGGACGTCATCTGGCTGGCCGAGGCGTTCACGCGTCCGGCCATGATGCACACGCTCGGCAAGATCGGCTTCCAGCAGAGCTACACCTACTACGCCTGGCGCAACGAACCCGAGGAGTTGCAGGAGTACGTCGAGGAGCTCGCCGGCGACGCGGCGGCCTACATGCGTCCGTCGTTCTGGCCGACGACCCACGACATCCTCACCCCGTACATGCAGTTCGGCGGTCCGACCGCCTGGAAGCTGCGGGCCGCGCTCGCCGCGACGTTGGTGCCGACGTACGGCATCTACGCCGGGTACGAGTTGATCGAACACGTCGCACGTCCGGGCGCCGAGGAACAGATCGACAACGAGAAGTACGAGTTCAAGAACCGTCATTGGGAGGACTATGAGCCCGGCGGCGCCAAGGAAGGGCAGACCCTCGCGCCCTACCTGACCCGGCTCAACCAGATCCGCCGCGATCACCCGAGCCTGCTGTGGCTGCGCAACATCACCTTTCACAAGGTCGACGACTCCTCGCTGATGGTCTTCTCCAAGAAGCGCGGCGACGACGTCGTGATCGTGGTCGCCAACCTCGACCCGCACTCCACCCGCGAGTCCTGGGTGCACCTCGACCTCGAGGCGCTGGGACTGCACGAGGGCGAGGCGTTCACGGCGCACGACCTGATCACCGACGCGCACTGGCACTGGGGCGAGCACAACTTCGTCCGCCTCGGCGTCGACGCCGAACCCGTCCACATCATCGAGCTGCGGAGGTACTGAGCACGATGAGCGTCCAGGGATTCAACCTGCAGCAGCCCGGCCTCAAGCACGACCCGCAGTGGTTCCGCAAGGCGGTCTTCTACGAGGTGCTCGTGCGCGGCTTCGGCGACTCCACCGGCAGCGGATCGGGCGACTTCACCGGTCTCCTCAACCGCCTCGACTACCTGCAGTGGCTGGGTGTCGACTGCCTGTGGCTGCCGCCGTTCTACGCCTCGCCGTTGCGCGACGGCGGCTATGACATCGCCGACTACAAGGCGATCCTGCCCGAGTTCGGCACGCTGCCGGAGTTCACCGAGTTGGTCTCGCAGGCGCACGCCCGTGGCATCCGCATCATCACCGACTTCGTGATGAACCACACCAGCGACCAGCACCCGTGGTTCCAGGCCTCACGCAGCGACCCCGAAGGTCCATACGGCGACTACTACGTGTGGTCCGACACCGACGACAAGTACACAGAGGCACGGATCATCTTCGTCGACACCGAGGTGTCGAACTGGACCTTCGACCCGGTGCGCCGCCAGTTCTTCTGGCACCGCTTCTTCTCCCACCAGCCGGATCTCAACTTCGAGAACCCGAAGGTGCAAGAGGAGATGTTCGACATCGTCCGGTTCTGGATGGACCTCGGCATCGACGGGTTCCGACTGGACGCGGTGCCCTACCTGTTCGAGGAAGAGGGCCACAACGGCGAGAACCACCCGAAGACCCACGAGTTCCTCGCCGAACTGCGCAAGATGGTCGACACCGAGTACCCCGGACGCGTGCTGCTCGCCGAGGCGAACCAGATGCCGCACGAGGTCGTCGACTACTTCGGTACCGAGGAAGCACCCGAGTGCCACATGTGCTTCCACTTCCCCGTCATGCCGCGGCTGTACTACTCGCTGCGGGAGGAGAAGGCCACGCCGATCATCAACGTGCTGGCCGAGACCCCACCCATCCCCAAGGGGACGCAATGGGGCACCTTCCTGCGCAACCACGACGAGTTGACGCTGGAGATGGTGACGCCGGAGGAACGGGCCGCGATGTACGGCTGGTACGCCCCCGACCCGCGGATGCGCGCCAACGTCGGCATCCGGCGACGGCTCGCCACGCTGCTCGACAACAGCCGCGCCGAGATCGAACTCATCCACGCACTGCTGCTGTCCTTGCCGGGCTCGCCATGCCTGTACTACGGCGACGAGATCGGTATGGGTGACAACATCTGGTTGGACGACCGCGATGCCGTCCGCACCCCGATGCAGTGGTCGCCCGACCGCAACGCCGGCTTCTCCACCGCCGACCCGGGCAAGTTGTACCTGCCGGTGATCAGCTCGCTGGTCTACCACCACAACAGTGTCAACGTCGAGGCGCAGATGGCGCACTCGTCCTCGCTGCTGCACTGGGTGCGCGAGATGCTCGCCATCCGCGCGCAGTACCCGGTGTTCGGTCTGGGCGATTTCGTCGTCCGCGAGACCGACAACGACACGGTGCTGGCGTTCACCCGCACGATCGCTGCCGAGGACGACCCGGACGACCAGATCTCCATCCGTTCGGTGCTCTGCCTGAACAACCTGTCGTCCAGCCCGCAGTCGGTCACCATCCAGTTGGGCTCGGAGTTCGCCGGGGCCCGACTGCGTGACCTCTTCGGCGGCGCGCACTTCCCGGTCGTCGGCGAGGACGGCAACGCCACCTTCACCCTGGGCTCACGCGACTTCTTCTGGTTGTCGCTGCGCCCTGTCGGAAGCGAGTGAACTGATACCTGATGGCCATCTTGCACAAGGCGACCCTCGAGCCGTCGAAGAACGAACTCATCGAGGCCTGGATCGGTGAGCAGCGCTGGTACACAGGCAAATCCGGCACGCCTGCGTTGTCGGTGATCGGGAGCTATCGCTTCGACGATCCTGCCGGCGAGGTCGGGGTCGAGGTGTCGCTGGTGCTCGACACCTCCGGTGCGCAGCCGACCCTGTTCCAGGTGCCGCTGACCTACCGTGGCGCCCCACTGGAGGGTGCAGAGCGCGCACTGGTCGGCACCACCGAACACTCGACCCTGGGCACGCGCTGGGTGTACGACGGCTGCCACGACCCGGTGTTCGTCACCGCGCTGCTGGAAACGATCGTGACCGGCGGCCGGCACGCCGATGTGCAGTTCGAGGAGGGCACCCAGGATCGTCCGCAGGGTGTCTTGCCCGCGTCGGTTCGGGTACAGGGCAGCGGTACTCGCGGCCGCAGGATGCCGATCGTGGTCAACACCAAGGTGTTGTCGGGTGAGCAGTCGAACACCTCGATGATCATCGACACCGAGGACCGCGCCGGCGATCGACGCACCGTCATCGTGAAGCTGTTCCGCGTGCTGCAGGACGGCCTCAACCCGGACGTCGTGTTGCAATCGGCGATCTCCGCCGAGGGCTCGAATCGGGTGCCCGCGACGATCGGCTATCTCACCGGCCAGTGGCCGGACAACACGATCGGCACCGGCCACGCCGCCGGCCACCTGGCGTTTGTGCAGGAATTCCTGCCCGACGTGCGGGACGCGTGGCGCGAGGCACTCGAGGCCGCCGAGGCAGGCACCGACTGGTCGGCGAACGCCCGGGCTCTGGGCGTCGCGACCGCCGAGGTGCACACCGTGCTCGCCGATGCGATGCCGACCGCGACGGTCACTCCGGCGCGGGCTGAATCAGTCGTCGCCGAGATGCGCCGCCGGTTCGACGTCGCGGCGCGCGTGCACTCCGACATCAACCGGCACCGTGCTCGCTTCGAGCAACTGCTCGACAGCGCGAAGGACGCGAACTGGCCTGCGCTGCAACGTATCCACGGCGACTACCACCTGGGCCAGGTGCTCGACGTACCGAACCGCGGATGGGTGCTGCTCGACTTCGAGGGCGAGCCACTACGTCCGCTGGGCGACCGCAACAACCTCGACTGCCCGCTGCGCGATGTCGCGGGGATGCTTCGTTCGTTCGACTACGCCGCCGCCTCCGTCGACGGTGACCGGGCCGACTGGGCCGCCGCCTGCCGCGACGCGTTCCTGGCCGGCTATGAAGGAGCGTCCGGTGTCCGCCTGGCCGATCACGCGCCGCTCGTCACCGTCTTCGAGGCCGACAAGGCCGCGTACGAGGTGCTCTACGAAGCACAGAACCGTCCGACCTGGTTGCCGATCCCGGTGGGCGCGCTCGACCGTCTGCTCGCAGACAACTCCACCGACTCGGCCGCGCCCGCCGACGGCACCGCGTCCGTCATCAACAGCGAGGAGACTGCTGTGAACTCCGATACCGATACCGATACCGTCGATCGGCCGGCCCCGCCGCGCCTCGACCCCGACGCCGCAGCGGCGGTGCTGCGTGGCGTGCACACCGACCCGCACAGCGTCCTGGGTGGGCAGCGCGATGAGAACGGCGTCTACGTCCGGGCGCTGCGTCCGCTCGCAAGGACCGTCGAGGTACAACTCGAGGACGGTTCACGCGTCCCGATGGAGCACGACACCGAAGGCATCTGGTCGGCGCGCATCGACGGCGACCAGGAACCCGACTACCGCATCGTCACCACCTACGAGGACGGCGTCGAGCACGTCGCCGACGACTCGTTCCGCTTCCTGCCCACGCTGGGTGAGATGGACCTGCACCTGCTCGGCGAAGGCCGTCACGAGGAACTCTGGAACACCCTCGGTGCCCACGTTCGCACCTACGACGGTCCGGCCGGGAAGGTCACCGGTACCTCGTTCGCCGTGTGGGCCCCGAATGCATTGGGTGTCAGGATGATCGGCGACTTCAACCAGTGGGACGGTTTCGCCCATCCGATGCGTCGACTCGGCGGCACCGGTGTCTGGGAGATCTTCGTCCCCGGTGTCGGTGCGGGTACCCGGTACAAGTTCTCCGTGCTGTGCGCCGACCGCGTCTGGCGCAGCAAGTCCGACCCGATGGCGCAGCAAGCCGAGACCGCTCCGGCGACGGCGTCCATCGTTGTCGACTCCCACTACGAGTGGCAGGACGAGGAATGGCTCGAGCACCGCCTCGAGAACGACCCGCACGACGGCCCGATGAGCATCTACGAGGTGCACCTGGGTTCGTGGCGTCAGGGCATGAGCTACCGCGACATGGCCGAGCACCTGGTCAACTACGTCGAGGACCTCGGCTTCACGCACGTCGAGTTCATGCCGGTGATGGAGCACCCGTACCCGCCGTCGTGGGGCTACCACGTGACCGGTTACTACGCCGTGAACTCCCGCTTCGGCTCACCCGACGACTTCAAATACCTGGTGGACACGTTGCACCGCAACGGAATCGGCGTGATCCTCGACTGGGTGCCAGGTCACTTCGCGACCGACGAGTGGGCGTTGGCGAAGTTCGACGGCACCGCGCTGTACGAGCACCCCGACCCCCGCAAGGGCTGGCACAACGAGTGGGGCTCCTACATCTTCGACTTCGGTCGCCCCCAGGTGCGCAACTTCCTGGTCGCCAACGCAATCTTCTGGTTGCAGGAGTTCCACGCCGACGGTCTGCGCGTCGACGGTGTGGCTTCGATGCTCTACCTCGACTACTCGCGCAATCCCGGCGAGTGGATCCCGAACAAATTCGGCGGCCGCGAGAACCTCGAAGCAGTCCAACTGCTGCAGGAGACGAACGCGACCGCGTACCGGCGTGTGCCGGGCACGGTGATGATCGCCGAGGAGTCGACCTCCTGGCCCGGCGTCACCAAGCCGACCAGCGCCGACGGCCTCGGCTTCGGGTTCAAGTGGAATATGGGCTGGATGCACGACACCCTCGACTACTTCGCCGAGGCCCCGATCAACCGCGGTCATCACCACCACAAGCTGACCTTCGGTCTGGTGTACGCGTTCAGCGAGCAGTTCGTGCTGCCGATCAGCCACGACGAGGTCGTGCACGGCAAGGGCTCGCTGCTGCGCAAGATGCCCGGTGATCGCTGGCAGCAGTTGGCGAACCTGCGGGCACTGCTCGGCCACATGTGGGCCCACCCCGGCAAGCAACTGCTGTTCATGGGTTCGGAGTTCGCACAGGAGTCGGAGTGGGCCGACGGCCGCAGCCTCGACTGGTGGCTGCTCGACCAGCCTGCTCACTGGGGCGTGCACGCCCTGGTGAAGGACCTCAACCGCGTCTACAAGGAGCACGAAGCGCTCTGGGGCCAGGACAACACGGGCGAGGGTTTCCGTTGGGTCAATGCCGACGACGAGTCGGGCAACACCTACTCCTACCTGCGTCTGGGACGCGGTGACGAGCAGGAGCGTGACGTCCTGCTGGCGATCACCAATTTCTCCGGCGTCGAGCACGCCGATAAGCGAGTCGGGTTGCCCCGCAAGGGGATCTGGCGCGAGGTGCTCAACACCGACGCCGCTCACTACGGCGGTGGTGGGCGCGGCAACCTCGGTGCCGTCGAGGCGACCGAAGAACCGTTCGACGGTCTGCCCTACTCGGCGACGATCACCCTCCCGCCGCTGTCGACGCTGTGGTTCCTGGCTCCCGCGGCGGACGCCGACGACGCCACCGAACAGCGCACCGTGGCCGCTGCCACACAACCGGTGACGACAGCGGACGAGGGTGCGCAGCTGGTGGCCGGAGCCGTGGTCGGTTCGGGCGACGACTCCGAGTCCGTCCAGGTCGACCAGATCTCCCAACCCGAACCCACCGAGGGCAACGACCGCGACGGCTCCGGGACGACGTCCGTGAAGTCCACCGATGTCGGATAGCCGGCATACCCGGCCATAACCCCGGGAAGTGCCGACAGAGATCGCTCGTACCGAATCCGGTACGAGCGATCTCTTTCTCCCGGAAGGCGTTTCAAGGCACCTGTCCCGCCGGCGGCACGCAGCCGTTGTTCGGGCAAGACGGTGGCGGCTTCGGTTCGATCTCGATGGCTGCGTCGTCGCGTGACGGTTTGCGACGAGTGGCGTTGAACTGGGCCGGTCGCCCGTACTGGCAGGCCGGCTGGGCCAAGGTCTGGCCGCACGAGGAGTCGCTCATCAACCACGCGTTCACGACGCAGACCCTCCCCTGGCGTCCGCTGCCGGCAGGACACGTCCGCCTCGGCTGATCGGCCTGACGCCTGTCAGCCGTGCGCCCGCACACACGGGCGCACGGCTGACAGACTGAAGGCATGAGCCACGAACGCGCGGGCCAGGTTGCCCAGTCCTCGGATCTGACCGACATCGACGCTCTCGTCGGGGCGTACTACGACGTGTCGCCCGACCCGGAGAACGTCGACCAGCAGGTGGTGTTCGGCACCTCCGGGCACCGCGGGTCGTCGCTGAAGGGTGCGTTCAACGAGGCGCACATCCTCGCGACCACACAGGCGATCGCCGACTACCGCCGAGACAAGGGCTACGACGGGCCGCTGTTCATCGGCCGTGACACCCACGCTCTGTCCGAACCCGCGTGGGCGACGGCGCTCGAGGTGCTCGTCGCGAACGACGTCGAGGTGCTGGTGGACGACCGCGACGGTTTCACTCCGACCCCCGCTGTCTCCCACGCGATCCTGCGCGCCAACGGCGGTCGCACCACAGGCCCGGGTCTGGCCGACGGCATCGTGGTGACGCCCTCGCACAACCCGCCCGCCGACGGCGGCTTCAAGTACAACCCGCCGCATGGTGGACCCGCCGACAGCGATGCCACCAAGGTCATCGCCGCAGCCGCCAACGATTACCTGAAGGCCGGCCTCGACGGTGTGCGCCGCACGGCCGACGCCCGTTCTGCCGCAAAGGGATACGACTTCCTCGGCACCTACGTCGACGACCTGCCCAACGTCATCGACATCGAAGCGATCCGCAAGGCCGGCGTCCGGATCGGCGCCGACCCGCTCGGCGGCGCGTCGGTCGCGTACTGGTCCGAGATCGCCGAACGCCACGGTCTCGACCTGACCGTCGTCAACCCGGACGTCGACCCCGCCTGGCCGTTCATGACGCTCGACTGGGACGGCAAGATCCGCATGGACTGCTCCTCCCCCTACGCGATGGCGTCCCTGATCGCCCAACGCGACACGTACGACATCGCCACCGGCAACGATGCCGACTCCGACCGGCACGGCATCGTCACTCCGGACGCCGGGCTGATGAACCCGAACCACTACCTGGCCGTCGCGATCCAGTACCTCTACGGCGGAGCGCGGCCGAACTGGAAGAGCGACCGGGTCGGCAAGACCCTCGTGTCTTCGTCCATGATCGACCGCGTCGTCGAGTCGATCGGCGCCACCCTGTGGGAGGTGCCGGTCGGCTTCAAGTGGTTCGTGCCCGGCCTGCTCGACGGCTCCGTCGGCTTCGGTGGCGAGGAATCCGCCGGTGCGTCCTTCCTGCGCATGGACGGCACCGTCTGGACCACCGACAAGGACGGCATCCTGCTGGCGCTGCTCGCCTCGGAGATCCAGGCTGTCACCGGCAAGAGCCCCAGCGTGCACTACGCCGAGCTCACCGAGAAGTTCGGCGCACCTGCCTACGAGCGCATCGACGCACCGGCCGATCGTGAGCAGAAGACGAAGCTCGGGGCCCTCTCCCCCGACGACGTCCCTGCGGATTCCGTTGCAGGAGAGCCGATCACCGCGAAGTTGACCGAGGCCCCGGGCAACGGTGCGGCAATCGGAGGACTCAAGGTCGTCACCGAGAGCTCGTGGTTCGCCGCGCGTCCGTCGGGCACGGAGGACGTCTACAAGATCTACGCCGAGTCGTTCAAGGGTGCCGACCACCTCAAGCGGGTGCAGGACGAGGCCAAGCAGATCGTCGATACCGCCCTCGGCTCCTGAGCGAAAGTCCGCAGAACTCGCGGGTCAATTGAGCAAACCCGCGGACACCTGCGTTCGTGACCGTCCGCACGACTCGCGGGTCACCCCCGCGAGCCTGCGGACTTTCGGTACTGGAATGGTTGGAAACGTGAGTGAGCAAGGACGCCTGTTCGTCATCACCGGCATCCCCGGTGCCGGCAAGACCACCGTCGGACGGGCGCTGGCGCAGGCACTGGCCAAAGCCGTGTTCGTCGACGGCGACTTGATCGGCGACACCGTGGTCAGCGGGAAGGAAGTGATCTCGCAGCCACCGAGCATCGAAGCGATCGAGCAGCTGCTGCTGCGGTACGCCGGAGCCCTGACCCTCGCCGACGTCTACCGGTCCGCGGGATTCGACGCGGTGATTGCCGACGACATCATCGGCGACCGTCTCGACGACTTCCTCGAGCTCGCCGAACCCGAACCGGTCCATCTGGTCGTACTGCATCCCTGTGCTGATGTCGTTGGGGAGCGATCACCCGTGCGCGACCAGAGCATTCCTGACGACGGACTTACCACGCTCGATCACTGGAACGTCCTCGAGCACCAGACCGGCCGCCTCGGGCTGTGGCTCGACACCAGCACGATGTCGAATGCGATGGCCGTCACCACGATCCTGCGCGATCTCGACCAAGCACTCATCGTCGCCGAGACGGACTGACGGGAGCGCCCGCGAACCTACTACTTCTCGCCGAACCCGCCGAGTGGGCTCAGTAGTTCGGTTGATCAGTGGGTTCGCGAAGATCAGCCGAGGATCTTGGCCTCGTCCTTGGCCCACAGACCGGTCAGCCCGCGGAAGTGGCCGAGGAACTTTTCGTGCTCGTGCGGCGGGTAGGTCGACTTGACCGTCTCGACCAGCAGCCGGTCGAAGTCGTCCGAGAGCACCCAATCGAGCACCATCTCATCGACGTGGCCGAGGCTCTGCTCGCAGAATTCGCGGTACTTCTCGGTCTCGAAGTGCTCGTCGGCCAGTTGCTGGTAGCGCTCCAGCTTCGCCTTGTACGGAACATCCTTGTCGGCGACCTCGAACCACGGCTCGGTGTCGACCAGTGTCTTCGCCTTGCGCCCGGTGACCATGCAGAAGATCGACCACTTCAGCAGCGACTTGATCGCCCACGGGAAGTAGTAGTGCAGCGAGGTGATCGCGACGTCCGGGCAGGCGTTGGCGTAGTCGATCGGGTACACGACTCCGTCCTTGACCAACATCTCGCAGCTGTTGAACTCCCAGCGGAAGAACGCGTTGACCGTCTGCGCGATCGTGCGGGCCTCGGCGCCGACCTCCGGCGACAGGAAGTCGTAGGCGACTTCGTAGCGGTTGTGCATCGGCTCGTCCGGCCGGAACTTCATCACCATCGTCTCCGGCCCGATGGTGAGCGCCCGGGCAAACACCTCGTAACCGTCGACGGCCTTCTGCAGGTGCATCAGCATCTCGCCGGACTCGTCGTACGCCGCGTGCAGATCGCGCTCGTCACGGATCATCGACACACCGCGCCAGGCACCGCCGTCGAACGGCTTCATGAACATCGGGTAACCGAGTTCGGCAGCAACCGAGTCGAGGTCGAAGGACCGGTTGTACTTGCTGGACGTGTACGCCCAACGGACGTTGTCGAGCGGGTTCTTGTACGGCACCAGGACGGTCTCGGGCACGTTCATCCCCATGCGCATCAACGCGCAATACGCCGCGTGCTTCTCCATCGCCTGGAAGGTGAACGGGCTGTTCATCAGGTAGACGTCGTCCATCAGCGCGACCTTCTTCAGCCACTCGCGCGGGTGGTAGTACCAGTGCGCGAGCCGGTCGATGACAAGGTCGGTGCGCGGACGATCGCGCAGGTTGAACGGCTCGATCGTCATTCGCTCCGTGCGGATGTCGTGCGTCGTCCCGTCGGGTGCGGTGATCGGGCCGACCCGGCGCACGAGTTCCTCGAACGCCTGGGGCCAGTCCTCTTCCGCGCCGAGCAGCAGACCGATGAGGTGTTCGGACATTCGATGTCTCCTTCGTCGAGGCGGTGGTCAGCAGAAGCGGGGCAGGTGATGGGCCAACTGCTTCTGCCACCAGGGCCAGTCGTGGGCGCTGTCGTGGCCCCATACATCAAGCTCGTGGGGAATTGCCTTGCGTGCCAACAGTTCGGCGAATTCACGGGTTGAGGGAAGGGACCGGGTCGGGTGCCATTCGAAGGGGCCCTCCCCGACGACCAGGAGCACGGACGCGTGCTGCCGGATCCAGTCGAGATGCTCACCTTCCATGCCGGCGACGTAATGCATCGGGTTCGCGAAGTACGTCGCGTCACCGGTTTCGCCCCACCCGTGCCAGGTGGTGACGTCGTAGTTGCCCGAGAGTCCGATGCCGAGGCTGACCGCCTGCGCGTGCGTCAGTGCGAAGTGCACCGCATGGAAGGCGCCCATCGAGACACCGACGGTGATCATCGGCAGCCGTGTGCCGAGCTGCTGCTCGATGTAGGGCAGCACAGCCTCCTCCAGCCAACGGTTGTACACCTGGTGGCGAAGCGCACGTTCCTCGGTGGGGTGCTCGTCGGCCGACCAGCTCCACCCGTCGAGGGAGTCCACACAGAAGAAGCTGACCCGCCCGGCATCGACGAGGTCCTGCACGGCCGCGACCATGCCGTTGTTCGCGAAGTCCTCCGCCCGGCCGGCCTCACTCGGGAAGACGAGCACGGGACGACCGAAGTGGCCATGGCGGATCACACCGAGTGACTCCTCGGTGCCGGGGACCTGGAGTTCGACGCGTTCACCTGACACGTGTGTCATCCAACCGCACTCCACGCCTCGCGCAAGAGGTTCGGCAGCATCGGGTCGAGACTGTCGCGCCAACCGGTCCAGTTGTGCAGGTCGTTGAACCTCTCGTACGCCACGTCCCAACCGCTGTTCATCAGCCCCAGGGCGAGTCGCTCGTTGAGCCGTTCGTTACCTTCACGGGCACCGCAGACCATCCCGATGTGCAGGTCGTTGCGGACGGTGGTCGCGCTGATGCCGGCGACCTCCCTCGTGATGCGGTCGAACCAGCGGAATGCGTTGTCGCTCTTGTCGATCCGTGCGTCGAAGAACGATCCGGACTGGCTGAACACCACACCGACGCGGGGATCACGCATGCCCACGAGCATCGAGGTGAGCCCGCCGAGACTGGCGCCGGCGACGGCCACCGGCGCGTCGCTGGGAAAGCGTTCCTGCAGCGCGCCGAGCGCGCGTCGAACCGTCCGCAGGTAACCGGGCGAACCGGAGTACCACTGCATCCGGCGGGATGCGTCGGCGAGCACGATCCGAAATGCGGGAAGGGTGCCTGCGGCGATGTGCGACCCCGCCCATCGGTCGATCCGGGCGTGGTCGAGATAGCCCGAGCCGTCGTGGCACCACAGCACCGGCGCCGGGTCACGTGAACGCAATCCGGACGGTGTCCACATTCGCACCGTGAGAGGGGCGGCGAGGGCGCTGGGGAGTTCGAGCGTCGTCAGCCGTCCCGGTGTCACGGGTGCGCTCAACCAACCTGGTTCCCGGTAATCGCTGCGATGCCACACCGAACGCGGACCGAAGTCGGTCTCGACGACGTCGTAGTCCGGATTGAGCACCCTCCTGCCGCGGCGTCCGACGCCGAAGGCGAACTCCAACCGCTGGATTCCGTCGGGCGAGACCGTGCGCTCCCACCCTCCGTCGACGAACCGGCACGGTCCCCCGACCGGGCCCGCGTCCAGGCTGACCTGCGACCAACGTCGGTCGGGGTCGGGCAGCCGAAACGTGGGCACGGGTCTCGGGACCGATCAGTACAAAGCCGACATCAACGACGTGCGCGCCTTCTTCACCCGCGGGTCGGTCGCACCGACGACATCGAAGAGGCCGATGAGATGTTCGCGGGCCTGGTTGCGCTCGTCGCCGGAGGTGGCCTTCACCAGGTCGATCAACCGGGCGAACGCGTCCTCGATGTGACCTCCGAGGACGTCGAGATCGGCGACCGTGGTCTGCTTGGCGACGTCGGTCGGAGCGTCGGCGGCAGCAGCCCGTGCCTGCTGCAGATCGACACCCTCGGTGCGCTTCAGCAGGGTCACTTGACCCATTCCCAGGCGAGCGTCCTCGTCGTCCGGATTCGCCTGCAGCGCAGCCTGATAGGCGGCGATAGCGGCGTCATAGTCGCCGGTCTCGATGGCCTCGTACGCCTTCTCGTGATATTCGTTCAGGTGTTCTTCCTCGGCATCGTCCGGCTCGGGAGCATCTGCAGCGCCCTGGACGCGACCGGTGATGCCGTTCTGCTGGGCAGCCTGCAACACCTGGTCGAGCACCGCGCGGACGTTCTCGTCGGACTGCTCCCCCACGTACAACGGCAGCGGCTGACCGCCGATGATCGCGAGCACCATCGGTACCTGTTGCACTTGCAGGGCCTGACGCAGTTGCAGGGCCTGCGTGATGTCGGCGACCGCGAGCAGCAACCGTCCGCCGTAGCTGTTCACGATCGCAGCGAGCGCGTCGACGTGTGCACGGCTCTGCGGCTGGCTCGAGGACCACAGCGCGAGCAGAACAGGCACCTGCATCGACTGCTGGGCGGCGTCGTTGAAGCTACGGTCATCGACCTCGACGACGTACGAGCCGCCCGCTGCCGAGGTCGGTGCGCCGGCGGGCGGTGCCGCCGGGCGAGCAGGCTTGGCGAGAGCGGACAGGTCGACCGCGCCGCGCAGAGCGGCAGCGTTGAGCGGATTGTTGGACATGCGCCCATTGTGACCGATCCACAGGTGCCGATCAGATGGGCATCCCGCGGATCCACTCCATCCGTCCGTCGTCAAGGTGGATCTCGACGTCCGCCACTGCGGCGGCCTGCAGGTCGTGCGTGGTCACGACGACGCAGGCACCTTCGTCTCCGCCAAGCGGTGTGAAGTCGATCACGGCTGGGTCACGCTGGTGTCGTCACACAGGTGCCACGCTGAGCGAGTTCGAACTCCGTCGTGCCGCCCCGATTCTTGCCGGCAGATGCTCGAATCCGCGTAAGACTCGGGTCGTGCGCCGCTCCCGCCCCGGCAGGAGGCGGAGGCCAGGGTACCGCTCGTAGAGCGAGCGAAGACCGACTTCGGCCTCCATCCGCGCAAGCGCCGCGCCGAGACAGAAGTGCCGACCGGCGGAAAAGGAGAGGTGATCGCGAGCATTCTCGCGCGCGACATCGAACGTGTCGGGGTCGACGAACACCTTCGGGTCACGATTGGCTCCGGCGAGCACCGCCGTAATCAACTGGTTGCGCCGAGTTCTGGCTCCCGCAATCTCGCTGTCGCGCAACGTACTTCGTCCGGTAAGTAGCACTGGCGGATCGATCCGGAGCACCTCGTCGACGGCGTTGGGCCACAGCTCCGGCTCCTCGCGCAGTCGCCTCAACTCGGCCGGGTTGTCCTCGAAGAGGGCAATGGCATTGCCCATGAGATTGACGGTCGTCTCGAAACCCGCAGCGAGGACGAGGCCGGCCGTCGACTTCAGCTCAATGTCGTTGAGGGCCCCTTGTTCGTCGCGGACGGCGACGAGCTGGCTCATGAGGTCGCTGCCGGGATTGCTGCGCAATCGTTCGATGTGCTGGTCGAGCCAGGCGTCGAACTCCTGCAGAGCCGCCTCGACATCCTGGGTAGCCCGCCAGGAAAGCCCGAAGTCCAGACTGGGAGCGGCCCCGGTGCCCAGCTTCAGCACGTAGTCGTGATCCGGCGCCGGCACGCCGAGGATCTGCGAGATGACGATCACCGGCAACTTGGCGCAGTAATCCTGAGCGAGGTCTACCTCGGGTCGACCCTCGAGATCGTCGAGGAGATCGTCGGCTATCTGCTGCACCTGGGTGCGGAGGGCTTCGACGGCGCGGGCCGTGAAGACGCGGGTGACCAGCTTGCGGTAGCGCGTGTGGTCCGGCGGCTCAGTCGCCAGTAAGGAGGGCGGACGCAGTGGGTGCAGGAAGTCGATCTTCGCCCAGTCGAGGAGGCGCCCGGTGCGGGTCTCGGTGTTCAGCGGAAAGCCGGTGCGGACATCGTTGGAGGACAAAACTTGTCGCACCGCAGCGTGATCGGCGGTGATGTAGCCCAGCCGTGTCGGAACCATCGGCCCACTGGCCTGCACCTCGGCGAAGATGTCGGCGAGTGCGGCCGTCTCGTGCCGCTCAGCAGCGAAGAACAGGCGCGCTTGCAGATCCCCGCGCTTGGCCGCGACGCGCACGAGATTGCGAGGCAGCGCATGCTCGAACGACCATCGGACCGCGAACTTCGGATCGACCTTCATGATCCGATGCTAAGGCGCCTTCTACGCCTGTAGTGGGTTCTGGGTGAACTGGCTCACGTGCGCGACATCCTGATCAGGTCGACGCCGAGGTCGTCATCGCGTTTGCGGCCGCCGTCGTCGCGGAACCCGTTGCGGCGATAGAACGCCTGCGCGCGGTGGTTGCCGTCGACCACCCAGAGATGCGCGGCCCTGCGCCCCAGCGCCCGATCGACCAGAGCCTGAGCGACGNGCCTGAGCGACGCCGGTGCCGTGGTGTGCCGAAACCACGTTGAGCGCCCACAGTTCCAACGGCGTGGGCGGATCCTCGTCGCGGGATTCGTCGACCGTAATGAAGCCGACCAGCTCTGCAGTGTCCCGGTGCTCGGCCACGAACGTGCGACGCTGCGGCGGCGTGGTCTCGATGATCGTGCGCCAGCGGTCGGCGCGCGTGCCTGGATCAAGCGCCGCGAGAGCCTCGTGTGTCATCAGCCCTCGATACGCCTCGCGCCAGATCTGGACGTGTGCCCGGCCCAGCGCGTCCGCGTCCGTCATTCGGGGACGCCGGATCTGGTACTCCGAAAGGCTCATCCGTCGCCCGCCCAATGCTGCTGCACGCGGGCGACCTTTGCGGTGATCTGCCCGGTGTGGCCGGGACGGAGGTCGGCTTTGACGACGAGACCAACTCGTGGGCTGGTGGCCATGACGGCTTCGGTGGCACGCTTGATCACGTCCATGCATTCGTCCCACTCCCCCTCGATGGTGGTGAACATCGACCCGAGTTCATACGGAAGGCCGCAGTCGCGAACGACCGCGAGCGCGTCTGCGACGGCGCGGCTCACCGAACCGTTCGGGTCGTCGGTGGTGGACGGTGCGACGGAGAAGGCGAAGAGCATCCCTTCACTCTAGGCGGGCTCACGCGGCGGCCACCTTGCGCGCCGCCTGCTCCAGCGCTACGAGCGTGCGAGTCAGGGCGTCGTGCACGGCGGTGTCGTCGAGGTCGAGTTCCTTGAGCGCGAAGAGCGCCGACGGCTGCACTGGAGCGGCCCCCGCGACGGTGGCCACCAGATGGGCGTGCTCCTGCACGGTGTCGGCCACATGCGCTGCCGTAACGACGGCAATCGGCTTGTCCCGCAACGAGGATCGCCGGTACGGCCGCGATGCCCAGTCGAGCGCGTTCTTGAGCACGGCGCTGAGCGTGCCGTTGTTGGCCGGCGCGAACAGCAGCACCGGACCTGTGCGTGTGCCGGCAGCACCTCGCGGCGGCTGCCGGCACGCGCACACCATGCTCTGGTCAGGCGGTGGTTCCGACCGTTCCGACCGTTCCGACCGCGCCGACCGTGTCGGCAGTGTCGGCAGTGTCATCGACAGAAGTGTCGCCGGAGATCAATCCCTCGGACACCGCCGCGATGTACTCGTGCACCAACGGCACCGCAGCCGCGCCCTCTCCGCTGGCCGACGCGACCCGCTTCATCGAACCGGATCGGATGTCACCGACGGCGTACACACCCGCAACGGTGGTCTCCAGTGGCGCCGGCGGGCAGCCGTTTCGCCAGGTATCCATCGGCACGTCGCGTCCGGTGAGCACATAACCGGCGCCGTCGCGAGCCACCTCATCGGGCAGGAAGTCGGTGCAGGGGTGCGCCCCGATCAGGATGAACAGCCCGCAAGCCTCCTTGGTGAACTCCTCGCCGGTGACGTTGTTGCGAATGCGCAGCCACTCCAGGTGGCCCGATCCCCCGGCATCGACGACCTCGGCGTTGCCGGCGACCTTGATGCGCGGGTTGGCCTCGATCTCACGGATGAGGTAGTCGGACATCGTCTCGGTCAGGTCGGCGCGACGCACCACGATGGTGACCACGCGCGCGAACTTCGCAAGATGCACCGCGGCCTGACCGGCCGAGTTGCCACCGCCCACCACGACCACGTGACCGCCGGCGCACTCCCGCGCCGCCGACGTGGCCGCACCGTAGTGGACCCCGAGCCCGACGAGCTCGTCGATCGAAGGCACACCCATCCGGCGATACTTCACTCCCGAGGCCACCAGCAGGGCCCGCGCACGTACGCGTCCCTGCGGGGTGAGCAGCACGTGCGGAGTTCCGTCGGTGCCGAGCTCGACGCCGTTGACCCGGCAACCCGACCGCAGGTCGGCGCCGAAGCGCGATGCCTGGGTGCGGGCCCGCTGCGCCAGCCGCATGCCGGAAATACCACGCGGAAAGCCCAGGTAGTTGCGGATCATCGAGCTCGAACCCGCTTGTCCGCCAATGGCATCGGAGTCGAGGACGACCGTGCGCAAACCTTCGGACGCACCGTAGACCGAGGCGGCCAGCCCGGCCGGGCCGCCGCCGACGATCAGCAGGTCGAACACCTCGGCGGACAGGTCGGTCGAGGTGTCGGTGAAGTAGGTCGAGACCTGCGCGATGGTGGGATTCTGCGCCAGCCCGCCGAACGGTGAGCTCACCAGCGGGTAATCGATCTCACCCTCGTGACCGGTGCTACGCAGCTGTTCGATGATCTCGAGCCCGACCTCGCTGTCGGGGCTGGAGGTGCGGGTCGGCACGCCTTGACGATCGAAGAAGTCACGCAACCGACCGAGCGCCGCAATGTCCGGCGGCGAGACGAGTTCGACGGCCGCGACCACGGGGCCGGCGGAGGTCCATGCCCAGTCGGACAGCAACTCGGTGACCGCGGTGTGAAACTCCTCGTCGCGAACGCCGCGCGGCACGGTCAACGGCGTGTCCAAGCGTCCGGCGGCCATAGCCTCGCGCACCACCGTGCGGGTGTGTCGGAACTCGCCCCAACCGAGCAGCAGCACGCGCTTCACCGTCGGGCTGAGCGCGTGGATGCAGTCGAGCGCGACGAGCCCCGGGGTGTCGGCGAGGCAGGACTCCGCGGCGACGAGTGCGATCTGTCCGTTGAACGCGATCGCCCGCTGTGCCTGCCGCAACCCGTCGGCGAGGGTCGGCACGACCACCACCTCATAGTCACGCTTGTAGCGGGAGAACTCCCCCTCCATCACCTCGGCGTACTGCGCTGCGACCACGAGGATCATTGGCTTGATGGTCATACGAATTCCGTTGTCAGTCATAAGTTCTCAATCAATCGATCGGCTGCGACGTAGGGGTCGGTCGTGCCGGCCACCACCTGCTCGGCGAGGTCGTCGAGATCGCCGCCCTCGCCAGGCCGCGCCATCCGCGCCCGCAGCAGACGTAGGGCGATCTGCTCGATCTCCGAACGCGCCCGCGCGGTGCGACGCCGCCCCAATTCTCCGCTTTCCTTCGACCACGCGAGGTGCTTGTCGAGCGCGGCCATGACATCGTCGACTCCGGTGCCCTTCTCGGCCACCAACTTCTCCACCGACGGACGCCACAAACCCGGCTCGGTGCGGTCGCCGAGGGTAATCATGTGGCGCAGGTCGCGCACCGTCGCATCGGCACCCTCCCGGTCGGCCTTGTTGACGACAAACACGTCGCCGATCTCCAGAATTCCCGCCTTCGCGGCCTGCACCCCGTCGCCCATGCCAGGTGCGAGCAACACCAACACGCTGTCGGCGAGGCCCGCGACCTCGACCTCGCTCTGCCCGACGCCCACCGTCTCGACGAAGATCACGTCGCAACCGGCAGCATCGAGCACCCGCAGCGCCTGCGGTGTCGCCCAGGACAACCCGCCCAGATGACCCCGGCTGGCCATCGAACGCATGTAGACGTCGGGGTCGAGTGCGTGGTCGACCAGGCGGATGCGGTCGCCGAGCAGCGCACCGCCGGAGAACGGCGAACTGGGATCGACGGCCAGCACCCCGACCCGCTGCCCGCGGATCCGGAACGCCCGCACCAGCGCGTTGGTGGTGGTCGACTTGCCCACACCCGGCGAGCCGGTCAGACCGATGATCCGCGCCTTGCCGGTGTGCGGTGCGAGTGCCGCCATCACTTCCCGCAATCGCGGGTCGGCGTTCTCCACCAGCGTGATGAGACGGGCGACGGCCCGGGGAGATCCACCCCGGGCCGCCTCCACCAACGAAGGGACGTCGACCTGACGACGACTCATCGACGAATCCTTTGCCAGCGAAACTCAGGCCTTCGGGACGCGGACGAGCAGGGCGTCGCCCTGTCCGCCGCCGCCACAGAGGGCGGCCACACCGACGCCACCGCCCCGACGGGCGAGTTCGAGCGCCAGGTGCAGGTAGATACGCGCGCCGGACATGCCGATCGGGTGACCCATGGCGATCGCGCCGCCGTTGACGTTGACCTTGTCGGCGTCCAGACCGAGCTGCTTGGTGGACGCGAGACCGACCGCGGCGAACGCCTCGTTGATCTCGATGAGGTCGAGGTCGGACGGCGCGATGCCCTCCTTCTCACACGCGACCTTGATGGCGTTGGCGGGCTGCGCCTGCAGGGTGGAGTCGGGACCGGCGACGACGCCGTGAGCACCGATCTCGGCCAGCCACTTCACACCGAGCTCCTGGGCCTTCGCCTTGCTCATCACGACGACGGCGCACGCGCCGTCCGAGATCTGCGAGGCCGATCCGGCCGTGATCGTGCCGTCCTTGCTGAACGCCGGACGCAGCTTGGACAGTGAGTCCTCGGTGGTGTCGGCGCGAACACCTTCGTCGTTCTTGAACTCGATCGGGTCGCCCTTGCGCTGCGGGATCGAGACGGTGACGACCTCGTCGTCGAACAGTCCGTCCTTCCAGGCCTTGGCGGCGAGCTGGTGGCTGCGCGCGGAGAACGCGTCCTGCTCGGCGCGGGAGAACTCCTGGTTGGCGGTGTTGGCCGACTCGGTCAGGTTGCCCATCGCCTGGTCGGTCAGCACGTCCCACAGACCGTCGTAGGCCATGTGGTCCTTCATCGCGACGTCGCCGTACTTGAAGCCCTCGCGGCTCTTGGTCAGCAAATGGGGCGCCTGGCTCATGGACTCCTGGCCGCCCGCGACGACGGTGTCGAACTCGCCCGCGCGGATCAGCTGTGCTGCGAGCGCGATGGCGTCGACACCCGACAGGCAGACCTTGTTGATCGTCAGCGAGGGCACGGTCAGCGGGATGCCGCCCTTGGCTGCGGCCTGACGGGCCGGCATCTGACCGGCGCCGGCGGTCAGGACCTGGCCCATGATCACGTACTGCACCTGGTCACCGGACACACCGGCCTTGTCCAGCGCACCCTTGATCGCCAAACCGCCCAGGTCGGATCCGGAGAAGTCCTTCAACGAGCCGAGCAGCCGGCCCATGGGGGTACGGGCACCGGCGACGAGGACCGGCGTACGAGCGTCGTCAACAGCAGTCATTCGAGTTCACTTCCAGCGACGTTGATGGATGAGGCGTTCGCGTCAGCTGCGCCCTTGCCGGCTCGGCGCAATCAGGCCTCCGAGCCGTGATTTCCACCATAGTCTGGAGCCATGAGTTCGCTGCCGTCGCATCTGTTCGAAGCCATCGACCATGTCGGGATCGCGGTGCCCGACCTCGACGCCGCGATCGAGTTCTACCGAGACACCTACGGGATGACCCTCGCTCACGAGGAGACCAACGAGGAACAGGGCGTCCGCGAAGCGATGATGACCGTCGGCGACCCTCAGGCGCCGCACGCGCACATCCAGTTGCTCGCGCCATTGTCCCCCGACTCCAGCATCGGCAAGTTCCTGGATCGTTCCGGCCCGGGTATCCAGCAGATGGCCTACACCGTCAAGGACGTCGAAGCTGTCTCGAAAGCCTTGCGGGACAAGGGGCTTCGGTTGCTCTACGACGAGCCACGCCGTGGCACAGCCGGATCGCGGATCAACTTCATCCATCCGAAGGACGCCGGTGGCGTGCTGGTCGAACTCGTCGAGCACACGTCCCACTGAGCGTCCGCAGCGCGCACGCGTCGACCCGCGATTTCTGCGGACTTTCGGGTGGCGTTCACCGTGTACCAGTAGGTAACAGGTCATCCTCGGCGCATGGACCGCAGAACACTGACCTTCATCGCCCTCGCCATCACGATGCTCTACGGCGTCGGCTTCGCCGTTCTCGACGGCGACAACCGGCAGACCTACGCGATCATCGGTGCGATCGTCATCGCGCTGTCATGGATCGCCGTCGGGATGCTGGGCAAGGACGACAAGACCGAACGGACCGATCCGGCGCGTTAGCACCGGGGACTGCTCAGCGCCACGATCCCTTCGGTGGACGCCGGTCCCGCGCCGTCCAGCACGGCGTGTGCCAGTGCCGCCGGTCGGTGAGATCACCGAGCCCTTCGGCCGGCCACACCACCACATGCGCGAGGGCACTGCTCAACTGCTGCTGACAGCCCGGACACACATACACCCGGCCGTTGCTGTTGCCGCGCACCGACCGCACGTTCCAGCGCTGACCGAGGTAGCTGTCGATCCGGACGCCGACGTCGAGCAACCGGGACAGGTCCGGCCGCTCGGGCCGATCCTTGCGGTGGTTGCGCCGGGGCACGTCAGGCCGAGGTGTCCGTGAAGTCGCGACCGCTCATCATCTGCTCGTCGAACAACGGTGAGGGGCTCAGACCCGGCTCGCGGGTCTCGTCGTACATCCGCAGCAGGCCCAAGAGCACCGCGTCCGCGCCCATCTGGTCGATGTAGGCGAACGGGCCCTGCGGGTAGCCGCACCCTGCGGTCATCGCGGTGTCGACATCGGCGACGCTCGCGTAACCGGAGTCGACCATCTTGACCGCGTCGTTCAGGTGCGGCAACAGCAGCGCGTCGACGACCAGGCCGGCACGGTCGCGGGCGACCATCGTGCGCAGGCCGGCAGCAGCGAGGGTGCCGTGGACCAGGTCCACGGCGCTCTGCTCACCCGACCGCCCGATCTCGACGACCTGACCGGCCTTGGTGGCTGCGTGCAGTCGGACGACGACCGGGCGCACGTCCTGCGCGATGCTCCCGGCCGCGTGGAACTCGGCGTCCTCGTCGAGCACGGCGACCACGGTGCCCTCCGACAGTCCCTCGACGAGATCCCCGAACCAGGCCGCGCCTTCCTCGTGCGACTCGCACTCCCCGTCGGCACAGCCCTCCGGGCCGCACGCGCAGTCGGTCAAGCCACTGCCGACCAGGAACGCCAGGTCGACCGATTCGGGCAGCTCGTCCGAGGACGATCCGTAGGCGAGAGCCTGCACGCCACCCTCGTCGAGCACGCGCACCAGTTCGTCGGCGACGGCGCCCTCGCCGATGACCGCGACCTGAGAGGCACCCTTCGGCGCGGAAACGGGCTCGGGCGCGTCGACGACAGCGCCCGAGCCGGCCTTCTCGTACTGGTAGAACCCATGGCCGGTCTTGCGACCGAGGCGACCTGCGGCGACCATCTGCTGCAGCAGAGCGGGCGGAGCGGCGGACGGCTCCTTGGTGGCGTCGTACAGGACGTCGCAGACCTCCTTGACGACGTCGAGGCCGATGAGGTCGGAAAGGGTGAGCGGGCCCATCGGGAAACCGATGCCGATCCGGGCGGCGTCGTCGAGGTCCTCGCGCCTGACGTGACCGGTCTCGTAGGTGCGAATCGCACGGGCCAGGTAGGTGATCAGCAGCGCGTTGGCCACGAACCCTGCCCTGTCACCGACGACGACGGGCTTCTTGCCGAGGGTGACGGCGAGGTCACGGACGGCCACGACCAACTTCTGGTCGACCAGGATCGTGGTGATCACCTCGACCAGAGCAAGCACCGGCGCGGGGTTGAAGAAGTGCATGCCGATGACGCGCTCGGGGTGCTCGGTCGCAGCAGCGATCTGCGTGATCGACAGACTCGAGGTATTGGTCGCCAGCACCGCATCGGGCCGGACGATCCCGTCGAGCTCGGTGAAGATCGAGGTCTTGATCTCCAGGCGCTCCGGCACCGCCTCGATGACCAGATCGACGTCGGCCAGGTCGCTCAGTCGATCGCTGAAGGTTGCACGCGAGACGATCTCGTCCCGCCCCTCCTCGTCCAGCTTGCCGCGTTTGATCTGGCGATCCAGCGAGCCGGTCAGGAAGCCCTTGCCCCGCTGCGCAAGTTCCTTCGTGCCGTCGACCGCGACGACGGGAATGCCCGCCTTCACGAAGACTTCGACGATGCCCGCACCCATGGTGCCGAGGCCGATCACACCCACCGACTTGATCTGCTGCGTCATGCCCCGAAGTCTCCCAGACCGCGGTCTGCCCGATCGAGCCGGTCACCATCCGCATTAGGCTGCCCCGGTGCGAGTTGTGATTGCCCGATGCAGCGTCGATTACGGCGGACGCCTGACCGCCCACCTGCCGATGGCCACCCGCCTGCTGATGGTCAAGGCTGACGGCTCCGTGCTGGTGCACAGCGACGGTGGCTCCTACAAGCCGTTGAACTGGATGACTCCCCCGTGCTCGTTGGTCGAACTCGATCCGACGGACGACGAGCGCACCGAAGGTGTCGACAAGGTGTGGTTCGTCCAGCACGCCAAGAGCGAGGACAACCTGCGCGTGCGCCTGTACGAGGTGCTGCACGACACCAGCCACGACCTGGGCATCGACCCGGGCCTGCAGAAGGACGGTGTGGAGGCGCAGCTGCAGGAACTGCTGGCTCAGCACATCACCACGCTCGGCGACGGATACACCCTGATCCGACGTGAGTACATGACCGCGATCGGGCCGGTCGACATCATGTGCCGTAATGCCGACGGTGCAACCGTGGCCGTCGAGATCAAGCGTCGGGGCGACATCGACGGCGTCGAGCAGTTGACCCGCTACCTCGAACTGCTGAACCGTGATCCGGTGCTGGCGCCCGTCGAGGGTGTTTTCGCGGCGCAGCTCATCAAGCCGCAGGCTCGTACGCTCGCTCAGGATCGTGGAATCCGTTGCGTGACACTGGATTACGATGCGCTTCGCGGTATCGACGACGCCGACTCCCGGTTGTTCTGATGGCCGAGGACGAGCTCTTCCGGGGCCGCGGCGGCGCCGTGGCCGCACCCAATGCACTGGCGGCGCAGGCCGGTCTCGATCTCATCCACCTCGGCGGCACGGCCGTGGACGCTGCCATCGCGGCGATGCTTGTCACCTACGTGAGCGAACCAGGAATCGTCTCTGCGCTGGGTGGAGCGTTCGTGAACATCTGGCCGGACGGCGGCGACCCGATCGTCGTTGACGGCAACTGCGAGATGCCCGGGCGCGGCCTGCCGAGCACCCGCTTCGGCGGTGGCCTGCGCGAGATCGATCTCGACTACGGAGGCGGCATCACGATCTACGCGGGCGCCGGCTCCGTAGCGACCCCAGGATCGTTCAAGGCCTTCGAGGAGGCCCATGCCCGGCACGGGCGTGCATCGTGGGCCGACATCATGGCTCCGGCGATCGAGATCGGACGCCGCGGTTTCCGGCTCGGCGCCGCTGCGGCGAGCTACCTCGGAATCGTCGGCCAGGCGCTCTACGGATTCGACCCGCAGACCCGGACGGCACATTTCGTTGGCGATCACCCGGCGACCGTGGGCACGATGCTCACTGTGCCGGAACTCGCCGACACCCTGGATCTGCTTGCTTCAGAGGGGTTTTCGCTGCTCTACGGCGGGGATCTCGGACGCCGGGTGGCCGATCATCTCCAGGCGAACGACGGGCTCATCACACTGGAGGACCTCTCGGCTTACGAGGCGCGGGTGCGTCCGGCGACGGTCGACCGGGTCGGACCGTGGCGGCTCGCTACCAATCCCCCACCCTCGATCGGCGGGCCGGTGCTGGCCACCATGCTTCGCCTGATCCAGCGACGCGGGGCCACCGCGGACGACGTGCTGCAGGTGCAGCGCGAGGTGTTGACCTATCGGGCCGGCAGCCTGGATGCCGCCGCGGATCTCGAGATCGCCGGGGCCGACCTGTTGCGCGCCTTGGAAGGCAATGACCTGACCACCTTGCCCACGTCGACGGACACCGCTCACGTGAGTGCGGTCGACAGTCGCGGCAACGCGTGCGCACTGACGTCGTCCGCCGGGTACTCCTCCGGCGTCACCGTGCCCGGCACCGGACTCGTGCTGAACAACTGCCTGGGCGAGCCGGAACTGAACCGCCGAGGGATTCATGCGGTGGCTCCCGGCACCCGGCTCGCATCCAACATGGCGCCGACCACCGGGCAGGACGACGACGGCGCGATGCTCGCCATCGGGAGTCCGGGCGCCGACCGCATCACGACCGCCCTCATGCAGGTACTCGCTGCCCACTGCCTGTCCGATGTCGCGCTGCAGGACGCGATCAACGCACCGCGTGCACATGTCAGCGTCGACTTCTCGTCTCGCTCGATCCGACTGGAGACCGAACCGGACCAGGCGCTGGAAGCTGCCGCCGCACGGATCGACGCACCGCACGTCGGGCATGCCCGCCACGCGATGTACTTCGGCGGAGTGGCCGCGGCCAAGCGTCGTCCCGACGGTGACCTGCAGGCGGCAGCCGATCCGCGACGCGCTTCGGCAACCGCGATCGGTTGAGCGTCAGGCGGTTGCGGCGACCGGAGGCGTCGTCCAGGTCAACACGCGACTGAGCTTCGTGCTGCGGATGACCCGGTCGAGACGGGGCGACACATCCGTCAGCACCAGATGGCGACCAGCCTTCGCCGCCCGGCGATCCGCGCCGACCAGCACGCCGAGTCCGGCCGCATCGATCACCTCGGCTCCGTGCAGCCGAACCCGCAACTCACCCTCCCCGGAATCGATGGCGACGCTCAACGCGTCGCGGACGACCGAGATGGTGTTGACATTGAGCTCGCCGATGACCGCGAGTTCGGTGCCCGGGAGGACCTGATGGACCTCGAATCCGGGCACACTCTTGTAACGGTGACGACGAGTGGATCGGGCCACGAAGTCCGACATTGGAACCCCCAAGTTCCCAAGGTGCGGTGTGTCTGTGCGTCCATTAGGCCACCGCTTCGGTGGAATTCACACCAGGGTGGGGTCACGGTTTCATCACGTATGTGATATTAGTTCGGCGCCGAATCCTGGTCGAACGACCGAGCAACTCCCGCCGAGGCGAGGCATGGCACGATCGGGCCATGGTCATCCTCAGCCGCATCTACACCCGCACCGGCGACAAGGGCACGACGGCCCTCGGCGACTTCAGCCGCACCAGCAAGACCGACCCGCGGCTGGCGGCTTACGCCGACACCGACGAGGCCAACAGTTCGATCGGAGTCGCGGTGGCCTGCGGCGACCTCGGGGACGATGTCGACAAGACTCTCTTCCGCGTCCAGAACGATCTGTTCGACGTGGGCGCCGACCTCTGCTCCCCGCTGGTCGCCGATCCGGAGTACCCGCCGCTGCGGGTCAAGCAGGACTGGGTCGACCAGTTGGAGCAGGACATCGATCGCTACAACGAGGGATTGGAGACGCTCCGCTCGTTCATCCTGCCCGGGGGCAGCGCGGGTGCAGCGCACCTGCATGTGAGTCGGACGGTGGTCCGCCGGGCGGAGCGGTCCACCTGGGCTGCGATCGAGACGTACGGCACGGACGAGGCACCGGCCGGATCGGCGAAGGGCAGCGGTGGAGTGAACCCCTTGACCGCCGCCTATCTCAACCGGCTCAGCGATCTACTGTTCGTGCTGGCGCGGTACGCCAACGTGGACGTAGGTGGGGATGTGCTGTGGGTGCCGGGCGGCGAACGCTGACCGAACCGCGCAGGGCGACGAAGCTCGAGATCCCGCAGTTGCTGGTAGCGCCTAGTAGCGCCCCGAGTTGAAGCCGGGCGGGGACGATTCCGACCACGACCGCAGCTGGGTGTAGTCGCCGCGGCTGATCGCAAGACGGTGCACCTCGCCGCCGACCGTGCAGTCGACGAGCACCGGCTCCTGGATCACCGACGGCACCTTCTCCGCGGCCAGAGGCGGACCGAACTCGGCGTCCTCACGTCGCACCGTCCAGCCGGGTGTGAGGCCGATCCCGAGCACCGGGAACCACTCGATCGACGCAGCCTGGGTTCGCGTCATGCCCATCACCCAAAAATCCCCACGGCGGCGAGCCATGAGGATCATCAGGTGGTCCTTGGTGATCAACCAACGTCGGACGATCACCCAACAGACGAAGGCTATGGGGAGCGCGAAGAGCACACCGAGGACGACCTCCGCGGTGAGCAGGACGTCGCCCAAAGCCGTCTTTCTCAGGCGTCCAGGCCGGAGGCGTCGATCGCGTCGGAAACGACGGTGACCGAGTTGTGGTCGACCGAGATGAATCCGCCGTCGACGGTGACCACCATGCGCGAACCGCTCACCGGTTCGATCCGCACCTCGCCGGACTCGGCAAGAACCGACAACAGCGGCGTGTGGTCGGGCAGGATGCCGAGCTCGCCCTCGACGGTACGCGCGTAGAGCGCCGAGGCTTCGCCCTCCCAGACCTTGCGGTCGGCGGCGACGAGCTGGACGTTGAGGGTGCTCACGTGGACGATCTCCTGGGAGGTACGGTTGGGGTTGAGGGAAGTCTACCGGCCATCCGCACACTGCGACGACGGGCGTCCGGCCTACCGGTTGACCTTTCGGGGTGACCTACGGGGCGGGGTCAGTCGACGACGACGATTGCCATCGGAGTCTGCTCCGACCCCTGCCCGAGCGGGTTGTCGGCGAACATCTCCTCGAAGCGGCCCTGGTCGCCCGGGACGTCGGACCCGAGAACGTTGCGGCCGATGTCGTTGGCGTCCATGACGATCGTTCCGCCGAAGGTGTCGCGGTAGGCCTGCGGCACACGCGAGCGGATCTGCTCGGACAGCCGAGCGGCAACCTCATCGGGGTCCTTCGGTGCCAACTTCGCCGAGACGTTCGAGGGGTAGGCGGAGTACTCCGTCGGTCCGTCGATCGCCCGGATGTCGTTGCCCACGAGTTCGTAGAACAGGCCCTTCTTGCCCAGCACCTTGCCGACCGCGCCACCGGCGCTGGCGTACAGGACGCGCGGCAGGCCCGCTTCCTGGATGGCCAACTGCATGGTGAACGGCGAGCCCAGGCCGATGCCTGCGGGCGTGCGGGTCACGTACTTCGACAGCACCCGCGCCGGCCGTCCGACGTTGATGTCCCAGATGAAGTACGAGCGACCCTGAGTGATCGCGATGATCTTCTCGGAGATGAAGAAGTACCACTGCTTGCCTACCATCGCCTGCGAGTGCTCCTCGTCGGCGCCGAGCGTGGCGAAGAAGCGATCGATGTGCTCCATCACGAACGGGTCGAGATCGGTGTCCTTGTCGACCAGTTCGCTACGCAGGGGGTAGCGGGTCACCTGCTCGCCCAGGCTCGTGGTGAGCGCGAGCTGCTTGTCGGCGTTCGGCTCGAGGTCGGTCTTGATCCATACCGGACCCTCGTCGATCACCTCGGGCTTGTCGTCGAAGAACTCGCGCAGCCACAACTCGACGTTGAGCAGACGCCAGAAGGTCATCGAGTCCACGCCGTTGGTGCCCTTGATCCAACCCTCGAAGGCGTGCAGCACCTCGTTCTGGTCGAAGTAGGGACGGTTCGCGAACTCCTCGGACAGGAAGATGTTGTAGAAGTAGTTCTTCAGCCGCATGAACCACTCGCCCTGCGGAGTGGTGAAACCGATCTTGTTGCGGCGGCGGTTGATCATCTCCGGGAGGAGCCCGCGGGTCGCGTCACGCAGGACACGCTTGTTCCAGCCGTCCTTGATGATCGCCTCGTCGGACAGGCTGAAGATGAACTTCACGACCTCCTTGTCCAGGAACGGCACGCGTCCCTCGAGCGAGAAGCGCATGGTGTTCTTGTCCTCGTAGCGCAACAACGAGGGCAGCGAGTTGTGGAACAGGTCTTCGATCAACCTCAACTTGAGGTTGTTGCCTTCGGTCGCGAACTTCTCCCCTGCGTACTTCGAGGAGAACTCCGAGTTCATGAACGCCGTGGCCGGGATGACCTTCTTGCGCTTGATCTTGTCCTGCAGCTTGAACCGACCCAGGCGGTAGAGAACGTCGAGGCTCTTGGACAGTTCGAGCGCGGCATCCTTCTTGCCCTGGGCCTTGAGCTGGCGCAGGTAGACGAAGTAGTACGGGATGTAACCGGCCATCATCTCGTCGGCGCCCTGACCGTCGAGCAGGACGGTGACGTGGTTGGTCGCCTCGCGCATCACCTGGAACTGCGCGTACGGCCCGGAGGAGATCAGCGGCTCCTCCTGGGTACGGATGAAGTCGAGCAGATCCCGCTTGAACTCATCGGCCGTCGGCAGGATCTTGTGCGAGTCGACCTGCCCCTCGCAGATGTCGAGCACCGCGTCGACGTACTTCTCCTCGTCGTTCGCCGAACCAGGAAACACCGCCGAGAAGGTGTTCTGGCGTGCACCGACCGACTTGGTGGTCGCATCGCCCTGATTGAGCAACTGGTTGATGATGACGGCGACGGCGGAGGAGTCGAGCCCACCGGACAGGGACGTGCCGACCGGCACCTCGGACTGCAGGCGCAGGCGCACCGACTCGAACAACCGCCCCTTGTACTCGGCCGCGGCGGCGTCGTCGTACGGACGCTGCTGCTTACCCAGCTCGGCGAGTTCTTCACGCAACCGGGTGAACATCCGGCGCTCGACACCGGAGGCGTCCACGGTCAGCATCTCGCCCGGTTCGAGGCGCTCGATGCCGGCGAAGAAGGTCTCGCGGCCGTCCTCGTGGATGCGGAAGCGCAGGTAGCGGTAGAGGGAGCGTTCGTTGACAGCCTTGGTGTACAGGCCGCTGGCCAAAATCGACTTGATCTCCGAGGAGAACAGCAGGGTGTCGCCGACCTGGGCCAGGTAGACCGGCTTGATGCCGAAGTGGTCGCGGGACAGCGTCAGCCGCTGCTCCTGGGCGTCCCAGATCGCCAGGCCCCACATGCCGTTGAACCTGTCGAACGCGTCGCCGCCCCACTCGGCGAAGGCCTGCAGGACGACCTCGGTGTCGGAGTCGGTAGTGAAGGTGTGGCCGAGCGCTTCGAGTTCGGTGCGTAGGTCGAGGTAGTTGTAGACCTCACCGTTGTAGGCGATCGTGTAGCGCCCGTCGGCCGTCTGCATCGGCTGCTGACCGTGCGCAACATCGATGATCGACAACCGCCGGTGGCCCAGACCGACGGGGCCTTCGATGAAGCTGCCCTCACCGTCCGGTCCGCGGTGCACCTGGCAGTCGTTCATCTTGCGCAGGACGGCTTCGCTGCCGCCCGGACCGTAGTAACCGACGATTCCACACATGAGATCAATCCTAGGCGGACGCAGAGTGTGCCCCGATCCCCGCCACGCGCGTTGCCGGTCACTGCGCGCGATTACTCGGTTCAGGAGCAGTAGCTGTCGGGCATCTGCTGGGGTGTTGTCTTCGTCCACGGCGTACACATCGGCAGGCCTCGCTCGCTCAGACCCTCCCTGATCGCCGGCAACGTGCTCGCGTCGGTGCCCATGTGGTGACGAGGACCCTTGACCCCAATGAGCCCGGGCACGAAGAATGCATGATCGAGCACCCCGAGTCCGGTCAGCGACTGTTGTTCATCGAGGTGCCCGACGAGGAACTACCGGCCAAGCGGATCCATCTCGACGTCCGCCCGCTCGAACGTTCCCGCGACGACGAGGTGGAGTGGCTGATCGGCCGAGGCGCAGGCTTCGTGGCCGACCGACGCGGCATCCACGGAACCGGCAGCGGGTGGGTCACCCTGGCCGACCCGGAAGGCAATCAGTTCTGTGTGCTGCGTTCGAATTCCGAATCGGGTTCTGGGAATTGAAGATTCAGCCGGCCGCCGGACCGATCTGGCCACCGAAGGTCGATGTCAACGCCTCGGCGATCGGACGGCAATTGCGCCGGACGACGTCTGCGGGGACCCGGGGAAGGTTCTCCTCCCAGTCGAGCATGGGCGAGCCACGCAGCTGCAGCATCCGGGACGGACGGCCCATGAACAGCAGGTGGAGGTGCGCGCCACCGTCGCCGTACTTGGCCAACTGGACGCGTCCGACGCTCGGGAGATCCTCGATGGCCGCGGAGATCGTCGTCATCAACGGTCCGATCCCGGCCGCAACTTCAGGCGGCATGGTCGGCAGATCGCAGTGCGTCATCGGACTGAGCCAGAGCATGATCGGCAGCCCCGAACCGGTCAGATCGGTGGACAGCTTCCAGTTCTCGTTCCACCACACCAGACGGTCGTCGCTCTTCGGTTCGAACGGGCCCGCGCACCAACATTCGTCCTCGTTCTCGCCCCGACGATCCGGTTCGGAGTCGGCCAGCGGTGCGAGCGGCTTGATCCGAAGAGAGTCGATCTCGAACGGGAAGATGTCCCAACCGGGCATCTCCTCCACCGCCACCGGCAGCCGCCGGTCGGGACCGAGGGCGGCCTCGACCCGGGCGTAGAACTCCGCGATGGTTTCCGGCCCGCTGCTGGGTGCATCCATGACCGCGAGTATGCCGTCATGGATGCACCGGCGTCAGCAGTAGGTCGGCGGCATGTGCTCACGGGTCGGACCGCTCCACGGAGCACACATCGTCAAACCGCGGTTTGCGAGTCCTTTCTTGATGTACGGCAGGGTGCTTGCAGTGGCGCCCATGTGGTTCAGATGCACCACCACGGTGCTGCCCGCGGAGGCATTGCGGACGATGTAATTCGCCGCCGACCAGGCCGATTTGCCGTCCCAGTCGCGCGGATCGAGGTTCCACATGCAGTTGTACTTGCCGTTCCTGGCCAGCACGGACGACACCCGGGCGTTGTACGCGCCGTACGGTGGCCGCACGTAGTTGCTGCGGACATAGGGCTGAGTGATCTCCCACTGGATCTGCGAGGACGACAACCGGGTGAGGTCCTTGTGGTCGTAGGTGTGATCGACCACCAGCATCCCGTTCGCTCGGGCGTACGCCGGGTCGGCTCGGCCGGCCCGCACGGCGTTTCCGTTCGGTGCCACTCCGATGCCGATGTTGTTCGCCTTCGCCGTCGCCACCAGGTTGCGGTAGCTACGCATGCTCGGCGAGGCGTCGTCGAAGACCAGCAGTACCTTGTTGCCGTTGTTGCCGCAGCGCGTCGTGCGATAGGTGCCGCCTGCCCCGCTCGAAGCCGTACCCACCAATGTCGACCACGTCACCTGACCGACGATGCCGTCGACGTGCAGCCGGCGCACCTGTTGGAATCGTTTGACCGCCGTGACCGTGCCGGGCCCGAAGGACCCGTCCGCGCCGCCGGGAACCGAGATTCCGTGGCTGATGAGCCGGCGCTGCAACTCGGTCACGCAACTCCCGACGTCGCGGTATTTCAGTACCGGACGCTGTGTGGCCGGCGTACCGGCGGAGCACGAGCGGACTGCTGCCTGGGCCGGATTCGCCGAGACCGCCACACCGCCTGCGGTGAGCGCGGTCGCCGTGACCGCAGCTGCGGTGGCGAGCTTGATCGTCCTGGTGCGTTTGTCGATGCCGAAGATGTGCATGGTGTCCCCCTTGAGGTGCACCGGTGGCGGCGGCCCCCCGGCCGCGCTCTGTCCACCGATGCCCCTATGAGACAGACAGTCCTCCACCGGTTGCCGCGGCGCCATGGGCACATCTGCCCGTCGCAGGTACTCGAACTGGACCTGCGAGGGGCGAGCAACTGGTCGGTCAGGCCTCCGGGGTCCTGTGCTCGGCGTCCAGCAAGTCCGAACGTCGACTCTCGGGGTCGGGCAGATTGCCGGAGACGCGGTTGAGCACGTTCATCAGGTGGTAGCCGAGCAGCACCGTGACCGTGCCCAGCGCAATGCCGGTGAAGGTCTGGTTGCCGATTTTCCACTGCAGGTCCGCGATCGCGATGATCAGTCCGGCGGCCGCCGGCATGAGGTTGATCGGGTTGCCGAAGTCGACGTCGTTCTCGATCCAGATCCGTGCACCGAGCAGGCCGATCATGCCGTACAGCATCACCCCCGCCCCGCCGAGCACACCCGTCGGAACGGTGGCGATCGCCTCACCGAACTTCGGGCAGAAGCTCAGCAACACCGCGAAGCAGGCCGCGACCCAGTAGGCCGCGGTGGAGTAGACCTTGGTGGCCGCCATGACGCCGATGTTCTCCGCGTACGTGGTCGTGCCCGATCCACCCGCGGATCCGGCGAGCGTGGTGGCGAGACCGTCGGCCATCAAGGCGCGGCCCGACACGTCGTCCAGGTCACGCCCGGTCATCTGCGCCACCGACTTCACGTGGCCGATGTTCTCGGCGACCAACACCAGGACGACCGGCAGGAAGAGCAGGATCGCGGACAGCTGGAACGACGGAGCGTGGAAGGGCGGTAGGCCGAGCCAGGACGCGTTCTGGACCTTGGTGAAGTCGACCTCGCCACGAGCGGTTGCGGTGAGGTAACCGGCGATGACGCCGATCAGGATGCCGAGGCGCCCGATCAGCCCGGGGCCGACGACCGTGACGATCGCGATGACCAACAGCGTGACCAACGCGCTGACCGGGGAGACCAGGAAGTTGTTCTTGGCGGGCCCGGCGAGGTTGAGTCCGATGAGCGCGACGATCGCTCCGGTCACTGCCGGCGGCATCAGCACACGCAGCCAGCCGGCACCGACCGTCTGCACCAGCAGTCCGACACCGAACAGCAACAGGCCGGTGACCACCACTCCGCCCAGCGCCGCGCCCATTCCGTGGCTGGTCATGGACGCCTGGATCGGAGCGATGAACGCGAACGACGAGCCCAGGTAACTCGGCACCCGGCCGGCGGTGAGCAGCAGGAAGAGCATCGTGCCGAGACCCGAGAACAGCAGGGTCGTGGCGGGCGGGAAACCGGTGATCAGCGGCACCAGGAAGGTCGCACCGAACATCGCGACGACGTGCTGTGCGCCGATACCGATCGTGAGTGGCCAACTCAGCCGCTCGTCCGGCGCCACCACCTGCCCCGGATCGATCGAGCGTCCGTCACCGTGCAGCGTCCAGCCGAGTCCATTCACGAGCAGTCAGTCTAGAGCCGAGCGCGGCTCCCGGATGACGCGGATGTCCCCGGCCCCGCCGGCGAGAACGAAGAACGCGGCCCCACCGAGGTGGGAGCCGCGTGCTTCGCGAAACTGTGAGGACTCAGCCCTCCAGTTCCTTGGCCTTCTTCTCGACGTCGTCCAGGCCACCGCACATGAAGAATGCCTGCTCCGGGAGGTGGTCGTAGTCGCCGTCGGCGATCTTGGTGAACGCCTCGATGGTGTCCTCCAGCGGAACCGTCGAACCCTCGATGCCGGTGAACTGCTTGGCGACGTAGGTGTTCTGCGACAGGAAGCGCTGGATACGACGGGCCCGGTTGACGAGGATCTTGTCCTCTTCGGAGAGCTCGTCGATACCGAGGATCGCGATGATGTCCTGAAGCTCCTTGTTGCGCTGCAGGATTCCCTTGATCCGGACGGCGGTGTTGTAGTGCTCCGCCGAGATGTACCGCGGGTCGAGGATGCGCGACGTCGAGGTCAGCGGATCCACGGCCGGGTAGATACCCATCGAGGCGATGTCACGCGAGAGCTCGGTGGTCGCATCGAGGTGGGCGAAGGTGGTCGCCGGTGCCGGGTCGGTGTAATCGTCGGCCGGCACGTAGATCGCCTGCATCGAGGTGATCGAGTGACCACGCGTCGAGGTGATGCGCTCCTGGAGCACACCCATCTCGTCGGCCAGGGTCGGCTGGTAACCCACGGCGGAGGGCATGCGGCCCAGCAGAGTGGAGACCTCGGAACCGGCCTGGGTGAAGCGGAAGATGTTGTCGATGAACAGCAGCACGTCCTGCTTCTGCACATCGCGGAAGTACTCCGCCATGGTCAGAGCCGACAGGGCGACGCGCAGACGCGTGCCCGGCGGCTCGTCCATCTGACCGAAGACGAGGGCGGTCTGACCGAGAACGCCGGCCTCCTCCATCTCGACCATCAGGTCGTTACCCTCACGGGTGCGCTCACCGACACCGGCGAACACCGATACACCACCGTGGTCACGGGCCACACGGGCGATCATTTCCTGGATCAGAACGGTCTTGCCGACACCGGCACCACCGAACAGACCGATCTTTCCACCCTGCACGTACGGGGTGAGCAGGTCGATGACCTTGATACCCGTCTGGAACATCTGGGTCTTGGACTCGAGCTGGTCGAAGGCCGGAGCCTTGCGGTGGATGCCCCAACGCTCGTTGACCTCGAGGGTTTCGCCCTCTTCGAGGTTCAGGCAGTCACCGGTGGCGTTGAAGACCTTGCCGAGGGTGACGTCGCCGACCGGAACCGAGATAGGGCCGCCGGTGTCCTGCACCTGCGAACCGCGGACGAGGCCGTCGGTCGGCTGGAGCGAGATCGCACGAACCATGTTGTCGCCGATGTGCTGGGCGACCTCGAGGTTGACGTTCTTGGTCTCTCCCCCGAGCTCGACCTGGGTCGTGAGCAGGGCGTAGATCTCGGGCATCGAGTCGACGCTGAACTCCACGTCGACGACCGGGCCGATCACACGCGAGATGCGACCGACACCGCCGGGCTGCTGGGCCTGGTCGGCCTCGTGCTCGGTAGTAATGGTGCTCATTGATTTTTCCTTCTCGTCATCAGCTGGCGTCGGCGAGTGCGCTGGCGCCACCAACGATCTCGCTGATCTCTTGGGTGATTTCGGCCTGACGTGCCTGGTTGGCCAGTCGGGTGTAGGTCTTGATGAGTTCCTCGGCGTTGTCCGTGGCCGACTTCATCGCGCGCTGACGCGCGGCCAGCTCGGACGCAGCCGCCTGCAACATCGCGTTGAAGATCCGCGACTCCACGTACTTCGGCAGGAGCGCATCCAGCACGCCGGACGCGTCCGGCTCGAACTCGTAGAGCGGCAGCAGGTCGTCGGGCTTACCGTCGGCGTCGGCGTCGACCTCGCCCTCGACGACCTCCAACGGCAGCAGGCGAAGCGCCAACGGTTCCTGGACCACCATGCTCTTGAAGCGGGTGTAGACCACGTGCACCTCATCGACGCCGCCGTCCTCGGAGCCCTTGACGAACTCCTCGGTCAGGCGCTGACCGATCTCGCGGGCCACGTCCGGGGTCGGGCTGTCGGTGAAGCCGCTCCACTCCGCAGCGAATTCACGCCGGCGGAACTTGTAGTAGCTCACCGCCTTGCGACCGACCAGGAAGGGCACGACCTCCATGCCCTCGCCGCGCAGGTGCTCGATGAGCTCCTGGCTGCGCTTGATCGCGTTGACCGAGTACGACCCGGCCAGACCGCGGTCGCTGGTGAGGATCAGCACGGCCGCGCGCTTAGGCTGCTCGCGCTCGGTCGTGAGCACGTGCTCGACGTCCGAGTAGGTCGCGAGAGCCGAAACGGCGCGGGTGAGGGCGGTCGCGTAGGGCGTCGACCGCTCGACTGCCTGCCGGGCCTTGACCACCCGGGATGCAGCGATGAGCTCCATCGCGCGCGTGATCTTCTTGGTGGCCTGGACCGACCGGATGCGCTGGCGGTAGACCCGCATCTGCGCTCCCATAGGCGTTCCTTCCTTGTCGCTGTCGAACCGTCAGTAGGTCGTGAGCAAGCGCGTCAGCGCTTCTGCTTCACGATCTGCTGCTGGTTGATCTGGTCCTCGGTCAGCTCGTCGAAGCGCTCCGAGCCCTCACCGCCGTGATCGGGCGTGGAGCGGAACTCCTTCTTGAAGTCGGCCATGGCGTTCTCGAGCGTCTTCTTGCCGTCGTCGTCGAGCTTGGTGGTCTCGCGGACGCTCGACAGGAAGTCGCCGTGGTTGCGCCGCAGGTAGTCCAGCCAGTCGGACTCGAAGCGGGCGACGTCCTCGGTCGGCACCTCGTCCAGCTGTCCGGTGGTACCGGCCCAGATGGAGGCGACCTGCTCCTCGAGGGAGTACGGGGAGTTCTGCGGCTGCTTGAACATCGCCATCAGACGCTCACCACGGGCCAGCTGACGACGCGACGCGGCGTCGAGGTCCGAGGCGAACATGGCGAAGGCCTGCATCTCGCGGAACTGCGCCAGGTCGACCTTGATCGAACCCGTCACACCCTTCATGGCCTTGGTCATCGCGGCACCACCGACTCGGGAGACGGAGATACCGACGTCGACGGCCGGACGCTGGTTGGAGTTGAACAGGTCGGACTGCAGGAAGATCTGACCGTCGGTGATCGAGATGACGTTGGTCGGAATGAACGCCGAGACGTCGCCACCCTTGGTCTCGATGATCGGCAGACCGGTCATCGAACCGGCACCGAGCTCGTCGGACAGCTTCGCGCAACGCTCGAGCAGACGGCTGTGCAGGTAGAACACATCGCCCGGGTAGGCCTCACGGCCCGGCGGGCGGCGCAGCAGCAGCGACATCGCGCGGTAGGCGTCGGCCTGCTTGGTCAGGTCGTCGAAGACGATCAGGACGTGCTTGCCCTGGTACATCCAGTGCTGACCGATGGCCGAACCGGTGAACGGGGCCAGGTACTTGAAGCCGGCCGGGTCACCCGCGGGAGCGTTGACGATCGTGGTGTACTCCAGAGCGCCCGCCTCCTCGAGGGTGGTGCGCACCTCGGCGACGGTGGAGTTCTTCTGGCCGATGGCGACGTAGATGCAGCGGACCTGCTTCTCCGGGTCGCCGGTCTCCCAGTACTCCTTCTGGTTGATGATCGTGTCGGTGGCGATCGCGGTCTTGCCGGTCTTGCGGTCACCGATGATCAGCTGGCGCTGGCCACGGCCGATCGGGGTCATCGAGTCGATCGCCTTGATGCCGGTCATCAGCGGCTCGTGCACCGACTTACGCGAGACGACGTTGGGAGCCTGCAGCTCCAGCTCGCGACGCTCGTCGGTCTCGATCTCGCCGAGGCCGTCGATCGGGGTGCCCATCGGGTCGACGACGCGACCGAGGTAGGCGTCACCGACGGGAACCGAGAGGACCTCGCCCGTGCGCTTGACTTCCTGGCCCTCTTCGATGCCACCGAACTCACCGAGGACGACGACACCGATCTCGTGGACGTCGAGGTTCAGGGCGATGCCCAGCGTGCCGTCCTCGAACTGCAGCAGCTCGTTGGTCATGCAGGTCGGCAGGCCCTCGACGTGGGCGATGCCATCGGCGGCGTCGGTGACGCGGCCGACCTCGTCGCGCGAAGCCGCGCCCGGCTCGTAGGACTGGACATAACCGTCCAGAGCAGCCCGAATGTCTTCCGGACGGATGGAGAGCTCCGTCATCATCTTCTCCTTCATATGGGCCATGGCCCGCGGGTCAAGCTGTCAGGTGGTTCGAGGTGGTACCGAGCTGCGATCAGCCCGCCATGTCGCGGCGGACGTTTTCCAGTCGGCTCAGGATGGTGCCGTCGATGACCTCGTCACCGACCTGGACGCGGACGCCTCCGACGACCTCGGGGTCGACGACGACGTTGGTCATGACCTCGCGCCCGTAGAGGTTGTGCAGGGCACGAGCCAACCGGTCGCGCTGCTCGGGGGTGAGCGGTGTGGCCACGGTGACGATCGCGGTGAGCTGCTGACGCACCGACGCGGCGACGCGCAGGTAGTCCTCCAGCACGCGCTCGTACCGGCGGCCGCGCGGGTGCTCGGCACCACGGGCTGCGAGGAACGCGGTCTCCGGCTCGGCCTTGCCGTCGAGCAGTGCGTGCACCAGCGAGGCCTTGTCGGCGCCGGCACGCTGCCGGTCCATGAAGGCGTCACGCAGGTCCGCACTACCGGCGACGGTGCGCTCGAAGCGGAACAGCTGCTCCTCGACCTCGTCGATCCGCCCACGACGGTCGGCGGCGGCGAAGGCCGATGCGACGGCGAGTTCCTCGACGGCGTCGCAGGCATCTCGGTCCTTGGTCCACCGCTGCGAGGAGACCTCGCGCAGCAGAGCCAGAACCGGGTCGCCGACCTTGCCGCCGAACACCGTGTCGACCAGCCCGGCGCGGCTGGACGCGTCATGCGTCGAGTCGGTGAGGGCCCGGCGCAAGCCGGCATTGCCGTCCAGCACGTCGACGGCGGCGAAGAGCTCGCGCGACGTGTCGGCCGCGTCCGCTCCCTCGCTGAGTCGGCGTCCGAGCTCAGACCGGACGTGGGCGAGTGCGCTCCGGGAGGCTCCCTGCATCAGTTGCCTGCCTCGGAACCGATCTTCGTCGGCTTCACGTCACCGGACTCGAGCTCGGCGAGGAACCGGTCGACGATGCCGCGCTGACGCGCCTCGTCCTCCAGCGACTCTCCGACGATCTTGCTGGCAAGCGTCGTCGACAGCGCGCCGATGTCGGACCGCAGCGAGACGGCTGCCTGCTGGCGGTCGGCCTCGGTCTGCTTCTTGGCGGAGTCGACGATGCGAGCTGCCTCGGCGTTCGCCTGCTCGCGCATGTCCGCGACGATCTGTGCGCCCTGGGCGCGCGCGTCCTCACGGATCTTCGCGGCCTCGTCCCGGGCGTGGCTCAGCTGTGCTTCGTACTGCGCCTTGGCAGCCTCGGCCTGCTTCTGAGCCTCCTGCGCCTGCTCCATACCGCCTTCGATGGCGGCGGTGCGCTCGGCGTGGGCCTGCTCCAGCTTCGGCACGACCTTCGTCTTGACGATCCACAGGAACAGACCGAAGACGATGAGGCCGAAGACCAGCTCAGGAATGTGCGGCAGGATCGGCGCCTGGCTGAGCTCGGGGTCTGCACCCTCCGCCAGCAGGGCCGCGGCCTGGGCCGCTGCGCTGGAATTGATCACGTTGTGCTCCTCGGTATCACCAGGACATGGCGGCGTTGATCAGTCCGCCTGTCCTGCGCGGGTCTTACAGGAAGAAGAGGACCAGACCGAAGATGGCAAGGGCCTCAGCCAGCGCGAAGCCGAGGATGGCGATCGGGCGCAGCAGGTTGCCGCTCTCCGGGTTACGGGCAACGCCGGAGATGTAGGCGGCGAAGATCAGACCGATGGCGATCGCCGGGCCGATGGCGGCCAGGCCGTAGCCGATGGTGCTGAGGTTTCCGCTGAGTTCACCAGTCATTTTGGGTAGTGCCTCTCACATTGTGTGGGATGGACCAGAACGAACTGTTCGCTCTGGGCGATTGTGGGGTTTGTGTTCAGTTGTTGATCAGTGGTCGTCCGCGAGGGCGCCACCGATGTACGAGGCGGCCAGAAGGACGAAGACGTACGCCTGCAGGAACTGCACCAGGGCCTCGAACGCGGTCATGATCGCTGCCATGATCCAGGCGGGGATCGCGACGAACTTCAGGCCGATCGCATCCTGGTTGAACAGTTCCCAGCCGCCGAGGATGAACACCACGAGCAGCATGTGTCCGGCGAACATGTTGCCGAACAGACGCAGGGAGAGCGTCACCGGGCGGGTGATGAAGAACGTGAGCAGCTCCAGCGGCACGATCAGCGGAAGCAGCCAGCCCGGAACGCCCGGCGGGATCATCCACTTGATGTACTTGCCGAATCCGCCGTGCTTCTTGATGCCGACGTAGTGGTAGACGACGTAGACGAACAGCGTCAGCGCGATCGGGAAGCCGACGCGGGCCATCGTGGGGTTCTGGAACGGCGGGATGATGCCCATCCAGTTGTTCAGCAGGATGAAGACGAACAGGCTGAACAGCAGCGGGACGAACCGCATGAAGTCCTTGGACCCGATCGAGTCCTCGGCGACCCCGCCGCGGATCGCGTGGTAGACCTGCTCGGTCAGGTACTGCCCCTTGCCCGGGACGACGGACGCCTTACGGGTGGTGGCCAGCAGCCACCAGAGCAGCAGTGCGGTCGCCACCAGCATCACGATCATCGGACGAGTGATGGCGAGGGTGAACTCGTATCCGCCCAGGTCGACGGTGCCGAACTTGACCAGCGGCTGCCAGAAGTCCTCGGGCTTCGGGGGGAATCCGCCTTCGGCCGACACAGCTGTCGGCACGCTCAGCGCGGTGAGGCTCACGCGTTCTCCTCGTTCACGGTGGTGGTCAGGGGCTCAAGAAGATCTCGGGGCACAGCCGTCGGCCGATGCATCACGCGTCACCTTCTGGGGTCTTGGGGGCTGCGGAGCTGTCAGCGTCACCCGGACTGTTACCGGGGTTACCGTATCGGATCCACACCAGGTACATCGACAGGGCCATCCCCAGCAGCAGTCCGAGCAGCGTCAACCACGGCTTCGTGTCGAGCCAGCGGTCGGCGAACCATCCCACGGCGGTATAGAGCAACGGCCCGGAAATCAGGATCGCGGTGACGTTGGACGCGAGCTGATCGGATTTCGCATGGGTCGGACGCGTGATGCGGGAGGAACTCATCGGCTCGCTCCCGGAAGCGCGACATCGAACATCGGGGTGCGCGAGTGCATGAAGCCCCACAGTTGTCCCCCGAGCCAGACCAGCGCGGCCACGAGAGCGCCGAGCGCCACGCTGCGCGAGTCGAGTGCAGGCACGTTGGTCAGGAACAGCAGCGCGGGGAACATCAGGCTGACCTGTAGGCAGTAGATGCCGAGCGCGCCGGCCATCGAGGAGTTCGGGTGCAGTGACTCCAGCACCCAGCGGATGCCGACGTAACCCATGAGGAAGATCAGTGCGCTGACGGCGACACCCGCGCTCGCTCCGAGCAGGCCCTCGACGCCTCGCGCGAGGTAGCCGACCACGGCTGCGAAAGGGAGCAGGGCGGCAGCTGCGAGGACTCCCCCGCGGAACATCATCGGGACGGCAGAACGGTCTGCGGACGCGGGGCTGCTGTTCGCAGCGCGCACTCGCTTCACGGTCATTGCTCGGCCCTCAGAACTGGTGGTGGCGGGGGTCAGAAAGTTTGGCGTGCCGCGGAATCGTCGCCGGGTAGGCGGCATCGCAACGGGTGGTCCAGGTGCTTGTGAAAGTTATCACAAGGACCTCCTACGGCCCAATTTCGGCAGCCCCAGGGTGAGCGCCAGGCACACGAGCAGGCCGACGACCAGGAACACTGCGGCGTACTCGGCCTGCACGAACGCGAACAGCAGCGCTCCCCCGCTCGCCACCATCGACCACGCGTAGAACAGCAGCACTGCTTGCCGGTGTGGGTGACCGATGCCGAGCATCTTGTGGTGCAGGTGCTTGGCGTCCGGCTTCCAGAACTTCAGCCCGCGGCGGCGGATGGCGAGCAGGACGTCCAGGATCGGCACCGCGAGGATCGACAACGGCAACGCGATCGGCAGCCAGAAGGCCACCAGTGCCGAACTGCGCTGCGGCGCGATGCTCGGGTCGAAATTCCCGGTGAAGGAGATCGTGGCGGCCGCGAGCAGCAGACCCAGCAACAGCGCGCCCGCGTCACCCATGAACAGCTTCGCCGGGTGGAAGTTGTGCGGCAGGAAGCCCAGGCAGCACCCGACCACGGCCGCCGACAGGAACGCCGAGGTGGAGAACACCGATTCCACATTGAGTTCCGGCGGCAGGGATGAATAGGCCCAGATGAAGAAGGCGGCTGCCGCGATCGCGACCATTCCTGCGGCGAGTCCGTCCAGGCCGTCGGCGAAGTTCACCGCGTTCGTCGTCGCGATGACCACGAAGATCGTGAGGGCGAGCATCACCGGCTGCGGCAGGATCGTCTGCGCGCCGCCGTACGGCACGAGATAGAGCTGGATGCCGGCGAACGCCATCACCCCCGCGGCGATCATCTGCCCGGCGAACTTGGTGATCGCGTCGATCTCGATGAAGTCATCGACCGCCCCGAGCGCGGTGATGAGCACCGCGCCGATGAGCACGCCGTACAGTTCGCCTTCATCGTAAAGCCCTGACAGATACGGCAATTGGGACGCAACCGCGGCTGCGGCGAGAAAGCCGACGAGCATGGCTACACCGCCCAGCCTGGGCACCGGGATCGAGTGCACGTCGCGTCCCCGCACCGGGGTGACCGCACCGAAACGAACTGCCGCCCACCGGATCGCCGGGGTCGCCAGGAACGTGATGGCCGCGGCGACCACACAGATCAGCAGATATTCACGCACGGTCGGTCAGCGAACTTCTCTCGGTCGTCGTGCAGACAGCCCCGCACGACCGGCGGGGCTGCCCGAAATGCTCAGCTACGAGGGTAAGCCGGGAAGCGCTTGCAGAGGTCCTCGACGCCGCCGCGCACCTCTTCGGAGATCGCGCTCTCGGGGTTGCCGTCGCCCTCGGTGATCGCCTTGTGGATGAGCTCGGCGATGACCTTCATCTCCTCCACGCCCATGCCCTGGGTGGTGACCGACGGCGTGCCGACGCGGATGCCGGACGCGATGTTCGGCTTCTGCGGGTCGAAGGGGATCGCGTTCTTGTTGAGCACGATGCCGGCTGCGTCCGCACGCTTCTCGGCGTCTGCTCCGGTAACGTCCACACCCTGCAGGTCGTGCAGCGACAGGTGGGTGTCGGTGCCCCCAGTGGTCGGGCGAATACCCTTCTCCCCCAACGATGTCGCCAGTTGCTGGGCGTTGGCGATGACGTCCTTCGCGTACTGCGCGTACTCCGGGGTCGCGCACTCCTTGAAGTTGACCGCCTTCGCCGCGATCGTGTGCATCTGTGGGCCGCCCTGCATCATTGGGAACACGGCCTTGTCGAGTGCCTTCGCGTGCTCCTCCTTGCAGACCAGCGCACCGGAGCGCGGCCCACGCAGCACCTTGTGCGTGGTGAAGGTGACGACGTCGGCGTAGGGCACCGGGCTCGGGATCGCCTTACCGGCGACCAGTCCGATGAAGTGCGCGGCGTCGACCCAGAAGATCGCACCGATCTCGTCGGCGAGCCCCCGGAAGAACTCGAAGTCGATCAACCGCGGGATCGCGGAGCCGCCGGCCAGGATGACTTTCGGCTTGTGCTCCTTGGCGAGGCGCTCGACCTCGGCGTAGTCGATGTCCTCGGTCTCTTTGTCGACGCCGTAGTGGACGGCGTTGAACCACTTGCCGGAGAAGCTGACCTTGGTGCCGTGGGTCAGGTGGCCGCCCATCGGCAGCGCCATACCCAGGATCGTGTCACCCGGCTGCATGAACGCCCCGTAGACGGCCTGGTTGGCGCTCGCACCGGAGTGCGGCTGCACGTTCGCGTGCTCGGCCCCGAACAGCTCCTTGGCACGCTCGATCGCGAGGTTCTCGGCGCGGTCGACCACCGAGCAGCCACCGTAGTAGCGACGTCCGGGGTATCCCTCGGCGTACTTGTTGGTGAGCGTCGATCCCAGCGCCGTGATGACGGCCGGACTGGAGAGGTTCTCACTGGCGATCAACTGCAGGCCGCTGCGGATGCGGTCGACCTCGGCCACCAGCACGTCGGCGATCTCGGGGTCGAACTGTTCGAGCGCGTCGTAGTCGGAGCCGTAGAAGGGCGTAGTCATCTGTGCATTCACCTCGTGGTCGGGTCTTGCGGACGGTCGTCAGGGAGTTCTCGGAGATCTTCGGGTTGCTCACGTTCTGCGTCGTCGTGCTTGACGAGGTCGATCGGACGGTCGTCGGTGTGCTCCGGTATGCGCTCGCCGGTCTCGGGGTCGACCGACGGGTCGGGCTCCTCGCTGAAGCCGGCGTTCGGGTCGACCAGCTCGACCGAACCGAGCACCTCGCGCAACTGCTCCGCGCTGATCGCTCCTTCGCGCAGCAACTCGGGGTCGGCCTTGGTGCAGTCGAGAATCGTCGACGGTGTGCCGCCCTCGCGCGTGCCCGCGTCCAGGTAGACCTCGACGGACGGGCCGAACGCGAACCCGGCCTCGGTGATGGTGGTGATCGCCGGCTGACCGGTGCGATTGGCGGAGCTGACGGCCATCGGCCCTACCTGCGAAAGAAGGTCCTTGGCGAACTCGTCGTCCGGGATTCGAAGTGCCACAGTGCCGTTGGTGTCACCGAGGTCCCAGGCGAGGGACGGCTGGGCACGCAAGACGAGCGTGAGTCCGCCGGGCCAGAAGGCTTCGATCAGCCGGCGTGCGTACGACGGGACGGCGGTGGCGAGGCCGTCGACCGCGGCCGGGTCGGCGATCAGCACCGGCGGAGGCATCTCGCGTCCGCGTCCTTTGGCGTTCAGCAACGCGTCGACGCCGGACGCACTGAACGCGTCCGTGCCGATGCCGTAGACGGTGTCGGTCGGCAGCACGACGCACTGGCCCATGCGGGCTGCCTCGACAGCTTTCGCGATGCCTTCGCTGCGGCCCTGCTCGGTGGCGAGGTCGAAGACCGGACTCACTGCACACTCCTTGACGGGGTCGGACTCGTTCCGGACGAGTCTCCCGCATCTGCGGCGACGACCGCATCCAGGTCTGCCCACTCCCGGCGACGGATCGCACCGATGAGCTTGTCCCGGTAGACATCCAGGTCGATCCCGTTGTCCCGCAACCAGGTCGAGTCGTAGTAGGTCTGTTCGTAGCGACCGCCGCCGTCACACAGCAGGGTGACAATGCTGCCTCTCTCCCCGCGCGCCTGCATCTCGCAGGCCAGTCGCAGCGTGCCGACGAGGTTGGTGCCCGTCGAACCGCCGGCGAACAGTCCGGTGTGCTCACGCAACAGGTGCACGGCCGCGATGGACGCAGCGTCCGGCACCTTGATCATCCGGTCGACCACGCCCGGCGCGAACGATGGTTCGGTGCGCGGGCGTCCGATGCCCTCGATGCGTGACCCGCCGCAGATCGTGCGGCCGGCGTCGTGGTCGACCCAGCCGTCGAAGAAGACGGAGTTCTCGGGGTCGACGACGCACAGCTTGGTGTCGTGCCCCTGGTAGCGCAGGTAGCGACCGATCGTCGCGCTCGTGCCGCCGGTGCCGGCACCGACCACGATCCAGCTGGGAACGGGATGGGGCTCGCGCTCCATCTGGTCGAAGATCGACTCGGCGATGTTGTTGTTGCCCCGCCAGTCGGTGGCTCGCTCGGCGTACGTGAACTGATCCACATAGTGACCGCCGGTCTCGTCGGCGATCTGCTGCGCGCGCTGGTACACCTGCGCGCCGGTGTCGACGAAGTCGCAGGTGCCGCCGTACCGCTCGATGAGTTCGATCTTGCGCCGACTGGTCGTGCGCGGCATCACCGCGACGAACGGCAGACCGAGCAGACGGGCGAAGTACGCCTCACTGACCGCGGTCGACCCGCTGCTCGCCTCAATCACCACGGACCCCTGACGGATCCAGCCGTTGCACAAGGCGTACATGAACAGGCTGCGGGCCAGACGATGCTTGAGGCTTCCGGTGGGGTGGGTCGACTCGTCCTTGAGGTAGATGTCGACACCGAACCCGTGGGGCATGTGCAACGGGATGAGGTGGGTGTCCGCGGAACGGTTGGCATCGGCCTCCACCTGACGGATCGCCCAGGAGACCCAGGCACGTTCGTCGTCGCAGCACTGTGTGACGTCGAAGGTTCCCGGCATAACTGCGATCGTAGGCCCCGGGTGAGTCACGGCTCACACCGTGGCCGCAACCCCGCGGTAACGCTCAGATCCGTCCTTCGCACTCGTACAGCACGTCGGCCGCTTGGAAACCGAACTTCGCGTTGGTGGCGCGCATCGCCACGTTGGAGTCGGCGATGAAGGTCTGCAGCATCGTGCGACCGTCGCGTACCCCGTCGAGTCGGCGCAGGTTGTCGGCCTTGAGCGCCTGCCCGATCCGTCGTCCGCGGTGTTCAGGTAGGACGAGCGTGTCCTCCTGCACCATGACTCGATCACTGTCCTGCATCAATATCTCTGTGTAACCGACCGATTCGCCGTTCACCATCGCGAGCGCGGTGACCGATGTCCAACCGCGCTCGACCAAACGCCGCTGACTGTCACGTTGCCGTTCGAGGTCGAGGTCGAGTGGTCGGCGACTGAGCTCGCCGCGTGGCACATCCTGCTCCATCTGCTGCTGCAGCACGAGCAACTGCGCCTCGTACTGCTGCGGACACGGACCGACCCACCCCGCGATCTCGATGTCCGTGTCGAGCGGTGTGTCGAGCGGTGTGTCCATCGAGACGACCGGGAGTTCGAGCAGGTATCTGGTCTCGACGTTCGCGACCGCGAGTCCGTGCGCCGCGGCGAACCGGCCGCCGCGAGTCTCGGAGAAGTCCTGCCCAGGCAGTCCGTACACCTCGGTGTCGACCGTCGTTCGACGGCACTCGACCAACCGGTTCCGCAGATCCGCCGCGAGCGCTCGCCCGTGCCCACGGCCGGTGCGGTCGCCCTGAACTGCCAACTCGATGGACGCGGAATCGGTGTTCTCCCGGTTCGGGAGCGTGGCGTCCGCAGCAGCGACGATCTCCCCGTCGACCAGCCCGACCAACGCGATCCGGTCGGAGTACGTGGACGGGTTCTCGAACCTGTACAACGCCTCGTGGATCCCCGACCACCAGACCGGTGGACGACCGCCGGTGTAACCCTCGAACAGCACGTCGTGCCACGCGCGGATCTCAGCACGATCATCGGTGTTCAGTTCCCGAATCTCCATGATTGCCAGCCTGGTTGCCACCATCCTACGGCGCAACCCATTTACCTGTCGGGGTGAGATGGGAAGGTTGCGCCATGGAGATCGCCGACCGCCCGCTGGATCGCACCGAGCTCGAACGGATCCTGAACCAAGCTCGTGAGCCGGTTGCGCTGGTGCGTTGCGACCTGAGCGGTGCCAACCTGCGCGACCTCGATCTGACCGAGGTCACGTTCGACGAGTGCGCGCTCGACGGCGCGCTGTTGGACGGGGCTGCGCTGGGTGGGGTGATCTTCACGGGTTGCCGGATGACCGGTGTCTCGATGGAACGCACGCGTGGGCTGGGGTTCGAGATCCGCCGCTCCAACCTCTTCGCCGCCAACCTCATCGGTGCCGTTCTGGCCAACGCCGACCTCACCGGCTGCCGGTTCACCGAGGCTGTCCTGCGCAGCGCGGATCTGCACGCGTCTGTGTTCGACGGGTGCGACCTGACCGAGGCCGATCTGCACGCAGCGAACCTAAGCGACGCCGACCTTCGGGGCGCTCGCCTCGGTGAGTGCGATCTCGACCGGCTGCGTGCGCTGAAGGGCGCGATCCTCACCCCGAATCAGGCGAGCGACATCGTCGCCGATCTCACGGGAGCACAGATCGTCCCCATCGGCGACTGACGCCGCCCGGCGGACGCTCGCCGAACTCGCTGCGCCGCAAAACCGTTTCCGCCCAGCGAGTCACAACATTCTCGGCATGTCCGGGCCTCGATCGGCGCCCCGCACCAAGGAGTTGTCATGGGCATCGTTCTCGGCGTCATCGTCGCCGGCGTCATTCTCATCACCGGCGCGGTTGCGCTGCCGGACAGCATCGCCAACAACGTCGCACCCGAGACCCTCGGATGGAACCTGTTGGTCGCCGGCGTGCTGCTGGCGCTGCTGTCACTGCCGGCGACCCGTCGCCGCAAGACCACCGTCGTCGAACGCGACAGTGGTGACCGACCGTCCGCTGGACGGTCGCTGAGGTTCACGCGGGCCGACGGGCCATCGCGAAACGGGGCCGACCGGTGAGGTCGGCCTCGTCCCTTGTCTCGACCCAGCCTCTGCGACTCAGCGCCCCTGGCAGCGAGTCACCCTGTGTCTCAGCATGTTCCATGATCAGGACGCCACCGGGACGCAACAGATCGAAGGCGCGATCCGCCACTTCCAAGGGGATGCGCAGCCCGTCGTGGCTGCCGCCGTACAGTGCGATCTCCGGGTCGTGATCACGCACTTCGGGATCGATCGGCACCATCCCCACCGGGATGTACGGCGGGTTGCTGAGCACCACGTCCACCTGGCCGAGCAGGTCCGGAAAGGCGTGTTGGGCAGGGCCGTTCACGATCTCCACATCGAGCGCGAGCCGGTCCCGGTTCGCGGCGGCCCATGCGTACGCGTGCTCGGAGAGCTCGATCGCGTGCACCGACAGGTCGGGGCGTTCCTGCTTGACCGCGAGCGGGATCGGCGCGGCGCCGGTGCACAGGTCGACCAGAACTCCGCCGTGCGGCGCGTGGGCCAGTCCGAGGTCGACGATGAGCTCCGTCTCCGGACGCGGCACGAAAACCCCTGGCCCGACACGGAGTTCAAGGTGGCGGAAATGAGCTCGACCGGTGAGGTGCTGCAAGGGCACACGCGCCGCCCTTTCGTCGACGAGCGCTTCGTAGCGAGTCGCCACCTCGTCGGGGAGCACGTCGCCCATCAGTGCAGCTCGACGAAGTTGCTCGCCGGTCTTGCCCCATGCATGCTCCAGCAGCAGGCACGCGTCAGCACTCGGCGACGCAATTCCGCTGCCGGCCAAGCGTTCTGCGGCGGCGCGCAGGATCGACCGCAGTTCGCTCACTCGCTGCTGCCCGCAGCCACGGCGGCCATCCGTGCCGCTTCGTCGGCCTGGACCGCGGAGTCGATCACCGCGGCGAGATCTCCGTCGAGCACGGAGTCCAGGTTGTACGACTTGTACCCGGTGCGGTGGTCGGCGATGCGATTCTCGGGGTAGTTGTAGGTGCGGATCCGCTCCGAACGATCCATGTTGCGTACCTGGGACTTGCGGGCCGCGGATGCCTCGGCGTCCTTCTTCTCCTGCTCCAGCTGGCGCAGCCGAGCCTTGAGCACGCGCATCGCGGACTCCTTGTTCTGCAACTGCGATTTCTCGTTCTGGCAGGACACGACGACACCGGTCGGCAGGTGGGTGATGCGGACCGCGGAGTCCGTGGTGTTGACCGACTGACCACCGGGACCGGAGCTGCGGTAGACGTCGATCTTCAGGTCATTCGGACCGAAGACGATCTCGTCGTCGTCACCCTCGTCCAGATCGGGCATCACCAGGACCCCCACGGCCGAGGTGTGGATGCGTCCCTGCGACTCGGTGGCCGGCACACGCTGGACACGGTGCACGCCACCCTCGTACTTCAGGCGCGCCCATGGCGCCGTACCCGGCTCCACGACGCCTTTCGCCTGGATCTGCAGCCGCACATCGGTGTACCCGCCGAGATCGGACTCGGTGCCGTCGGTGACCGACGCTCGCCAGCCGGCCTGTTCGGCGTAGCGCAAGTACATCCGCACCAGATCGGCCGCGAACAATGCGGCCTCGGCGCCGCCCGCCCCGGCCTTGACCTCGAGGATGACATCGCGGTCGTCGTCCTCGTCGCGCGGCAGCAGCAGCGTGCGCAGCTTGGCCTCCGAGCGTTCGACCTGCTGCGTCAGAGCGGGTAGTTCATCGGCGAAACCGGCGTCGTCGGCGGCGAGTTCCTGGGCCGTCTCCAGGTCGTCCTGCGCGGCCTGCCAAGCATTGGCGGCGGCGACGGTCGGCCCGAGGGTGGCGTACCGCTTGTTGACCTTGCGCATCAGGACCGGGTCGGCGAGCACCTCGGGATCGGTCATGCGACGTTCGAGTTCGGCGTGCTCGGCGACGATCGCCGCGGCGGAATCCAGCATGTGCGTCCTAGCTTCAGGTGCTTTCGGGGTGCTTCGGGGATGGGGGTGAAACGCGAAACGCCGGTTCCGTCGAAGGACGGAACCGGCGAATCGAAGAAGCTACTTGGACTTGTTGCCGTAGCGCTGCTGGAAGCGGGCCACGCGACCACCGGTGTCGAGGATCTTCTGCTTACCGGTGTAGAACGGGTGGCAGTTGGAGCACACTTCGGCGCTGATGCGGCCGGACTCGGCGGTGCTGCGGGTGGTGAACGTGTTGCCGCAGGTGCAGGTGACCGTGGTCTCGGCGTAGTTCGGGTGAAGGTTCTTCTTCACGGCTTCTCCTAAGTCTTCAGGCTGTTTCCCGGGTCGTCGGGCGGGATGCGCGACGTGAACCGGGGCCAAGGGACAAGTCTGCCAGAGCAGGCGGACCTCCTCCAAAACGTCGGACTCGTGGTGTTCATTCCCGCCCGGGCGGGGGCTTCATTTCGCCACGTACTGGGACAAGTTGGAAGTTTTACCCTCCCTTGACCAACGCGGTGCCATGGTGAGCACTTCCCCACCCCCCGCCCTGGAGGATCCATGTCATCCCTCTCCCGCCGTTCGTTCCTGTCCGTCACCGTCGTCGCAGGCGCGATCGCTGCCATGCCGAAGGCACTCGCCGTCGACGAGACCTCTGTCTTCGCCGATGCCGGCCGCGAGTTCGCCGTTCCGCCGGCCCTCCTCGCGGCGATCAGCTACGGACAGACCCGATGGTCCGACCACGCCGGACGCCCCAGCCGCAGCCTCGGATACGGCCCCATGCATCTGGTCGACGGCGCGGCGGTCGCGCAGCAGCGCGCCGCCGAGGGCAAGGACGACAGCGCCGCGATCGACACCTTGGGCGCCGCGGCCGCAGCATCCGGCATCTCCGCCGACACGCTCCGCACGGACGCCGCGAGCAACATCCGTGCCGCTGCAGCGCTGCTCGCCGCACGCCAGCGCGCGAACGGTGGCGCCGTCGGTGCATCCACCGATCCCTCGTCCTGGTACGAAGCCGTCGCCACGACGAGCGGCCTGAGTACCCCCGCCGCACAGGTGCAGTACGCCGACGACGTCCTGGCCGATCTGCGGTCCGGTATGTCGGTGAGCGACGGGCGTACCCGCTACTCGGTGGGCGCTCAGCCCGTCGGCTCCCCCGGCAAGGGCCGTGACCGGGTGGTTGCCCGCGCCAAGTCCGGGCGACGCCCCACCGGTCCGGTCGACGCTCCGAACGGTCTCGGCGTCGAATGGGTGCCGGCGCCGTACGAGCTGTACGGACCGACCGAGGTCGACTACGGCAACCACGACCTGGCGTTCCGACCGCGCTCGCCGCAGCTCACGCATGTCGTCATTCACGACACCGAGTGCAGTTACGAAGTCGGCATCAAGCTGGTCACCGACGCGACGTACATGGCGTGGAACTACTCGATCCGTTCGTCCGACGGTCACATCGCCCAGCACCTGCAGACCAAGGACATCGGCTGGCACGCCGGCAACTGGTACATGAACATGCACTCGGTCGGTCTGGAGCACGAGGGCTTCGCCGCCCAGGGCTACAACTGGTACTCCGAGGTCATGTATCGCCGCAGCGCTCGGCTCACCCGACACTTGTGCCGCACCTACGGCATCCCGATGGACCGCGCACACATCATCGGTCACGACCAGGTGCCCGCTCTGACAACCTCTCGGATCCGCGGCATGCACTGGGATCCGGGCCCCTTCTGGGACTGGGAGCGTTACTTCGAACTCATGGGTGCACCGCTGTCCAAGGGCACCGTGGGACGCGCACCGAAGACCGGCGACGTCGTCCGCATCCTGCCCGGGTTCGAGGACAACGTGCAGGTCGTGCAGGGTTGCAGCGGCGTCTGCGTCGAGGGCACCGACCACGGCACCAACTTCGTGCCGTTGCGGTCGGCCCCGGACGCGTCCGCGCCTCTGGTCGTCGACCCCGGCCTGAAGGCGAGCCCGTCGACCACGCAGGTCTCGGACATCGGCGCCCGCGCGGCCGCCGGCACCGAGTACGCGGTCGCCGAGGTGCGAGGCGACTGGACCGCGGTCTGGTACCTCGGCGCGATCGCGTGGTTCCACAACCCGGTCGACGCGCCCACTGCGCGCGTGGTCAAGGGCGGACGCACGGTGACACCGAAGGGTGCCACCGCACCGGTCTACGGATCGGCTTACCCGGAGGCCAGTGCCTACGCGAGTCCCGCTGAGGCGCAGCCGATCTCACCGCTCATCTACACGATGAAGGCCGGGCAGACCTACGTGCTGTCCGACGACTCGGTGCCGACCGACTACTACAAGGCGAAGACGTTCTCGTTGGAGACCCCCGGCGACCACGTCAACACCGTGGGCCGCACGAAGTACTACCAGGTGAACCTCGGACACCGCGTCGCGTTCGTGCAGGCGGCCGACGTCGAGATCAGCTAGCTCATCCCCGAAAGTCCGCAGAACTCGCCGTCGAGTCGCGAGTTCTGCGGACTTTCGCGAAGAAGCCCGGCCACCCCATGGGAGTGGCCGGGCTTTTTCGGCGCTGAGCCTGCGAACAGCCTCAGTCCTCGTCGTCGAGCTTGATGGACGAGGTCTGCTGCACCTGCATCAGGAACTCGACATTGCTCTTGGTCTTCTTCAGCCGGTCGAGCAGCAGTTCGATGCCCTGCTGCTGGTCGAGTGCGGCCAGCACACGACGCAATTTCCACATGATCTTCAGCTCGTCCTGGCCGAGGAGGATCTCCTCGCGGCGCGTGCCGGAGTTGTTGATGTCGACCGCCGGGAAAATACGGCGGTTGGCCAGCTGACGGTCGAGCTTGAGCTCCATGTTGCCGGTGCCCTTGAACTCCTCGAAGATGACCTCGTCCATCTTCGAGCCGGTCTCCACCAGCGCGGTGGCGAGGATGGTCAGCGAGCCGCCGTCCTCGATGTTGCGCGCGGCACCGAAGAACTTCTTCGGCGGGTAGAGCGCCGCGGAGTCGACACCACCGGACATGATGCGTCCGGACGCGGGTGCCGCCAGGTTGTAGGCACGGCCCAGCTTGGTGATCGAGTCGAGCAGCACGACGACGTCATGACCGAGCTCGACCAGACGCTTCGCCCGCTCGATGGCGAGCTCGGCGACGGTCGTGTGGTCATCGGCCGGGCGGTCGAAGGTGGAGGCGATGACCTCACCCTTCACCGCACGCTGCATGTCGGTGACTTCCTCCGGACGCTCGTCGACCAGGACGACCATCAGGTGGCACTCGGGGTTGTTGGTGCTGATCGCGTTCGCCAGCGACTGCATCACCATCGTCTTACCGGCCTTCGCCGGAGCGACGATCAGGCCACGCTGGCCCTTACCGATCGGCGCGACGAGGTCGATGATGCGGGTGGTGAGCTGATTCTGCGTGGTCTCCAGGCGCAGGCGTTCCTGCGGGTACAGCGGAGTCAGCTTGCCGAACTCGACACGCTGGCCGGCCTGCTCGGAGGTCATCCCGTTGACGGAGTCCAGACGCACGAGCGCGTTGAACTTCTGACGAGCCGGAATCTGCTCGCCCTCGCGCAGCGCACGCACCGCACCGACGACGGCGTCGCCCTTGCGCAGGTTGTTCTTCTTGACCATGCCGAGCGGCACATACACGTCGTTCGGCCCCGGCAGGTAACCGCTGGTGCGCACGAACGCGTAGTTGTCGAGCACGTCCAGGATGCCGGCCACCGGCACCAGGACGTCGTCCTCGCGCACCTGGGTGTCGACGTCGCCGAACTCCTCGGCGCGGTTGCGGCCGCGCTTGCGGTCACGTCCGCGCTGACGGCGGCGGTTGCCGCCACGGTCGTCCCAGTCGTCGCGGTTGCCGCCGCCACCCTGGCCCTGCTGGTGGGACTGCTGGTTGGACTGCTGGTTCGACTGGTTGCCGCCCTGCTGGTTCTGGTTGTTGTTCTGGTTACCGCGGCGGTCGTTGCCGCCCTGGTTACGGTCCTGGTTACGGTCCTGGTTACGGTCCTGGTTTCCGCGCTGGTTGCGGTTGCCACCGTCCTGGTTGTTGCCGCCCTGGTTGCGGTCGCGGTCGCCATCCTGGCGGTTGTCGCGGTTGTTGTCGCGGTTCTGGCCGCCACCCCGGTTGTCCCCACGGCTCTCGCCACGGTTGTCGTCACCGCGGTTGTCCGAGCGATCGTCAGAGCGGTTGTCCGAGCGATCGTCAGAGCGGTTGTGATCACGGTCCTGACGACGATCCGACTTACCCGCAGTGTTCTGCTCGCTGTCGTACCTGGTGTCGCGCTTGGAGTCGTGGTCAGCACCCTGCTGCGGGGCCTGCTCGTCCACGCCCTGGCGGGGCGCCCGGGCACGTCGGTTGCGGCGCTCACCCTGCTGGTCGCCCTGCTGACCGGACCGGTCGTCGCGGCCCTGCTCGGTGCGATCTTCGCGCGCGGACTCGAGCTTCGGCTCGGTCGCGGGCTGTGCAGCCGGCAACTCGGCCTGCTGCGGTGCCCCGGCCTGCGCCTTGGCGGCCCGCGGAGCTCGCTCAGCCGGCGCGGAGGGACCGTCCGAGGATCCGCCGCGGCTCTGGATCGCCGCGAGCAGGTCGCTCTTGCGCATCTTGGAAGTGCCGCTGATCCCCATCGAGCCGGCGAGTCGCTTCAACTCATCCAGCTTCAGCGTGCCCAGGGATCCGCGAGAGCCCGACGCGGCAGCTGCCGTCGTCGCAGACTCGGTGGTTTCAGTCACGAAGGTTCCTTCCCCCTCGTCAATCTCGATCTGACGATCGATCGGGGTTCTGCCTCGAAGAGGCTCTGTGTTGAACTCGGCTGCGCATCAGAGATCGATGTCGCAATCGCGAGAGTGAATACACCTGGGGCGTGCCGGAGATCCGGAACCTCACTCGGTGCGTTCACCAATCTACACGCTCACCGTGAGTTGTGTGACACGACCCGCACACCGTGCGTGGCGATTCCCGGACGCAGCAATATCCAGTCGTCGTTCGGCGCCGAGAGATCGCGCAGGGACTCGCCAACGCCGAGCACCAGCACGGTCGGCCCGGCACCGGAGATGAAGGCCGCGTGACCGTGACCGCGCAACGAATCGACCAGCGCCATGCTTGCGGGATAGGCCGGCCGCCGGTTCTCCTGGTGCAACCAGTCGGCCGTTGCCGGCAGCAGTCGACCGGGGTCCGTCGTCAATGCGTGCACCAGCAGCGCTGCACGGCCTGCGTTCCGGGCGGCGTCGGCCAGCGTCACCTGAGCCGGAAGCGCGGCACGCGCCTTGTCTGTGGAGAGCGTGAATCCGGGCACGAACACCGCGACGTCGACGTCCGGGTGCAGCCTGGGCCGAGCGGTGCGCCAGGCCTGATCCTGCTCGTCGAACCAGGACGAGGTGAACCCGCCGTACACACTCGCGGACGCGTTGTCGGGGTGGCCTTCGAGCGCACTCGCGACGTCGTTGACCAGTGTGATCGAGTCGTCGTCGAGTTCGCCGCGGACGAGTGCGCAAGCGGCTGCAACGCCTGCGACGATTGCCGAGGCGGATGAGCCGAGGCCCCTCGAGTGCGGAATTTCGTTGCGACACAACAATTTCAGACCGGCGGGAGGTTCGACCTCAAGGCGCTCCCAGAGTGCAAGCATGGACCGGTGGACCAGGTGACGATCGTCGAGCGGCACTTCACCGGCGCCGGCGCCTTCGACCTCGATGATCAGCCGGTCACCCTCGACGCTCGCTTCGACGACATCCCTGATCTCGATCCCAAGACCGAGCGAATCGAAGCCCGGTCCGAGGTTCGCCGAACTCGCCGGAACGTCCACCCGGACGTGACGCCCAGGCTCGATCACGTTGCGTCTCATCAGGATTCGAGGCCGAGCGCCCGCGCGACCGACACGACGTCGACCGATACGCGGGTGGGCTGCACATCGGAACCGTCCGCGGTCCGAAGCGCCCACTGCGGGTCCTTCAGGCCGTGGCCGGTGACCGTGCAGACGATGCGAGCACCGGGCGGGATCCGTCCGGCCTCGTGCATCTTCAGCAGTCCGGCGATGCTCGCGGCAGAGCCCGGCTCGACGAAGATGCTCTCGGTGCTGGACAGCAAGCGGTGCGCGTGCAGGATCTCGTCGTCGCTGACCATGTCGATGACGCCGCCGGACTCATCGCGCGCGGCTTCGGCCTGCTTCCACGACGCCGGGTTACCGATGCGGATCGCTGTCGCGACGGTCTCGGGATCGTCGACCGGATAACCGCGCACGATCGGTGCTGCACCTTCGGCCTGGAACCCCCACATCATCGGTCGCTTGGTGGCGACGGGAGTGCCGTGCGCGGAATCGACGGCTTCGCTGTAGCCCTTCCAGTACGCCGTGATGTTGCCGGCGTTGCCGACCGGCAGCACGTGGATGTCAGGGGCGTCGCCGAGCACATCGATGACCTCGAAGGATGCCGTCTTCTGACCCTCGATACGGGCCGGATTGACCGAGTTGACGAGTTCGACGGGGTACGCCTCACCGAGCTTGCGGGCGACGCCGAGGCAATCGTCGAAGTTGCCGTCGACCTGCAGCAACGTGGCACCGTGCGCGATCGCCTGGGACAGCTTGCCCATCGCGATCTTGCCGTCGGGCACCAGCACCGCGCAGGTCATGCCCGCCTTAGTCGCGTACGCGGCCGCGGACGCACTGGTGTTGCCGGTCGAGGCGCACACGACGGCCTTCGCTCCGGCCTTGGCAGCCATCGAGATCGCCGTCGTCATCCCGCGGTCCTTGAACGAACCGGTGGGATTCATGCCCTCGTACTTGACCCAGACGTCCGCACCGGTGAGCTCAGTCAACCCTTCGGCGTGGATCAGCGGTGTGCCGCCCTCGCCGAGCGTGATGACGGGCGCGCCGTCGAGCATCGGCAGCCGGTCGGCGTACTCGCGGATGACCCCGCGCCACAGATGTGCCATATCGTCCTACTCCCCCTCGACGCGAAGCACCGAGCCGACCTCGCGTACGTCCTCGGATGCCTTGAGTCGCTCGACGACGTCGGCCAGGTCGGCCTCGCTCGAGCGGTGTGTGATCAGGTGCAAGGTCGCCAGACCGTCCTGCGAACGGCGAACTCCCTGCCGCATCGACTCGATCGAAACGCCTTGCTCGCCAATGGTTTTCGCGATGTTCGCCAGGACACCAGGCTTGTCCTCGACGTCCAGTCGGATGAAGTAGGCGGTCTTCGATGCGCCGATCGGCTCAATCGGCAGGTTCGCGTACGACAACTCACCGGGCCCGCGGCCGCCGGTCACCTTGTGACGGGCCGCCTGCACGACATCGCCGAGTACTGCGGAAGCGGTCGGGTCGCCACCGGCACCCGGACCGTAGAACATCAGCTCACCGGCCATCTGGGTCTCGACGAAGACAGCATTGAACGCCTCGCGCACCGATGCGAGCGGGTGGCTGCGATCGATCAGCGTCGGATGCACCCGGACGTTCACAGCCTGCGAACCGCCCTTGTCGACCAGTTCGGCAATCGCGAGCAGCTTGATGACACAGCCGATCCGTCGGGCCGCGCGAATGTCGTCGGCGGTGACGCCCATGATCCCCTCGACGTGGACGTCGCAGGTGCGGACGCGGGTGTGGAACGCCAGCGAGGCCAGGATCGCAGCCTTCGCTTGGGCGTCGTGGCCCTCAACGTCGGCGGTCGGGTCGGCCTCGGCGTACCCGAGTTCCTGGGCCTCGGCGAGCACGTCGGCGAGCTGTGCACCGGTGCGGTCCATCTTGTCCAGGATGAAGTTCGTGGTGCCGTTGACTATGCCCATCACGCGGTGGACGCTGTCCCCCGCGAGCGAAACGCGCAGCGGTCGGATCAGCGGGATCGCGCCTGCGACGGCGGCTTCGTAGTAGAGATCGACACCGTGTTCCTCGGCGAGCTCGTAGAGCTCGGCGCCGTGCTGGCCCAACAACGCCTTGTTCGCGGTGATGACACTCGCACCCGACTCGATCGCCTTCTGCAGCAGCGATTTTGCCGGCTCCATGCCACCCATGAGCTCGATCACCAGGTCGGCCTCGGTCACCAACGTCTCGGCGTCGGTGGTGAACAAGGAGGCATCCAGGCCGGTTTCGGAACGGTCCTTTCCGGTGTCGCGCACGGCGACCCCGATGATCTCCAACGGGCGACCCGCTCGAGCAGCGAACTCGTCCTGCGCCTCCGACAACCGGCGGGCGACTGCCCCCCCGACGACTCCACAACCGAGCAGCGCGATCCGCACCGACTCCGACATCTGACTACTCACTCTCCAGCAACAACAGGTCCTCAATGGTCTCGCGGCGCACCCACGGCCGCGCACCCGCCTCATCGACCGCAATGACCGGCGGACGCGGCACGTGGTTATAGGTGCTCGCCAGCGAACGGCAGTAGGCGCCGGTCGCAGCCACCAGCACCAGGTCATCCGCGCGAATGTCGCTCGGCAGCAACACATCTCGCACGACGATGTCGCCCGACTCGCAGTGCTTGCCGACCACCCGGCTCTGAGCAGTCGCTTCGGCATGCCGGCCGGCGATCTCGCAGTGGTACTCGGCGTCGTAGAGCACCGGACGTGCGTTGTCGCTCATGCCGCCGTCGACCGCGACGTAGGTGCGGGTGAGTTGGTCGTCGACGACGACCTGCTTCACGGTGCCGACCGTGTACAGCGTCATACCGGCCGGACCGATGATCGACCGGCCCGGCTCGATCGAGATACGCGGAACCTCGGTTCCGGCTGCGACACAAGCTTTCTGGACGATGGAAGCCAATTGGTCGGCCATGACCGACGGCGCGAGCGGAACATCGCTCGGCAGGTAGGCGATGCCGAACCCGCCGCCGAGGTCGAGTTCGGGAAGCGTGACGCCGTGCTCTTTCGCGACCGCAAGCTGCAGCCCGATCAGCCTTTCGGCGGCCACCGCGAAACCGCCCGACTCGAAGATCTGGGAGCCGATGTGGGAGTGGAAACCGAGCAGTCGGAGCTCGTTACGTGCCAGAACTTTCCGGACCGCCTCGGCCACTTGGCCGTCGATGCTGAACCCGAACTTCTGGTCCTCGTGAGCGGTGGCGATGAACTCGTGGGTGTGGGCTTCGACGCCGGTCTTCACCCGCAGCATCACCTTCGCAATCACGCCGGTTCGGGCGGCCGCGTCCGCGACCCGGTCGATCTCCTCGAAGGAATCGACGACGATGCGTCCGACGCCGTACGCCAGGGCTGCGTCGATCTCGTGCACCGACTTGTTGTTGCCGTGCATGCCGATGGCCTCGCCGGGCACACCCGCACGCTGCGCCACCGCGAGCTCGCCACCGGTGCAGACGTCGAGGTGGAGGCCCTCCTCGAGCACCAGCTTCGCCATCGCCACGGACAGGAATGCCTTGCCGGCATAAAAGACGTCGCAGTGCGTGCCGATCGCCTCGAAGGCCCGAGCGAACTCGGCGCGGTACTCGCGGGCACGTCGCCGAGCGTCGTCGACGTCGACGAGATAGGCCGGCGTACCGAATTCGGCAGCGAGGTCGCGCACATCGCGTCCGGCGACGGCGAGCGCGCCGTCGGCCGTGCGCGTCGTGTTGCGCGAGAAGACGGGGGTCTGGGCTGAAGTCGCGTCCATCGGCGGCAACGCTACCGACCGGTCCACCCCCAATGCGCCTGTACTCAGGAAGTGGACCTCGCCGGACGTCCCGCCGCCCGCCGATCGACCGCGTCTTCGCGCGCTGTCCGCGCAGCTGACCGGGCGTGGTCGCACTAGGGTGGGGCGGTGCCCCGCGGAATCCTTGGGCACCCGGACTCGTGGCGGCTGCCGCGGAGGGAGCGCTCAGGGTGATCATCGTCGGTCTCGTGCTCACGGCGATGGCGGCCGCGCTACACGTGTACATCTTCTATCTGGAGTCGCTCGCCTGGACCAGCCCTCAGGCACGTCGCACGTTCGGCACCGGCACGGTCGAAGAGGCCGCCGTCCAGAAGGAACTCGCGTTCAACCAGGGGTTCTACAACCTGTTCCTCGCCATCGCCGTCGCCCTTGGCATCGTGCTGTACGCGACCGGGTCGACGACCGCCGGCGCGACGCTGGTGTTCACCGGAACAGGCTCGATGGTGGCCGCCAGCTTGGTGCTGTTGCTCTCGAGCCCCGACAAGGCCGCGGCTGCGTTGAAGCAAGGCGTCATTCCTGCGCTTGGCGTCGTCGCGCTGGCTGTCGGGCTGGCTCTGTAACCGCGCTTCCCAACGCTATTTTCGCGCGCCGCCGGCTCACCGGAGAGGCCCGCGCATCCGCCCGTGGAGTCACCCGGTTGTGGAGTGCCCAGTTGTGAGCGGCTCCAGTGAAAGATTGCTGCTGTCATAGCAGCAGTGATCTTTCACTGGGGCGGGCTGCGGTCGGCTGCGGTCGTCCGCGGTGCTTGTTCAGCTGCGGGTCAGGCGGCGTGGGTGCTGGTGGCTTGGTAGTGCCAGGTGACGCTGGTGTCTGTGGCGGTGCCGGTGAGGTGGTCGCGGTGGGCGATGCGGTGGTGGGTGTCGCACAGGAGGGCGCTGTTGGTGAGGGATGTTTCGCCACCTTGGAACCACGGGATCAGGTGATGCACTTCGCACATGACGGGTGGTCGGCCGCAGCCGGCGTAGGTGCAGTGTTTGTCACGGTGGATGACCGCGCGTCGTAGTTCGTTCTCGATGAGTCTTCGTTTGCGTCCGACGTTCAGGGGTTGGTTCTTCGACCCGAGGACTATCGGCAGGATGCCTGCGTCGCAGGCGAGTTGTCGCACGGTGTCGGGGGTGACGCCGGTGCCGGTGTCGGTGGTGCCGAGCCCGGCGAGCAGCCCGGCGAGGACGAGGAAATCGATCGTGACCACGAGGGTCGCGGAGCCGCGGTGTGTGACCTCTGGATCGTTGTCGACGGCGGCGGCACCGAGGCCGAGGAGGAGCAGGAACGCATCGGCGCGGCGTTTGCCGGGGGTGCGGGGGTCGGGTTCCCCGGTCTTCTGGGAGTTGCCGTCTTGGTCGGGGGTGTGTCGGTGGTGCGGGTCGTCGCAACACGCTGATTTCGGGGACGGTGCCGCGAGTGATTGGACGCCGTGGATGAGGGCTTCGGCGTGGTCGGGTGACAGGTCGGCGGTGAATCGGACCATCCCACCGGGCAGGTCGGACCAGGACAACGATTCGACTTTCTGCAGGGCGTCTTCGTTCTCGTCGAGGACCTCGTCGCTGTACTGGGCCAGGATCCGCCTTGTCAGTTCCCGCACCGTTTTGGCGCCGGCGCCGGGGCCCAACGTGAGGAGCCAGCCGTAGATTTCGTCCCGGCTCGCTTTGGGCAGCACGGCTTTGATCTTGTCGATGGTGTCCAGGCAGGTTTTCCCGATCGTGGTGTTCACCTGCCCAGAGGTCACGGCGTCGGCCAATGCCTGGTTCAACGGGGAGCGGGCTGCTTCGGCGAGCTTCGCGATCCGGGACGCGTGCGACGGTTCCAAACCCGACCGCCAGAGTTCTTCGTCCGTGCGTGAGGCTTCTGATTCGTCGGCGGCAGGTGGGCTGGTGGGTTCCTCGAGTGGCACCAAGGGCCCGGCCAGGGACAGGGACTCGGCACCGAGCAACGCGTCCGCACTCTCACCGGTGGACAGTCGGCGTACCCATTGGGTCGCGTCCGCAGCGGTGGACCGGTACACGACCCCGCGGTCGATGGCATCACTGGTCACCGCCACGAGAGTGGCCTCGGACTGCTGCTGCACAAGCGTCAGGGACCGTGCGAGCGCGGTGAGTTCGGCGTCGGTCAGGTTGCCGGTCAGCTGCGCCAACCGGGACACGGCAGCCAACGCATCGGACACCAGCGAGGCACAAGCAGCGGCTTCCCCCGGATACGAGTCGTACAACGCCCGATCGCGAGGCTGGTCGAGAGACTCCTCACCAGCGTGCTGATCACGCTGCTGGTCGACGTGCTGATCGATGCCTTCGTCTGCGGTCATGTCCGGATTCACCCCTCCCCAGGTGTGCCGTGCGGAATACCTCAACCGTACACCCGTTCGAACCCATAAACAAGACTTTCGTTACGAATTCGACTGAAACACAGAAGAATTCGATACTCACCGGTATCCACAGCCCCCTCGTTGAGTCGATTCATCCACAGGCCAACGCAGGCTCGCCGAGACGGCTGTGGATGAGCCTGCTCCTCACACTCGTCAGCAAGCGGGCGTGGACGCCGATCACGTTCCTCGGGCGGATGAAGCAATGGCCTTCGATCGTTCCTCAGCCGCCAGCAGCAGGAGGGTCGCCTCCCGACACGGCGCGATCGACCGCGTCGACAACCACCCCACGAAACCACTGGTGTGCAGGGTCGGCACCCGCGGCCGCATGCCAGATCAGGTTGATGTCGTACTGCGGCAACGGGATCGGCGGCTCGCACACGGTCAGGTCGAGCGCCGCAGCGAACCGTAGCGCCGCATGGGTCGGCATCGTGCAGAGCACCGGCAGCGTGGCCAATTGGATTGCGGCACTGGCGAACTGAGCGGTCGATCCGACGACGGTACGGGTGCGCGCCATCCCGTCGAGCACGTCGTCGACGACTCCCCGGCGACCGTCGAACGAGATGAGCAGGTGCGGCGCATCGAGGTACTCCTCCAGCGACAGCTCACTCGGCAGCGGCAGCAGGCGCGGGTTGAAGATGCACGAGTAGCCGCTTGCGAACAGCCGCCGGGTGCGATGGTGTGCGTCGGTCACCGTCGCCGCACCGACCGCGAGTTCGATCTCCCCAACGTCGATCATCTCGACGGCGGTGGCACTGGAGGCGGGACGCGACAGCACCCGCACCCCCGCGAACTCACGCGTCCGATCCAACACGTGGGGCAGCAACGCAGCCTCGACGTCGTCCGACATGCCCACCACGAAGTCGCGTCGGTCGCGCTCGGGGTCGAACGACGCCTCGCCCAGCACCGCCCGCCGCAGGTAATCCAGGCCGGGCGACACCCAGCGGTACACCTCGATCGCCACGGGTGTCGGACGGACCCCGGTGCGGGTGCGGACGAACAACTCGTCACCGAACTGGCGCCGCAACCGCGCCACCGAGGCACTCACCGCCGGCTGGCTGCGGTGCAGCACCTGCGCGGCAGCGCTGATGCTCCCCTCTCGCATGACCGCATCGAAGACCACGAGCAGATTGAGGTCGGCCGAGCTGATATCACCGCGGTCGATATTCGACATCACGAAGATCACTTTGCCCTATGTGCGCGTGGCTCCCTACCGTTGCCACATGACCGCCCCCGAATCCTCGAACAAGACCTCGATCACGGTCGCCGCCGTGCAGGCGGCCGCCCCGCTCTTCGACCGCGCCGCCGCGCTGGAGAAGGCCATCTGCCTCATCACCCGGGCGCACGCCGAACTCGGCGCCGAGCTGATCGTGCTGCCCGAGGGTTTCCTGGGCGGGTATCCGAAGGGCCTCGACTTCGGCATCACGGTCGGCAGCCGCACCCCCGAAGGGCGAGATCTCTTCCGCCGCTACGCCGATGCGGCGATCGAGGTGCCGGGCGAAGAGGTCACCGCGATCGGCGACCTCACCCGGGAGGTGAGCTGCCACGCCGTCGTCGGCGCCATCGAGCGCCGCCACGGAACGCTCTACTGTGTCGCGCTCCACTTCGGCCCGCAGGGCTACGTCGGGTTGCACCGCAAGCTCATGCCGACCGCCGGCGAGCGCTACCTGTGGGGCCAGGGCGACGGGTCGACGATGCCGGTGATCGACACCGGCGACGTACGTCTCGGCGCCGCCATCTGCTGGGAGAACTACATGCCGCTGTTCCGAGCGTCGATGTACGCCAAGGACGTCGACATCTGGTGCGCGCCCACCGTCGACGACCGCGAGGTCTGGCTCTCGACGATGCGCCACATCGCGCTCGAAGGACGCTGTTTCGTCGTGAGCGCCGCGCAGTTCCAGACCCGCGCCAACTACCCGGACGACGTCATCCCGGTGCAAGGCAACACCCCGGAGACCGTCTTGATCGACGGCGGATCGGTGATCGTCTCGCCGCTGGGCGAGGTGCTGGCCGGACCGCTGCGCGGTGCGGAGGGGATCTTGTCCGCCGAACTCGACCTCGATGACCTCACCCGCGCCAGGTTCGACTTCGACCCCGTCGGTCACTATGCGCGACCCGACATCTTCACGCTCACCACCGACGAGACCGCCCGCCTGGCCTGAGTGCGGCCCTCCCGCCGCACGACACGCTCGTCAGCGTGCATATGGCTTGCACGGCCGCCCGCCCGCCGACACCGACGGACGACGAAGGCCGCGGATCCACGCGGAATCTGCGGCCTTCGTCTCTGTGCGCCCCCTGCAGGATTCGAACCTGCGCTCCCGCCTCCGGAGGGCGGTGCTCTATCCCCTGAGCTAAGGAGGCAACAGCGGTTGACCTTATCAGCAGAGCCCTCGATTCCCCGCATCGGCCGACCTCTTCGTCACCCGCTGCCAGACTCCCCCGCATGACCGTCGTGAAGTCGCTCCTACTGTTCGCCGTCGCTGCGTTGTGCGAGATCGGTGTCGCATGGCTGGTCTGGCAAGCGGTGCGTGAGCAGCGCGGCTGGCTGTGGGCCGGCGCCGGGGTCATCGCATTGGGCGTTTACGGGTTCGTCGCCACCTTGCAGCCCGACGCCAACTTCGGTCGCATCCTCGCGGCGTACGGCGGTGTCTTCGTGGCCGGTTCGCTGCTGTGGGCGGTCGTGGTCGACCACTTCCGCCCCGACCGCTACGACCTCATCGGCGCGCTCGTCTGCCTGATCGGTGTGGCCGTGATCATGTACGCCCCCCGCGGCGCCTGACCTGCTCCTACCCTTCGAACCATGAGCAGCCAGGAGCAGGTGACGATCGTGCTCGCGGTCGGAGCGGCACTCGTGGTGCTGCTGCTGTGGCAGGTGCTGCGGCGCCGCAACCTGCAGCAGGGGTTCGTCAGCGAGCGCGACCGGGCGACGTACGAAACCCTGCACACGGCGTCCCTCGCCGGACGGCACCTCGGCGACGGACTCGACCAGGAGACGGCCCGACGGGCACTCCCTCACCTGCGCGAACTGCTCGCCACCCCTGCGCTCGCCCTCACCGGACGTCGGCGCATCCTGGCGTGGGACGGTGTCGGCGACCACCACCGGGCCGAGGTGCACGAAGCCGCGGCCGAGCACCTCGGTGACGGCAAGGTCGCGGTCATCACGACCCTCGACTGCGACGACCCGGACTGTCCGGTGCGAACGGCGGTTCTGGCCCCGATCCGGGTGCGCGACACCGTCGTCGGGCAATTGGTCGCGTGCGGCGAACAGCCGAGCGCCGGGCTGGCCCGGGCCACCGAGGAGGTCGCCGGCTGGATCGCGACCCAGGTCGAGCTCGCCGACCTCTCGGCCGACCGCACCCGCGCCATGGAAGCCGAACTGCGGGCCCTCCGGGCCCAGATCAGCCCCCACTTCATCTACAACAGCCTCGGCGCAATCGCCTCGTTCGTGCGCACCGACCCCGACCGCGCCCGCGAGCTGCTGCTGGAGTTCGCCGACTTCACCCGCTACGCCCTGCGCCAGGGCGGCGCGACCGCCACGCTCGCCGAGGAGATGCGCAACGTCGAGCGCTACCTCGTGCTCGAACAAGCTCGCTTCGGCGAGCGCCTGCAACTGCGGATGAAGGTCGCGCCCGAGGTGCTCGCGGTCCGTGTGCCCTACCTGGGCATCCAACCGCTGGTCGAGAACGCCGTCCGGCACGGCCTGGCCCCGAAGGCGGGCACCGGCACGGTCACGCTCACCGTTCGGGACATCGGGCCCGAAGCAGAGATCAGCGTCGAGGACGACGGTGTCGGAGCCGAACCCGAACGCATCAGGCAGGTGCTCGACGGGCACGGGCGCGGCGGGTCGGTCGGACTGGGCAATGTCGACGCGCGCCTGCGACAGACCTACGGGGACGACCATGGCCTCGTCATCGAGACAGCTCGCGGCTCGGGCATGAAGGTGAGTTTCAGGGTGCCCAAATTCGCGCCCGAGGCCTAGGTTTACCCCATGTCTGCAGCACCCCTGTCCGTGCTCGTCGTCGACGACGAGGCACCTACCCGGTCGGAACTCGCCTGGCTGCTCGACCAGGACGAGCGCATCGGCACGGTCCTGCAGGCGGCCAGCGGCGGCGAAGCACTCGACCTGCTCGACTTCACCCCCGTGGACGTCGTGTTCAGCGACATCAACATGCCCGGCCTGGACGGCATGCAACTGGCCCGCGTCATCGCCCGGCTGCCGCAGCGCCCGCAGGTGGTCCTGGTGACCGCCTACGACGAGTACGCCGTCGACGCCTTCGCGATCGACGTCGTCGACTACGTGATGAAACCGGTCAGACCTGAACGTCTCGCACAGGCGGTCGGCAAATGCGTCGGAGCCACCGCAGCTCAGGCCGAACCTGAGGACGAACGCATCCCCGTCGAACGCGGCGGTGTCACGCGTTTCATCCTGCGTTCCGACGTCCGGTACGTCCAGGCGATGGGCGACTACGCCGAACTGCACACACCGGACGGCACCCACCTCGTCCGGATCCCGCTGAACACACTCGAGGAGCGTTGGGCCGCAGCAGGATTCGTCCGTATCCACCGCTCGACTCTCGTCTGTACCCGCTTCGTGTCCGAGCTGCACATGGACGACGGGCGCTGCTCGGTCACCGTCGACGGCACCTCACTGCAGGTCAGCCGCCGGCACACCCGCGAACTGCGGCAGCACCTGTTGCAGCGCGGAGAGATCTGATGGAGCACGCGACGCCACGCGTCCGCATCACCAGTTCCCGCGCGCCGACCGGCAACCCGGCCGGCCAGAGCCTGCGCGACGAGATCAACTCGCAGACCGAACTCGGTGAGGTGTACGTCGAGGGCTTGATGCGTGCCCAACTGCGGCTCGCATTGCGGGTCCTCGCCGTGGGAATCGTCAGTCTCGGCGGCCTGCCGTTGCTGTTCCACTTCGTGCCGGCAACCCGGCACGTCACGTTCGCCGGGGTGCCGTTCGCCTGGTGGGTGCTCGGTGTGCTCGTCTACCCCGCGGCGGTGCTGATCGCCCGCCAGTACGTCCGCGCATCGGAGCGGTTGGAGCTGGAGTTCACGACGATGGTGACCCGACCGGTGAGCAGGCGGTGACCTCCACCTGGTCGCTCGTCGCGATCGCGACGGTCTGCGTACTCACCTCCGGTCTCGGCCTGGTCGGATTGCGGTTCACCCGCGGCACCAGCGACTTCTACGTCGCCGGGCGAACGGTCTCCCCCTGGCGCAACGCGAGTGCCATCGGTGGTGAATACCTTTCTGCGGCAAGCTTCCTCGGTGTCGCAGCGCTGATGTACGACAACGGCCTGGACACGCTGTGGCTCCCCGTCGGTTACACCATCGGCTACCTCGTCCTGCTCGTCCTCGTCGCTGCACCGCTGCGTCGCAGTGGGGCGTACACACTGCCCGACTTCGCTCAGCTGCGACTGGAGTCGAAGGCCGCGCGCAGGGTCTGCTCAGTGTTCGTGCTCGGCATCGGCTGGCTCTACCTCATCCCCCAACTCCAGGGCGCGGGCCTGGTGCTCAACCACGTCACCGGATGGCCCCGCTGGGTCGGCAGCACCCTGGTCACCGTGCTCGTCACGTTCAATGTCGCGCTCGCCGGGATGCGGTCGGTCACGCTCGTCCAGGCGGCTCAGTACTGGCTCAAACTGACTGCGCTTGTCGTCCCCGCGTTCGTGATGCTCGGCGTGTGGCTGCGCGACGACCGTCCCTCGGCGCCTGCCGGCACCGACTGGTGGGACCCGCTCACCGCGTCCGCGAACACCGACAACCTCTACGCGACCTACAGCCTGCTGATCGCGTTGTGCCTGGGCAGCATGGGTCTGCCCCACGTCGTCGTGCGCTTCTACACCAATCCGACCGGCCGGGAGGCCCGCCGAACGACCGTGGCGGTGCTTGCCCTGCTGGGCATGTTCTACGTCTGGCCGCCGATCTACGGCTGGCTCGGACGCATCTACCTGCCTGGCGACGCACCTGGGATGCGGGACACGATGGTGCTCCGGCTGCCCGGCGCCGTCCTGCCCGGTGGCGTCGGCGATCTGTTGTCGGCCCTGCTTGCCGCGGGAGCGTTCGCTGCATTCCTGTCCACCGCGAGCGGCCTGCTGATGGCGGTCGCCGGCGTCCTCGATCAGGACATCGTCCGACCGTTGGTGCGTCGCCGTCACCCCAGCGTGAAGCCGAGTCAATCCTTCCGTTTCGCAGTGATGTTCGCGATGCTCGTGCCGTTCACCGCCGCGGTCCTGCGTAGCCCGTTCGGCATCTCGATGGTCGTCGGTTACGCATTCGCGATCGCGGCCGCCACCTTCGCGCCGCTGGTGGTGCTCGGTGTGTGGTGGCGCAGCCTCTCCCGCGCCGGCGCGATCGCCGGAGTGCTCACCGGCGGCTTCACGACGGGCGCCTGCGCCGCAGTGGTCCTGGCCGGAGGCGTCGGGACCGAGGGTCTCGCGCGACAGTTGCTGACCGCACCGGCGGCGTGGACGACGCCCCTCGCGGTGTTCGTGATGGTCGTTGTCTCGCTCGCCACGCCGAACAGCGTCCCGGCCTCGACCGGACGCATCATGGCCAGGTTGCACGTGCCCGAAGCCGTCGCCGACTGACGAAAGCGTCCCGCCGTTCGCCGCAGCACCCGAACCGCTCGCCGCACGTTTCGGTTCCGCACGCCGAACCGTGCGACCCGTCCGGCGCAGCACGCCCGGAAGCGGTGGCGAACCGGAACCCGCAGGAAGAAGGTATGTGACACCGATCACACGGTTCCCCGTGTGGCAGTCCATACCCGAAACCGGAGGTGACTCGGTGAGCAACGACGGTGCTCCGAAGGTCGACGATCGCTTCATCGCGGTCCAGCAGTCCCCCGAGTTCGCCGAACTTCGCAAGAAGTTCCGCGCATTCGTCTTCCCCGTCACGGCCTTCTTCCTGGCGTGGTACTTCCTGTTCGTCCTGCTGTCGATCTACGCGCCCGGATTCATGGGCACGAAGGTGATCGGCAACATCAACATCGGCATCCTGATGGGCCTGGGACAGTTCGTGACGACGTTCGCCATCACGTTCATGTACGCCCGCTGGGCCAACCGTGAGTTCGACCCGCGCGCCGACGCCATCGGTGCCCGCCTCGCCGGCGACAAGGACTTCTGATGGGCACTCAACTGATCAGTCTCGCCGCGGCCGACCAGGTCGGCAGCCCCGTCCTGAACATCGCGATCTTCGCCGTCTTCGTCCTGGTCACGTTGACGATCGTGGTCAAGGTCGCGTCCGGCACCAAGACCGCGGGCCAGATGTACACCGGTGGCGCCTCGTTCTCCGGCAAGCAGAACGGCATCGCGATCGCCGGTGACTACCTCTCGGCGGCCTCGTTCCTCGGTATCGCCGGCGCCATCGCGTTGCAGGGCTACGACGGCTTCCTGTACTCGATCGGCTTCCTGGTCGCCTGGCTCGTCGCCCTGCTGCTGGTCGCCGAACTGATGCGCAACACCGGACGCTTCACGATGGCCGACGTGCTGTCGTACCGCCTGAAGCAGCGCCCGGTACGCATGGCCGCTGCGACATCCGCGCTGGCCGTGTCGTTCTTCTACCTGCTCGCCCAGATGGCCGGAGCCGGTGGCCTGGTGTCGCTGCTGCTCGGTGTGAGCGGCGAGACCGCGCAGAACCTCGTCATCGCCGTCGTCGGCGTCATCATGGTGCTCTACGTGATGATCGGCGGCATGAAGGGCACCACCTGGGTGCAGATGATCAAGGCCGTCCTGCTCATCGCGGCGACCTTCATCATGACGGTCTGGGTGCTCGGCAAGTACGGCTTCAACATCAGCAAGCTCTTCGAGGCCGCGGTCAACGAGAACCCGAAGGCCGGGGAGAAACTCCTGTCGCCGGGCCTGAAGTACGGCAAGGACTCCACGACCAAGCTCGACTTCGTCTCGCTCGCCCTGGCTCTGGTGCTCGGCACCGCGGGTCTGCCGCACGTGCTGCAACGCTTCTACACGGTGCCCACCAGCAAGCAGGCACGCAAGTCGGTCGAGTGGGCCATCTGGCTCATCGGTGCCTTCTACCTGCTGACCCTGGTCATCGGCTACGGCGCCGGCGCCCTCGTCGGACCGGACAAGATCAACGCGGCTCCCGGAAAGGCCAACGCAGCGGCCCCCCTGCTCGCATTCGAACTCGGCGGCTCCCCGCTGCTGGGCATCGTGTCCGGCATAGCGTTCGCGACGATCCTCGCCGTGGTCGCCGGCCTGACGATCACCACCAGCGCCACCTTCGCGCACGACATCTACAACCAGGTGATCAAGCACGGCAAGGCGACGCAGGAGTCGGAGGTCAAGGTCGCCCGCATCGCCGCGGTCGTCGGTGGCGTCATCGCGATCGGCGGTGGCATGCTCGCCAAGGACCAGAACATCGCGTTCCTGGTGGCCCTCGCGTTCGCCGTCGCGGCCAGCGCGAATCTGCCGACGATCCTCTACTCGCTCTTCTGGAAGCGGTTCAACACCCGCGGCGCGGTGTGGAGCATCTACGGCGGTCTGATCACCGCGATCGGCCTGATCATCTTCAGCCCGGTCGTCAGCGGTAAGGGCGCGGATCCGAAGACGGGCAAGACGCTGTCCATGCTCCCGGCGGACATCGACTTCCACTGGTTCCCGCTGGACAACCCGGGCATCGTCTCGATCCCGGTCGGGTTCTTCCTCGGCTGGCTCGGCAGCGTCACCAGCAAGGAGTTCAACGCTGCCAAGTACGCCGAGATGGAGGTCCGTTCCCTGACTGGACACGGGGTTGCCGAGGCGATCGATCACTAGGAAGGTGGGTGTGGGGTGCGTCACGGCGCACCCCACACCCCGCACAGCCCCCCGGGCGGCCACACCACCCCCACCGCCCGATTCGTCGATGAGGATGAGGATTTTGAGCGAGACCAGCTACGCACCCGACCCGGACTTCGCTGCTGCGGCCAACGGCAAGGCAGAACTGTTCGAGCAGGCCGACGCCGACTTCGAGGGTTTCTGGGCCGACCAGGCCCGCGAGCGCATCACCTGGGCCAAGCCCTTCACACAGACCCTCGACTGGAGCAACGCTCCGTTCGCCAAGTGGTTCGCCGACGGCCAGCTCAACGTCGCCCACAACTGCGTCGACCGCCACGTCGAGGCGGGCAACGGCGAACGCGTCGCGATCCACTTCGAGGGTGACCAGGGCGACACCCGCACGATCACCTACGCCGACCTGCAGCGTGAGGTCTCCAAGGCAGCAAATGCGTTGCAGGAGTTGGGGATCAACAAGGGCGATCGAGTCGCGATCTACATGCCGATGATCCCCGAGACGATCTTCACGATGCTCGCGTGCGCTCGACTCGGCGCTCCGCACTCGGTGATCTTCGGTGGCTTCTCGGCCGACGCGCTGCACACCCGCATCGTCGACGCGGACGCGTCCGTCGTGGTCACCACCGACGGTCAGTGGCGCCGCGGCAAACCCGCACCGCTCAAGGCTGCCGTCGATGAGTCGCTCACCAAGGGCGATCACCCGGTCAAGCACGTCCTCGTCGTGCAGCGGACCAAGGGTGAGGTGGCCTGGAACGACGACCTCGACCTGTGGTGGCACGACGTGGTCGACCGCCAGTCCGACCAGCACACCCCCGAGCCGATGGACGCCGAACACCCGCTGTTCATCCTGTACACCTCGGGCACGACCGGTAAGCCGAAGGGCATCCTGCACACGTCCGGCGGTTACCTGACGCAGGCCGCGTACACGAACTCGGTCGTGCACGACGTGCACCCCGAGACCGACGTGTACTGGTGCACCGCCGATGTCGGGTGGGTCACCGGCCACTCCTACATCGTCTACGGACCGCTGGCGAACGGCGCGACGCAGGTGCTCTACGAGGGCACACCCGACACTCCGCACCAGGGTCGGTGGTGGGAGATTGTGCAGAAGTACGGCGTCACGATCCTCTACACGGCACCCACCGCGATCCGCACGTTCATGAAGTGGGGCAACGACATCCCGACGAAGTTCGACCTGTCGTCCATCCGCCTGCTGGGTTCGGTCGGCGAGCCGATCAACCCCGAGGCGTGGCGGTGGTACCGCCAGAACATCGGTGGCGGTAAGGCGCCGATCGTCGATACCTGGTGGCAGACCGAGACCGGCGGCATCATGATCTCGCCGTTGCCCGGACTGACCACTCTGGAGCCGGGTTCGGCGCAGAGGCCGATTCCCGGCATCGCGGCCGAGATCCTGGACGACATGGGTGAGCCGTTCACCGAACCGGAGAAGGTCGGCTACCTGGTGCTCACCAAGCCGTGGCCCGCGATGCTGCGCACCATCTGGGGCGACGACCAGCGCTACCGCGACACCTACTGGAGCCGGTTCGGTGAGAAGTACTACTTCGCCGGTGACGGCGCCAAGTACGACGCCGACGGCAACATCTGGCTGCTCGGCCGCGTCGACGACGTCATGAACGTCTCGGGTCACCGGCTGTCGACCGCGGAGATCGAATCCGCCCTGGTGTCACACGAATCCGTGGCCGAAGCCGCGGTGGTGGGAGCCACGGACGAGACCACCGGCCAGGCCGTCTGCGCGTTCGTCATCCTGCGCGAAGGCTTCGAGGACGACGGCGACGACACCGTGCAGGAACTGCGCAACCATGTCGCCAAGGAAATCGGTCCGATCGCCAAGCCTCGACAGATCCTGGTCGTTCCCGAACTGCCCAAGACCCGCTCGGGCAAGATCATGCGCCGTCTGCTCAAGGACGTCGCCGAGAACCGCGAGGTGGGCGACGTCACCACGCTCGCCGACTCCTCGGTGATGAACCTGATCAAGGACGGCATGGCCAAGGGCTGAAGTCCGCGATCGAACGCCCCACGTCCCCTCGGACGTGGGGCGTTCGTCGTCTCGCCGCTCGGGCCGTCGCAGTGCCGTCGAAGTGCCGTCGCGGGACGGCCGCGGGGCCGGTTGGTCGGACTCACCCGAGCGGATGATGGGATGGGTCATGTTCAGGTACACGTCGACAGGGGGTCCCCACGTGCCAGCTCCACCAGCCAGCGCTGCGCCGAAAGCCGGACGCGGACGCATCGAGGTGCACAACCTCACCAAGTCGTTCAAGGGCTTCCGGGCCGTTGACGACCTGTCCTTCAACGTCGAACCGGGCCGAATCACCGGCTTCCTCGGGCCGAACGGCGCCGGCAAGACCACCACGCTCCGCATGATCCTGGGGCTCATCCGGCCGACGTCCGGCGGCTCCACCATCGGCGGCGTCCCGTACGTCAAGCTCGCCGACCCGCTGCGCACCGTCGGCTCGGCACTCGAGGCCACGAACTTCCACCCCGGACGCACCGGACGCGATCACCTACGTGTGCTCGCCACGTCCGCCGGCCTGCCGAAGAGCCGCGCCGATGAACTCCTCGAACTCGTCGGCATCCCGGCGGCTGCGAAGAAACGCGCCGGCGGCTACTCGATGGGTATGCGTCAGCGGCTCGGACTGGCCGGCGCACTGCTCGGCGACCCGGACATCCTGGTGCTGGACGAGCCGGCGAACGGTCTGGATCCCGAGGGCATCCGCTGGCTGCGCGGGTTCCTGCGCCACCTGGCGGCCGAGGGCAAGACCATCCTGGTCTCCAGCCACCTGCTGTCCGAGGTCGAACAGACCGTGGACGACGTGATCATCCTGGCCAACGGCAAGCTGATCCGCCAGGGGCAGATCGACGAACTACGCGGCGAACCGAAGGTGCGCGTGCGCACGCCCGGCGCCCGTGAACTGGCCGAGGCGCTCACCGCGTCCGGTTTCCGGGTCGAGCCCGGCGAGGAGGCGGGGATCGTGGTGGCCTACAGCGACAACCCCGCCGCGGTCGGTGACGTCGCGTTCCAGGCACGCGTGCCGGTGCACGAACTCGCCCGTCAGCGCGCCGACCTCGAAGCACTGTTCTTCGAACTCACCAGCCAGGGCACCGCGCGCAACCGCAACCTGGGTGACCCGCCCGGCCCCGAAACGGGGGCCGGCGCACCGCAGGACCAGGCTCCGACAGAAGGGGGCGTGCGCTGATGGGCCGCGCGATCAAGGCAGAGATCCAGAAACTGATGACGACCCGCCTGTGGTGGGGGATGGCGATCGCGTTGTTCCTGTGCGGGGCGCTGTTCGCGTTGCTGTTCGGCTCGATCTCCCAGACCGACTCCGATCAGGAAGGGATGCCGACGTTCACACCCCTGCAGATCGCGATCAACACCTACACCAGCGGTGTCGGCTTCGGATACGTGTTCCTGATGGTCATCGGCATCATGACGATCGGCTCGGAGTATCGGCACAAGACGATCACCGGCACGCTGTTGGCCGAACCACGACGTCCGGTCATGATCGCCTCGAAGGTGATCGCGCTGCTCGGTTTCGGTGTGCTGTACGGCCTGGTGTTCCTCGCCGGATCGGTCATCACCGGCGCGACGATCCTGTCGGCGCGTGGGATGCAGGCGTTCCCCGAAGCAGGCACGCTCACCCGTTCGCTCCTGCTGGTGCTGCTCGTACTCGGCCTCTGGGCGCTCATCGGCCTCGGCCTGGGTGTGATGATCCCCAACCAGGTCGCCGCGATCCTGGTCGGCGTCGGCATCGCGTTCATCCTCGAACCGATCCTGTCGGTGGTCGGCACACTGATCGACGGTGGCCGCGACGTGGTGAAGTTCTTCCCGAGTCAGGCCACCAATGCGGTCCTCGGTGGGTACACCGGCGACCCCGAGAGCGTGATGCTGAACTGGTGGCAGGGCACGCTGATGTTGCTGCTCTACGCGGCCGTCTTCGTGGCCATCGGGACGTGGTTGACCAACCGCCGCGACGTCACCTGAGACACAACGCAACAGCACTCGACCCACACGGGCGAACCCCAGCCTGCAGGCGTAGGCTGGGGTTCGTCTGTGTGTCACCCCACACGGGCGATTCGATCGGCGACACAAACGAAAGAGGCGCATCAGCGTGTCCCAGCCTTCCGAGCCGCTCGCAAGCTTCGGCCCCAACGAGTGGTTGGTCGACGAGCTCTACGAGCAGTACCTGCAGGACAAGAACTCGGTCGACAAGGCCTGGTGGAGTTTCTTCGCCGACTACGAACCGAGTGCCGAGTCCGGCTCGAGCAACGGCTCGTCCAAGAGCTCCTCGAACGGCAGCGCCGAGAAGACCGCCGAGAACACTGCGGACAAGAACGGCGAGAAGGCCGCTGCGAAGCCGTCGAAGGACGCTTCCGCGAACAGCTCCGAGAGGGACAAGGCTCGGTCCGCCGAGGGCAACGCCGAAAACGTCCAGCCGGGCGATTCCAAGGCCGCCGACGCCGACCCGTCCGCCGCTCCGCAGGCCAAGACGGAGAAGTCCCGCTCCGACCGCAACCCCGGCCGGGTGCCGACCCTCGACCCCAAGCAGCACGAGCTGTCCAACGCCCGCCCGATCTCCCGTGACGGTGGCGTTGCTCCGGTCCAGTCCGTCGACGCCGAGGACGAGAAGGTGCCGTTGAAGGGTGTCGCCGCCCGCATCGTCACCAACATGGAGCAGAGCCTGGAGGTGCCGACCGCGACCAGCGTCCGCTCGGTGCCGGCGAAGCTGCTCATCGACAACCGCATCGTCATCAACAACCATCTCGCCCGCAGCCGCGGCGGGAAGGTGAGCTTCACCCATCTGCTCGGGTACGCGATCGTCAAGGCGCTCAAGCTCGTTCCCGACATGAACAACGCGCTGGCCACCGACGACAAGGGCAAGCCGGTGCTGGTGCGCCCGGGCCACGTCAACTTCGGCCTGGCGATCGACCTGGCGAAGGACGACGGCACCCGCACGTTGGTCGTCCCGAACATCAAGAACGCCGAAGCGATGGACTTCGTGCAGTTCTGGACGGCGTACGAGGACATGGTGCGTAAGGCGCGCACCAACACCCTCACACTCGAGGACTACCAGGGCACCACGATCACCCTGACCAACCCGGGCGGCATCGGCACCGTGCACTCGGTGCCGCGCCTGATGAAGGGCGCCGGCGCGATCATCGGAGCCGGTGCGCTGGAGTACCCCGCCGAGTGGCAGGGCGCCAGCCTCAACACCCTGAACAAGAATGCGGTCAGCAAGGTCCTGACGCTGACCAGCACCTACGACCACCGCATCATCCAGGGTGCGGTCTCGGGTGAGTTCCTGAAGGTCGTCCACCAGCTGCTGCTGGGCGAGGACGGGTTCTACGACGACATCTTCCAGGCGATGCGGATCCCGTACGAGCCGGTCCGTTGGGTGCGCGACATCGACACCAGCCACGACGACGACATCAACAAGGTCACCCGCGTGCACGAGTTGATCCACGCCTATCGGGTGCGCGGGCACCTGATGGCCGACACCGACCCGCTGGAGTACAAGCAGCGTCGTCACCCCGACCTCGACATCACCAACCACGGCCTGACGCTGTGGGACCTCGACCGCACCTTCCCCACCGGAGGGTTCGGCGGCGAGCCGTTCCTGAAGCTGCGCAAGGTGCTGGGCATCCTGCGCGACTCGTACTGCCGCGGCGTGGGTATCGAGTACATGCACATCCAGGACCCCGAGCAACGCCAGTGGATCCAGGGCAAGGTCGAGGTGCCCTACGAGAAGCAGACCTCGGCCGAGCAGCTGCGCATCCTGCGTAAGCTCAACGCCGCAGAGGCGTTCGAGACCTTCCTGCAGACCAAGTTCGTCGGCCAGAAGCGCTTCAGCCTCGAGGGCGGCGAGTCGGTCATCGCGCTGATGGACCGCATCATGTGCGAGGCCGCCGACGAGGGTCTCGACGAGATCTGCATCGGTATGCCGCACCGCGGACGCCTGAACGTGCTGGCCAACATCGCCGGCAAGTCCTACGGCCAGATCTTCCGTGAGTTCGAGGGCACCCAGGACCCCAACTCGGTGCAGGGGTCGGGCGACGTGAAGTACCACCTGGGCACCGAGGGCGAGTTCGTCTCCGACGCGGGCAACAAGACCAAGGTCTACCTCGCCGCCAACCCCTCCCACTTGGAGGCCGTCAACCCGGTGCTGGAAGGCATCGCGCGCGCCAAGCAGGACCGCATCAACCTTGCCGGCACCGCGTTCACCGTGTTGCCGATCCTGCTGCACGGTGATGCTGCGTTCGCCGGTCAGGGTGTGGTGGCCGAGACGCTGAACCTGAGCCAGCTGCGCGGGTACCGCACCGGCGGCACGATCCACGTCGTGATCAACAACCAGGTCGGTTTCACCACCGCGCCGTCGCAGTCGCGTTCGTCGACCTACTCGACCGACGTCGCCCGGATGATCCAGGCGCCGATCTTCCACGTCAACGGCGACGACCCGGAGGCGTGCGTGCGCGTCGCCGAGCTGGCGTACGAGTTCCGTCAGCGCTTCCACAAGGACGTCGTCATCGACATGGTGTGCTACCGCCGCCGTGGCCACAACGAGGGCGACGACCCCTCGATGACACAGCCGCTGATGTACAACCTCATTGAGGCCAAGCGCAGCGTCCGCAAGCTGTACACCGAGGCCCTCATCGGCCGCGGTGACATCACCCCGGACGAGGCCGAGGCCGCCCTGCGCGACTACCAGCAGCAGCTGGAGCGGGTGTTCGTGGAGACCAAGGAGGCCAAGAAGCAGGCCGCCGCCCCCTCAACCCCTGACGCCTCGACCGGCACCGACGCCGAGGGCCACGGTGGCCTGGAGCGTCCGTCCGCGCAGACGGCCGACGACGCGACGGTCGACGGGCGCAACCGCTCGACGGCGATCAGCGAGTCCGACCTGCACAAGATCGGTGAGACCTGGGTCAAGCCGCCGGAGGGCTTCACCGTCCACCCGAAGATCGCCAAGCTCATGGACCGCCGCAACGAGATGGTCCACAAGGGCGGGATCGACTGGGCCATGGGCGAATTGGCCGCCTTCGGCTCGTTGATGATGGAAGGCATCCCCGTGCGCCTCGCCGGCCAGGACAGCCGTCGCGGCACCTTCGTGCAGCGTCACGCCGTCCTCATCGACAAGGTCAACGGCAACGAATGGACGCCGCTGCGTTACCTGTCCCCCGACCAGGCCTGGTTCTGGGTGTATGACTCCCTGCTGTCGGAGTACGCCGCACTCGGGTTCGAGTACGGCTACTCCGTCGAGCGTCCGGATGCGCTGGTGCTCTGGGAGGCTCAGTTCGGTGACTTCGCCAACGGCGCCCAGACGATCATGGACGAGTTCATCTCCTCCTCGGAGCAGAAGTGGGCGCAGCGCTCGTCTGTCGTGCTGCTGCTGCCGCACGGCTACGAGGGTCAGGGTCCCGACCACAGCTCGGCCCGCATCGAGCGGTTCCTGCAGATGTTCGCCGAGGACAACATGACGATCGCCTACCCGAGCACGCCGGCGAGCTACTTCCACCTCCTGCGTCGCCAGGCGTACGCGCGTCCGCGCCGTCCGCTGATCGTGTTCACGCCCAAGCAACTGCTTCGCCTGAAGGCGGCGACCAGCAGCCCCGAGGAGTTCACCAGCGGTGTCTTCCAGCCGGTGCTGCCGGACGCCACCAAGCCCGAGGCCTCGCAGGTCGACCGGGTGCTGCTGGCATCGGCGCGTGTCGTGTACGACCTGGAAGCCGAGCGCGAGAAGCGTGGCGACACCAAGACCGCGATCGTTCGGGTCGAGCAGTTGGCTCCCATTCCCGCCAAGGAGATCGCCGAGATCATCGGCCAGTACCCGAACGCCGAGCTGGTGTGGGTGCAGGACGAGCCCAAGAACCAAGGTGCGTGGCCGTTCATGGCGCTCAACCTGCCGGAAGCTCTGGCCGAGTTCGGCGAGACCCGCGCACTGCGCGTCGTGTCACGTGCTGCCGCGGCATCGCCGGCGACCGGATCGCCCAAGCGTCACGCGGCCCAGCTGGCCGAGTTGGTCGCTTCGGCGTTCGACCGCTGACCGGAACGGCCGAGTACGGATGTACTTCACCGACCGCGGAATCGAAGAATTGGCGAGTCGGCGTGGCGAGGAAGAGGTCAGCCTGGAATGGTTGGCCGATCAGCTGCGCGCTTTCGTCGACCTCAACCCGGAGTTCGAAGTGCCGGTCGAACGGCTGGCAACATGGTTGGCTCGCCTGGATGACGACGAATGACGAGTGAGGATCGAGTGACCCAGAACGACGAACGGCGTCAGCCGGAGTTCAACCCGAGCGCCGAGTTCCAGGTGGTCGAGGGTCCACGCCGGGTCGGCGTGTGCTTTGTCGGCGACGAGTACGTAGCAGGACTCGGCGACCCCAAGGCGCTCGGTTGGGTTTCGCGGGTCGTGGCCCGCACCCCGCACGCCGGGGTCGACCTGGCCGCGTACAACCTGGGCGTCCGTGGCGACAGTTCGACCGAGGTTCTCGCCCGGTGGCAACAGGAGTCCGAACCGCGATGGCGCACCGCGAACGAGCGGCGCCTGGTCATCGGTTTCGGTGCGGGCGACATTGGCCAGGACCTCTCGACGGCACGCTCGCGCCTGAACCTCGCCAACATCCTGGACGACGCGTCGTCCGCGGCCATCGCGACCTTCGTCGTCGGGCCGGCGCCCACCCAGGACAACGAGTTCAACGAGCGCCTGCAGCTGCTGGTCGATGCGCAGGCGGACGTCTGTTCACGCCGCGGCGTCACCTACGTCGACTGCTTCCGCCCGTTGCTCGGGCACGACCAGTGGCAGTCCGATCTTGCTGCATCACCCGACGGCCTGCCCGGGCAGGCCGGCTACGGTCTCATCGCCTGGCTGGTGCTGCACGCCGGCTGGCAGTCCTGGCTCGACCTCTGAGCCTGACCGCCCGATCACGCTCGATCAGTACGCGCCGTCCTTCGCCAGGACGGCGCGTACTGTCTTCACGAGGATGAGCAGGTCACCGGTCATCGACCAGTTCTCCACGTAGTACAGGTCCTTGCGCACACTCTCGTCCCAGGTCAGGTTGGAGCGTCCACCCACCTGCCACGGCCCGGTGATGCCGGGCTTCACGTACAGCCGTCGATGCACGTGCTGGTCGTAGGACTCGACTTCGGCGGGTAACGGCGGACGGGGGCCGACCAACGACATGTGCCCACGGATCACGTCGAACAGCTGCGGCAGTTCGTCGATGGAGTAACGGCGGATGAATTTGCCGGTGCGCGTGACACGCGGGTCGTCCCTCATCTTGAACAGCATCTCGTTGCCGTCATGCTCCTCGTGCAACGACTGCAGGCGGGCCTCGGCATCGGTGACCATCGAGCGGAACTTCGTCATCCGGAAACGGGAGCCGTTGACCCCCACGCGCTCCTGCCGGTAGAACACGGGACCGTGGTCCTCGAGCTTCACCGCAAGTGCGGTCACGATCATGATCGGAGCCGCCAACAGCAGCATGCAGAGCCCGACGACGAGGTCGAAAGCTCGCTTTCCGACGTACTTCATCCCGGTGTAGCGCGGCATCTCCACGCTGATCAACGGCAGACCCTCGACCGGCTTCCAGTGGATTCGCGGACCGGCGATGTCGGTCATGCGGCTGGCGAGCACCAGATTGCACTTGGTCTCTTCGAGATCCCAGCCGAGATCACGCAGGAAGGTCGGACCGGTGGAACTTTGACCGGCGACCACGACGACATCGGCACCGACCACCATCGCCGCCCTCGCGGCGTCCTCCGGCCGGCCGACCTCGGGCAGTACGCTGCCGTCGGCCAACCGGAACTCACGGGACTGACCTGCGGTCGCGACCGCCACGACCTCATAACCGGCGATCGGGGTTCGCCGGACGGTGTCGACGACGTAGCGGACCTCGACCGGTGAACCGACCACGAGCGCCCGCTCGACCCACTCCCCACGCCCCCGACGCCGGACCAGCACCCGGCGCTGCACGACCCGTCCGATCAACAACAGGATCAGACCGAGCGGGAAGGCCACAGCAAGGAAACCGCGGGCGAACGCGACCTTGAACAGCGTCGCGAAGATCGCCACACCGCCGAACAACGCCCACGTCGCACGGGCCAGGTCGCGGTATTCGGTCGAGCCGACGGCCACGACCTTCATGCTGTAACCGCCGAACGCTGCGATCGCGATCAACCACGCCAACCCGAGCGCGATGCCGGTCTGGCTGTACGACAGGTCGCCGAGCCCGGCGACCTTCGCACCGCGTGGATCGCCGAAGCGCACGACGACTGCCAACCACATCGCCAGTGCGATCCCGAGCACGTCGCCGGCCAGCAGACGTGCTTGAAGGGACCGGCGCCAGTTGATGTGCGTGGAACCGGTGACCGTTCGCTCGCCCAAGGTCGTCATACGGGGCCGTTCATCCCTCACGTGCCCGGTGTCACGACCGGCAGTGCGGCGGCCAGGCGTTCGTTCCAGGGGCCGATGGGCTCGATCCCGTTCGCGTCGAACACGTCGTGGCCCAGGACGCTGTTCGCGGGACGGGGTGCCGGTACCGGAAACTGATCGGTGGTGATCGGAGTGACCCGTCGGGCGTCGAGGCCGGACAGGGTGAAGATCTCCTGCGCGAACCGGTGCCAGGAGGTCGAGCCGGAACTGGTGCCGTGGTAATAGCCACCCGGGGCCCCGGAATTCACGAGTCGGACGATGAGTTCGGCCAGGTCACGGGTCCAGGTCGGCTGCCCGACCTGGTCCGCGACGACGGTCAACGTGTCGCGTTCACCGGCCAGCCGCAGCATGGTCTTGACGAAGTTGCCCCCACCGGCGCCGTACAACCACGCCGTCCGAACCACATAGGCGTCCGGACTTGCTTGCCGCACAGCCCATTCGCCCGCGGCCTTCGTACGACCGTATGCCGAAGCGGGTGCTTGCGGCGCGTCCTCGGGCCACGGCTGGTCACCGTCACCGGGCATCACGTAGTCGGTCGAGACATGCACCAGCCGGACACCGGCAGCCGCGCACGCGACCGCGACGTTGTGCGCGCCGACCGCGTTGATCATGAACGCCTCAGCCTCGTGCTCCTCGGCCTTGTCGACCGCGGTCCAGGCCGCACAGTTCACCACCACGTCAGCGTCCCGCACCGCGTGCGTCACCGCTCCCGGAACCCGGATATCGCAGTCCGCACTGCCCAGAGCCCAAAAATGCTCTCCCGCCTGCGCCAACACCGACTGCAGGTCCTGACCGAGCATCCCGTGCCCGCCCAGCAACACCCACCTCATCGATCTGCACCCATGGGACCCGGGGAAGTGCCGGTCGAAGTGCCGGTGGACAGAACCTGTTGGGTGCGGGCGTACTTGTCCTCGACCGCTTGCTTCACCGGACGCCACCAGGCTTCGTTGGCCTGGTACCACTCGACCGTCGCGGCCAAACCCTGATCGAAGCTGCGGTAGGTCGGTTCCCACCCCAGTTCGGTGCGCAGCAGGGTGGAATCGATCGCGTACCGCAGGTCGTGCCCGGCCCGGTCGGTCACCTGATCGAACGCGTCCGGCTCTTGCCCGAACAGCACCAACAGTTTGCGCACCACGTCCAGGTTGTTCACCTCACCATCAGCACCGATCAGATACGTCGCACCGATCCGGCCACGATCCAAGATCGCCCACACCGCACTGTTGTGATCATCGACATGGATCCAGTCGCGCACATTCAAACCGTGCCCGTACAGCTTCGGACGCACCCCATCGATCAGGTTCGTGATCTGCCGCGGAATGAACTTCTCCACATGCTGACGCGGACCGTAATTGTTCGAACAGTTCGAGATCGTGGCCTGCACCCCGAACGACCGAACCCACGCCCGCACCAACAAATCCGACGCACCCTTGGTCGACGAATACGGCGAGGAGGGGTTGTACGCCGTGGCCTCGGTGAACCGGCCCGGGTCATTCAACTCCAGATCGCCGTACACCTCATCGGTCGAAATGTGGTGATACCGCACCCCATGCGCACGGACCGCTTCCAACAACGTGTACGTGCCGATCACATTCGTATCCAGAAACGGGCGCGGGTCAGCCAACGAATTGTCGTTGTGTGACTCCGCCGCGAAATGCACCACCGCATCCGCACCCGCCACCACACCGTTCACCAGGTCAGCATCCGCGATATCGCCCTGGACGAACTCGACCTCATCCAGCACACCGTCCAGGGACGCCTTCGACCCCGCATAGGTCAACTTGTCCAACACCGTGACCCGCACATCCGGCCGCGTCCGCCGCGTCAGCTGAACAAAATTGCTGCCGATGAACCCCGCCCCACCGGTCACCACGATCCGCACGAAAAATGCCCCACTCCACGCTCGACTCGACGCCGGAACAGACGCCCGCGCAAGCTTACCGGCCAACCCATAGACTGCCGCGGGTGAAGGGAATCATTCTCGCTGGCGGGTCGGGCACACGACTGCACCCGATCACTCGCGGCATCAGCAAACAACTCATGCCGATCTACGACAAACCGATGATCTACTACCCGCTGTCAACCCTGATGATGGCCGGCATCCGCGAAATCCTGATCATCACCACACCCCACGACGCCGACCAGTTCCAACGCCTGCTCGGCAACGGATCCCAATGGGGCATCGAGCTGACCTACGCCGTACAACCCTCACCCGACGGCCTCGCCCAAGCCTTCATCATCGGTGCTGACTTCATCGGCAAGGACAACGTCGCCCTCGTCCTGGGCGACAACATTTTTCACGGCACTGGACTCGGCACCCGCCTACGCGACCACAAGAACCTCACCGGCGGGCTCATCTTCGCGTACCACGTCCCCAACCCCACCGCCTACGGCGTCGTGGAGTTCGACGAACACATGCGCGCCGTGTCCATCGAGGAAAAACCCACCTACCCCAAATCGAACTACGCCGTCCCCGGTCTCTACTTCTACGACAACAACGTCATCGACATCGCCCGCAACCTACAACCCAGCACCCGCGGCGAACTCGAGATCACCGGCATCAACGACGCCTACCTCCAACAAGGCACCCTGCAAGTCACCGTCCTACCCCGCGGCACCGCCTGGTTCGACACCGGCACCTTCGACGGCCTCATGTCCGCCTCCCAATTCGTTCACGTCGTCGAAGAACAACAAGGACTCAAAATCGGGTGCATCGAAGAAATCGCCTGGCACAACGGCTGGCTCGACGACAGCACTCTGCGACAACACGCCGACGACCTCACCAAAAGCGGATACGGCCTCTACCTACACCGCATCCTCGCCGAACCCCGACGCGAAGGACGACTCGCCCGATGAACATCGAACCCCTCGCCATCGAAGGCGCCTACGTCATCACCCCGCGCCAGTTCCCCGACGACCGCGGCGTATTCATGGAAGGCTTCCGCGCCGACAAACTCGCCGAACACCTCGGCCACCAGATGCAGGTCCTGCAGACCAACATCTCCGTCTCCAGCGCCGGCACCGTCCGCGGCATCCACTACGCCGACGTACCACCCTCACAAGCCAAATACATCACCGCCGCCTCCGGCGCCCTCATCGACTACATCATCGACATCCGCGTCGGCTCCCCCACCTACGGCCAATGGGACTGCGTCCTGCTCGACAGCGACTCCCGCAAAGCCGTCTACCTGTCCGAAGGACTCGGCCACGCATTCTGCGCACTGCAGGACGACACCACCGCCGTCTACCTCTGCTCCGCCGTCTACAACCCCGAACGCGAACACGGCATCCACCCCCTCGACCCCACCATCGCCCTAACCCTCCCCGACGGAATCGAACCCACCCTCTCCCCCAAAGACAACGCCGCACCCACCCTCGCCGACGCCGAAGCACAAGGCCTGCTGCCCACCTACGAAGACTGCCTCAACTACCGCAACTCGCTGCGCTGAACAACGGTCGCTGCGACACGGCGGACAATCGCGCACGAGTTCGCGGGCTCGGGCGGTGAGTGCTCGCCGCTGCGCCAGCGGCACCGTCCGGTCGGCGACCGGACGAACAGGCGGTCACAGAGGCATCACACTTTCGGCGAATCCGAAGCGACTGCACGGCAACGGTGCGAAGATCTGCGCACATTCGGGCCCGCTCGGGTCGTCGATCTGCAAGGAGTTCCACCATGGCACTGGTCCACTCGCGTTCACGTATCGCTCTGGCCACAGCGGTCGCTCTCACCTTCGGTCTCACCGCCTGCGGTTCGGACAGCCTCGAGGAGGGCACCAGCAGCGCAAAAGAGTCGGTGAAGAGCGTCGCCAAGGACACCTCGCTCGCCGACAAGGTGCCGGCTGCCCTGAAGAGCAAGGGCACGCTGACTATCGGTACCGATGCGTCCTACCCGCCCAATGAGTACTTCGACACCGACGGCAAGACGATCGTCGGAATGGACATCGAATTACTCGACGCGGTACTCAGCAAGCTGGGACTCAAGGCGAAGTACGTCAACGGCGGCTTCGACTCGCTCATCCTCGGTGTCGGATCCGGCAAGTACGACATGAGCGTCTCCTCGTTCACCATCAACAAGGAGCGCATGCAGCAGGTCACGATGGTGAGCTACCTCAAGGCCGGCAGCCAGTGGGTCGTGCCGAAGGGCAACCCGAAGAAGATTTCGCCCGACGACGCCTGCGGAAAGACGGTCACCGTCCAGAAGGGCACCGTCCAGGTCACCGACATGCAGGCCCGTAGCAAGAAGTGCACCACTGGCGGCAAGGGTGAGATCAAGCTGCTCATCGAACAGGACCAGAGCAAGGCAACGCTGAACCTGTCCGCAGGCAAGGCCGACGCGATGGTGGCAGACCTCCCGGTCTCGGTCGACGCCGTCAACAAGAGTGGCGACAAGCTCGAACTGCTCGGTGAGAACTACGACACCGCCCCCTACGGCTACGTGGTCAAGAAGGACCAGAACGAGTTCGGCAACGTGCTTGTCGAAGGCTTGAAGGCCATCAAGAAGGACGGCACCTACGACCAGATCCTCAAGAAGTGGAAGGTCGACGGCGGCGCCATCGACGACTTCGCGGTCAACCCCTCGGTCTGATGACCACTCAGACACACAACGACGACCGGCCGGGCGAGATCAACGCCCGGCCGGTCCGGCACCCTTGGCGCTTCGTCGCCGTCGCGGTCATCTTGATTCTGGTCGCGATGTTCGTGAGCTCGTTGCTCACCAACGACCGGTGGAATCTTGAGTTCGTCCCGAACGTGATGAACTTCAGCCCCGTCCTGCGTGGCCTGGTACAGGGCACGATCGTCTGCACGATCGGCGCGATGGTTCTCGGCGTCACTCTGGGCATCCTGCTGGCGGTCATGCGACTGTCGGGCAACCCCGTCCTTCGCGGCGTCGCCTTCGCCTACACCTGGTTCTTCCGCGCCGTCCCCCGCCTCGTCCTGCTGGTGATGCTCGGCGTGGGCGCCGGATTCCTCTACCCCAGGCTCGACGTCGGCATTCCGTTCGCGCAGCAGATCTTCGGAATCGACACCCCGCTGGTGTTCGGCTCGATCGACGTCAACGCGTTGTCCAACGGAATCGCAGTCGGCATTCTCGGGCTCGGCCTGTCAGAAGCCGCCTATATGGCCGAGATCGCGCGGGCCGGCATCCTGTCGGTCGACAAGGGGCAATCCGAGGCCGCTCAGGCACTCGGCATGAGCAACGGCAAGACCATGCGTCGCGTCGTGCTCCCGCAGGCGATGCGCGTGATCGTCCCGCCGACCGGCAACGAGACGATCGCGATGGTCAAGGACACCTCACTGCTCGTGGCAGTGCCGGTGTCCAACGAGCTCTGGTTCCAAGTCACCCAGGTGGCCAACAACACCGGCCGAATCATGCCCGCGTATGTCGCCGGATTCCTGTGGTACCTGATCATCTGCTCCATCCTGATGGTCGGCCAGTACTTCCTGGAGCGACGCTTCGGACGCGGCTACGGCACCCAGACGAACAGCTCACGAAAGCTCACGATGATCGGCAAGGGATCCGCATGACCACCGGCACCCACGCGCAGCCGCTCGTCCACGCGGTCAACGTGACCAAACGCTTCGGCGACAACAAGGTGCTCAAGGGCATCGACCTCGACGTCCGCGAGGGCGAGGTGGTCTGCCTGCTCGGTCCGTCGGGTTCGGGCAAGACCACGTTCCTGCGCTGCATCAACCAGTTGGAGTCCATCAACGGTGGACGCATCTGGGTGGACGGCGACCTCATGGGGTACGAGGATCGCGGTGGCACGCTGCACCACCTACCCGACAGGAAGATCGCCGACCAGCGTCGCGAGATCGGGATGGTCTTCCAGCGATTCAACCTGTTCCCACACATGACGGCGCTGGAAAACGTCGCCGAGGCGCCGGTGCACGTCAAGGGTGTCGGCAAGAAGCAGGCACGCGACGAGGCACGCACATTGCTCGAGCGGGTGGGTCTTGGCGACCGCTGCGACCACTACCCCGCGCAGTTGTCGGGTGGCCAGCAGCAGCGGGTCGCGATCGCCCGCGCTCTCGCGATGCGCCCCAAGTTGATGCTGTTCGACGAGCCGACCTCTGCGCTCGACCCCGAACTTGTCGGCGAGGTGCTCGACGTGATGCGCGAGCTGGCGCAAGGCGGGATGACGATGATCGTGGTGACCCACGAGATCGCGTTCGCCCGTGACGTCGCCGACCGTGTCGTCTTCATGGACGCCGGCGTGGTGGTCGAGCAAGGAGAGCCACGCGAGATCATCGCCCGCCCACAGCACGAACGCACCCGCACCTTTCTGCGTCGCATCCTTGCCGAGCAGGACGAATCGCCGACACCGGAGCCCGACGCACCCAACCTCACCAAGGGCTGAGCGGCACGCGAATGTCGTTGTCCCGCTTCAAGATCGGCCTCGCCATCGTGCGAGGCCGATCCATGTTGCCCACCTATCAGGACGGCGACCGGCTACTGGTGCTGTACGGCGCCCGTCCCCGTCCCGGACGCGTCCACCTGGTGCAGTTACCACCGTCACCGGCCGGTCCGCGTCCGCTGGCCGTCAAGCGGGTCCGCGGTGAGACACCGGACGGATGGTGGGTCGAGAGCGACAACCCTGCCGAGGGCACAGACTCCCGAACGGTCGGCGCCATCGCGTCCTGCGGGATGGTCGCCGCGGTGATCGGCGGACGACCGTTGCCCCGCCGCCCGCTCGGTCGCCGCGCGGAGTAAGTTCGATCTCGACAGGGCTTGCTCGGCTGCTGCCGAGTGGGCCACGCCCAGCGAAAACCCACGGGAAGGACTTTCATGTTCCGCCGTTTCATCGCCCCCACCGTCGAGGTCAGCGCCCACTGCGACCTGCCTTGTGGCGTCTATGACCCCGCTCAGGCCCGCATCGAGGCCGAGTCGATCAAGGCCATCATCAAGAAGGTCGCCGACAACGACGACCCGGACTTCCGCACCCGCGCGATCCTGATCAAGGAACAACGCTCCGAGCTGGTCAAGCACCACCTCTGGGTGCTGTGGACCGACTACTTCAAGCCGCCGCACTTCGAGAAGTACCCCGAGCTGCACACCCTCGTCAACGAGGCCACCAAGCTCGCCGGCGCCAGCGGCACCAAGGGTGAGCTGGACGAGAAGGTCGCCGACGACCTCCTCGCCAAGATCGCCGAGATCGATCGCATCTTCTGGGAGACCAAGAAGGCCTGAGCACCGCTCCCGGTTCGAAGGGGCACGACCGTCGCGGTCGTGCCCCTTCGTCATGTTCAGGATCGGGTCCGACCAGGACGACCCACGCGTCCAGGCGTACGACCCGGACCCGTTCGAGGACCACACCCACGACGAGGTCGGGTCGTCCGGCAAGCACGCCCCACGCACGACCTGACGTGCGACCGGCAGGAACGGCGAAGGAGCGGTGCAGATGCACCGCTCCTTCGTCATGTTTGTGCGATTCGCTCAGGCGTTGGGACGCTTGCCGTGGTTGGCACCCTTGCCCTTGCGCGCACGACGCTTACGACCGCGCTTGCTCATGGTCTGCTCCTGAATGTCGTCCAATGGCCGGGCAGGCCCGGCAAACTCCGTCAGTCTCCCACACCGGCACCCGGAGGCAGAAATCACCTGACGTTCACTGCAGGTCACCCAGCCTGAACATCTGTTCAAGGATGTGTGACACATGGCATAATGAAGGACTGCGCTCGACCGAGCGCATGACTACAGCATTCAGGTGGACCATCTATGAACGCCTTCCTCGAACTGCTTGCCGCCATGCTGTCCGGCGGGCAGACGACCTCCCCTACCCCCGTTGTCGGATGGCGTCCGCCCACCGGCTGATTCAGCTGTGACTTCCAGCGTTCCTGACACTCAGTCTTCGGACGCTGCAAAGCACGACCCGCGTAGCGCTGCCTTGGGCAGCGCTACGCCTGTTACAGCAGTCCTTGCTGTCACACTCACGATGGCCTGCGCCGCTTGCGTCCATCTCGGGATCCCGATCGATGACCCGCTGAGCCTCCTGCTCCTGGTCGCGATTGCCTGGGTTGCAGAGACCTTCGCATCTCTGGTGCAGCGGTTCTCCTCGATGTCGCTGACCTCGACCCTTGTCGGTGTCGCTGCTGTCCTTTGCGGTCCTCTCGGCGCGTGCGTAGTCGGGTTCATCGCTACAGGTTTCGCAGTAGGTCGCCTTCCGGCGCCGGTTCGAGCCTTCAATGCAGTGATGACCGGCTGGATGGGCATGGTCGGCGGGTTGGCCTTCGGCGGACTCACCGGGTCCGCCATCGACCGAACAACCTGGCTGAACATGCACACGGAGGCGTTGATCGTGCCGATGGGAGTCATGACGCTGGTCATGATGCTTGCCAATGCTCTGCTGCTGAGCCTGGTCATTCAGGTGACTGCGGGCGTCCCGTTCTCGCGCTCGCTGCGCGACTTCGGCGAGAACAGTGCCCTACTGTTCCTGATCGGCGGCCTCATCTCCTACCTGATCGTGGTGCTGTGGGTCGGTGCTCGCATCGGGCCGTTCACGGTCCTGGTCATGGCACCTCCGCTGCTGCTGGCGCAATGGGCCTACTCCTCCCTCGCCGCCGAGGCATCCAACGTCGACCACGCCGTCGAGGCGCTGGTGTCCGCCCTCGAACTCCACCGTCCGGGGTCTCGCCGCCACGGCGAGCTCGTGATGGTGATCGCGGAGGAGATCGGCAATGTGCGCGGTTTGTCCGAAGCCGACGTCCAGGACGTCCGCCATGCAGCACGCCTGCACCACCTGGGCACCATCGACCCCGATCGCCCGAACATCATCACCGTCGACCGTGAGTCCGCCCGTAGCGGAGCAGGCCTGCTCGACGGCGTCGACTTCCTGAGCAGCGTCCGGAAGGTCATCGCCACCCAGTCCGACCCACTGGGTGCGCCGGGCAACACGTCGGTGACAGGGGTGCTGGCCACCGCCGATGCGCTGGCGTCGATGCTCGAGCACCGGCTCATGGAGCTCGGCCGCGACGCAGGCGTCGATTCCACGCTGATCTGCGAGTGCATCGAGGCCGTTGCCCGACGCGACGAACTCGACCCGGCCGCCCGTCAGGGCATGTCCGCTGCAGCCGGCGGAACCCTGCCTGAGCAGATCATCCAGAAACTCGCCTCGCCGTCCCCGTTGGGGGTCCACGAGGGTGCCGTGGGATGAGGAGTCGTCAGCCGCTGGTCGATCGCGCGATCGTTGTGCTGAGCGCGGTCGTGCTGCTCGTCGCGGCTGCCACGCTCGCCCTCAATCCGGCACAGGCACTTGCCGACGCGGGTTGGCGTCTGGGCGTGATGACCATCGCGCTCGCCCTGGTCGTCCCGCTGCATCTTCGACTGCCCAGCGGCATGGACGCATCGCCACTGGCGCCGTCCATCGGACTGGCGATGGTGCTGACTCCGTTGTCGACCGCTCAGAATGACCTGACCGGCACCGCTCTGGTGGTCGTCGCCCTCGCGGTCGGAACGATGGTCGGGGTGGGTTTGTCCTCGTTGCTGGGTCAAGGCCGCACCTCGTTGGCGATGCTCGGCAGCCGCCTCATCGGCGCAACGGCAGCCGCCCTGCTGTTCCGCAACATGCCGATCATCGACGGCGAATCGCCGGCTTCGGCTGCTCAAGGATGGCTCGACGATCCGTGGCGCACGGCGCTGGCGATGACCCTTTGCGGCCTGGTGGCGATCGCCGTCGACCTCGGGCTCCTCGTGCTGCGCACTGCCGCACCGGGACGCCTTGGCACCCAGGGCGAACAACTTGCCCGCGAGATCGGCCCGGTCTGGCTCGCGGTACTGGGCATCGCGGTCGCGATCGCGCTGGGGTTCGGCCCGCTCGATCTGTGGTCGGTGCCGGTCATGGCCTCACCCCTGTTGCTGATGCGAACCGCTCTTCGCCGGCAGGCGGCGATCGTCCGGGTGCGCCACGACGCCATCGCCGCGCTGGGACAGCTCACCGACGGCACGGGCTACACCACCACCGGCCACGGGCGTCGGGTTCGTGACCTGGCGCGCGAGGTCGGCCTGCAGTTGATGCTGAGTGACCGGGAGCTACGCGACCTGGAGACGGCGGCACTGATGCATGACGTGGGCCAACTCGGATTGACCGACCCGATCCCGGGCGGCGCCACCAGCGAAGCCGCACCGTCCGACCAGGCCGCGATCGCAATCGCAGGAGCCCGAGTCGTCCGGACCCTCGGCGGGATGGAACGGGTCGCCGAGATCATCGAGCAGCAGACCACGCCGTACCGCAATGTGCGCGAGTTCGGCGAGGACGTCCCGATCGAGTGCCGCATCCTGAAGGTGTGCAACGCCTACGACGACCTCACCCAGGGACGTCCGGAAGCGCGGGCCGAGGCCATCGAGCGGATCTCGCTGGGCATGGGCTACGAGTACGACCCGGACGTCGTCGACCTGCTGACCCACGCCGGCACCACCCGCTGACGGCGAAGCAGGCCGGACGGACCGCTTCAGTCGATGCGGTGGATCTCCACCGTCGTGACCTGGATGCTGATCCGCTGCATGATCTGCGTGCGCAGGGCGACGGGCGCCGATTCGCACTGGCAAGAGCGACGCACGAGCGCCTTCATGATCGCGTCACGCTGGTACTCGTCCAGGCACGGCGGGCAGTCGGCCAGGTGCTCCTTGAGCGCGGCGCACTCCGCGTCGGTGAGTTCACCGTCGAGGTACTCGCCCAGGTGCTGCAGGTAACTGTCGCACCCGTGGGCCCCGTCGAACATCATGCGTCGTCACCCTTGATGAATCCGCGCTCACGCGCGTAGTCGGTGAGCTTCTCCCGCAGCATCCGGCGTCCGCGGTGCAGGCGCGACATCACGGTGCCGATCGGGGTTTCCATGATCTCGGCGATCTCCTTGTAGGAGAAGCCTTCGACATCGGCGAAGTAGACGGCCAACCGGAAGTCCTCCGGGATGTCCTGCAACGCGCGCTTCACATCGGAGTCGGGCAGGTGGTCCAGCGCCTCGGCCTCGGCGGACTTCAGGCCCTTGGACGTGTGCGCCTCGGCACGTGCGAGTTGGTAGTCCTCGATCTCGGCGGCGTCGGACTGCAACGGCTGCCGCTGCTTCTTGCGGTAGTCGTTGATGTAGGTGTTGGTCAGGATGCGGTACAGCCACGCCTTCAGGTTCGTTCCCGGCTTGTACTGGTGGAACGCGGCGTACGCCTTCGCGAAGGTCTCCTGGACGAGGTCCTCGGCGTCGGAGGGGTTGCGCGTGGTGCGCAGTGCGGCGCTGTAGAGCTGGTCGAGGTAAGGCATCGCGTCGCGTTCGAAGCGAGCCAGGCGCTCGGCCGGCGATTCCGCGGCCACGTCGACGGTGCCGCCGGAGACAGCGGTCTTCTCGTGGCTGCGGTCACCGTCGTCGCCGTCGGCCACGTCGTCCGGCAGGTCGGTTGGCACGGTCGCCGTGCTGGAGGATCGATCCTGAGTCATCGTGGTCCAGCCTAACGCCGACCGCTGACGGTCGGTCTCCTTCGGCTTGGCCGGTAGGCCGAGACCGTTGGGCGCCGGCTGGGGCGCGGCGTCGTACGCCACGTCGTCGGGCGCGCAGGGTGCGGCAAACACGCTCGGTTTCCTCCTCCCGTGCGAGCACTCACCCGCACGCTCAGGCCAACACCCGTCGGGACCTGATCATTCCGGCCTCACCCGACCCAGACGCGCGGTTCAACGGGCGAGTGTGCCGAGCCAGTCCCGCACCGCAGCCACGACGTCGTCGGGCTGCTTGCTGAAGCCGTGCGCCCCCTTGCACGCGAAGACCGGCAGCGCGTCACCGAACTCGTCGTGGAAATCGTCCGGACGGCCGAACGGGTCGGTTGCTCCCTGCACCACCGCGATCGGCAGTCCGGCATCCAGCACGCCACGCACCTCGCACGCGCGGCCCCGGTCGGACTTGCCGGCCCCGCTCAGCGGGAACGACAGGGCCAGCACGGCGTCCGCACCCACCTCGACCGCGGTGCGACAGGCGACCCGGGCACCGGCGGACCGGCCGCCCACGACCAACGGACCGGGCAGCTTGCCGCGACCCGCGGTGAGCGCCGCGATGATCGGCGCCCAGGCCACGTCCAGTGTTCTGGGCGGCGTCGCCAGCTTGCGTCCGACAACCCGCCAGGGTTGCTCGACACGGACGTAGTTCCAACCGTCGGCAACGAGGGTACGCAGCGCAACCAGGTCGGGCGCTTCGATCCCGCCGCCGGCACCGTGGCTCACCACAACCGTGCCGCGAGCATCCGTCGCACGCTCGATGTGCGCTCGGCCGACTCCCTGAGGAGTGTCGATCTCCTTGATCTGCAGCCTGGTCTGCACCGACATTCGCTACGCCCCGATGATCTCGCCGGTGGTCGGGTCGGTGACTCCCCGAAGCTCGTCCCGGCCGATCGGCAGGGTCAACTGCTCGCCGTTGTTGCGTCCGGAACCGACTGCGGACGAGACCGGCCACGCCTCGAAACGGCCCGGCGGAGGCGATTCGAGCAGCGCGCGCACCTCGTCCGGGTCCTTGGTGTCCGGGTCGAGCCAGTGCTGCCACACCTCGCGGTCGAGCACCAGCGGCTGACGGTCGTGGATGCGGTCGAGGCCGGCCTCGGCCGCGGTGGTGATGATCGAGAACGTCGTGAGCCACGCGTCCGGGTCGTCCGCGTCCTTGCTCTTGTCGCGCCAGAACTCATAGACACCCGCGAACGCACAGTGCTCGCCGTCGCCACGACGGATGAAGAACGGCTGCTTGCGCGGCTTGACCTTCGCGTCGGTCGCGGTCTGACTGACCTGCCACTCATACCAACCGTCAGCCGGAACCAGGCACCGCCGACCGACCGCGGCCTTCGCGAATGCGCCCTTGTCGAGCAAGGTCTCCGATCGAGCGTTGATCATTCGCAGACCGACCTTGGTGTCCCTCGACCACGACGGCACCAGACCCCACGTCAGCAGGCGCAGCTGACGGACCGGTGCGTTGTCGGGATCGTCCTTCGGAACACGCGTCAGCACGACGGTCGACTGCTTGGTCGGAGCCATGTTCCAGTCGGGCGCACCGGCCGGCGGTTGCTGTGGGTTCACCAACACCGATCGAGCGTGCTCATCGGTGCGGTCCTCGTCGACATCGAACTCGTCGGCGATGTCGTCCGGGCTGAAGCTGGCTGCGTATCGCCCACACATGTGGCCAGCCTAGAGCCGCGCACGTGCGCTCTCGCACTACCGTTGGACCCGATGGATCCGCATACTCCCACCGGCGACTGGCCGGCACCGACCGCCCCTGGCCCGCTCGACTCCACCGTGCTGGTGCCCGGTTCGAAGAGCCTGACCAACAGGTACGCAGTGCTCGCGGCACTTGCGACCGACGCCTCACGCATCACCCGTCCGCTGGTCTCGCGCGACACGACTCTGATGATCGACGCCCTGCGCAGCCTCGGCACGCAGGTGATCGAGGAGGAGGTCGACGACGAACCGAGTTGGCTGATCGAACCACTCGCCCTGCGCGGGCCGGCCCGTATCGACTGCGGTCTCGCCGGCACCGTGATGCGCTTCCTGCCGCCGGTCGCCGCTCTCGCCGACGGCGAGGTCTCCTTCGACGGCGACCCGCACGCGCGTAACCGTCCGATGGCGCCGGTTCTCGGTGCGCTGCGTGACCTCGGGGTCGAACTGCGCACCGAGGGCGCCGAGGCTCTCCCCTTCACCGTCGTCGCAAACGGCTCGGTGCGCGGTGGCACGGTGCTGATCGACGCGTCCGGTTCATCGCAGTTCGTGTCGGCGCTGCTGCTGGCCGGTGCCCGCTTCGAGCAGGGCATCACCGTGGTCCATGACGGCAAACCGTTGCCGTCGTTGCCGCACATCGCGATGACCGTCGAGGTGCTGCGCGATTCCGGTGTCGTGGTCGACGATCTGGACGCGAACACCTGGCGGGTCGAACCGTCCGAGATCTGCCCGGTCGAGGTCGAGGTGGAGCCCGACCTTTCCAATGCGGCACCGTTCCTGTCCGCGGCACTGGTCGCCGGAGGGTCCGTGCGCGTGCCGGGCTGGCCGCAGTTCACGACGCAGGCGGGCGACGCGATCCGCGACATCCTGGACGCGATGGGCGCCGACGTGAGCTTGGACCGCGACGGTCTCACCGTCAGCGGCGACGGACAGATCTCGGCGGTCGATCTCGACCTGCACGACGTCGGTGAACTGACCCCCGTGGTCGCGGCGCTCGCCGCGCTCGCCGACTCCCCCAGCCAGTTGCGCGGCATCGCACATCTGCGCGGCCACGAGACCGATCGCCTGGCGGCGCTCACCGCCGAACTGAACGGTCTCGGCGGTAAGGTCACCGAGACCGACGACGGCCTGCGCATCGATCCCGCGCCACTGCACGAGGGCGTCTTCCACACCTACGGCGATCACCGCATGGTGATGGCCGCCGCAGTGCTGGGCTTGCGGGTGCCCGGAGTCGTGGTCGAGGACGTCGCGACCGTGGGCAAGACGCTTCCCACCTTCACCCGGCTCTGGGGTCAGATGCTCGGGCACCGGGACTGATCCGTGGGCGGACGGTACGACTATGACGAGTCGCGCATCGGCGTGCGTCCGAACCGGCGCGGTACCCGTCCGCGTACCAAGGACCGCCCGGCGCACAAGGACGCGATCATCGGCATGGTGACCGCCGTCGACCGAGGACGCTGGACCGTGCTGGTCGACGATCACCCGGTCACCGCGATGCGAGCGCGCGAACTGCACCGCAGCCCGATCGTTCCGGGCGACCGCGTGGGACTCGTCGGGGACACGTCCGGCACCGAGGGCTCCCTCGCCCGCATCATCCGGATCGAGGAGCGCGACACGTTCCTTCGCCGCACCGCCGACGACACCGATCCCGTGGAGCGGGTGCTGGTAGCCAACGCCGACCAACTGGCGATCGTCACCGCCCTGGCCGATCCGGAGCCGCGTCCGCGGATGGTCGACCGATGCCTGGTCGCCGCGTACGACGCCGGCATGGAGCCGCTGCTCGTGCTCACCAAGGCCGACCTCGCCGATCCGGACGAGTTCATGAAAACCTATGCGGGACTAGATGTTTCGTACGTCGTCACCGAGGTCAGGGACGACGGCACCATCACCGGGCTCGACGCCGTCCACGAGCGGGTCCACGATCGGATGACCGTTCTGGTGGGGCACTCCGGAGTCGGCAAATCGACCTTGGTCAATGCCCTCGTGCCCGGGACGGACCGGGCCGTCGGACACGTCAACGCCGTCACCGGACGCGGCCGACACACCTCGACCTCGGCCATCGCACTGCCGCTGCCCGAGGGCGGCTGGGTGATCGACACCCCGGGCGTCAGATCGTTCGGTCTGGCCCACGTCGATCCGGCTTCGTTCATCGACCACTTCCCCGAACTCGCGGCGGGCACCGAGGAATGCCCACGCGGGTGCACGCACGACAACGAGTACTGCGCGCTGGACGCCTGGGTCGCGGCCGGCCACGCCGGCGATTCCGGGCCGGCCCGGTTGGAGTCGCTGCGCCGCTTGCTAGGTTCGCGCCTGGGCAACCCCGAGGACGAGTGACGGTGCTGCGGTGGCGATCGGGTTGAGCACCGCCGGCTCCCACCTGTCGGCGCTCGCCGAGATCAAGTCGGCGCCGGGTCAGTGGAAGGTCGCCCTTCGCGCGACCGCGATGACGACGGTGACCGTACTGGTCGTCTGGGCCACGCTGGGCAAGGAACTCGCGCTGCTGTCGATCACCGGGTCCTTCATCGGCAACACCGCGATCCGCCGCCCGTGGCGCGCTCGGCTGCACATCCTGCTCTGGATGGACGCCGCCTACCTGATCGGTTGCGCGATCGCGGTGCTCATCGGCGACAACCCCGTGCTGCTCACGCTGTCGATGACCGCCATCGCCATGACGGCGGTGCTCGGCTACAACGCACTGATGGCCGACCCACCGGGACCGATGTTCCTCATCATCGGTCCCGCGATCGCCTCCTACCTGCCGACGATCGGGGTGGGCGCCTGGCAGGTGATGGCGGTCTGCGCACTCAGTTGCCTGGTCGCGTCCGTCGCGACGTTGGTGCTGCATCCGCGCGCCAAGGAGTCCGCCGAAACCCTCGCTGTGGCCAAGGCTGCCGATGCGGTCGAAGACCTCACCGAGGCGACGGACAAAGCTTCGGACGACGCCCTCGAACTGGCCCGACTGCGGGACGCCGCCTACGCGGAGGTGCTAGCCGCGAGCATGACGCTCGCCGAAGCGTCCGGACGAAATCCTGTTGGGCGACAGTGGCATTCGTTGCTCATCGAGCTGCGCAAGCTGCACTTCGAGGTCATCGACGAGGTCGCCGAACGGTGGCTGCCGGGAGCGGTCGTCGAGGTCGAGGCGGGTGCTCAGCGCAGGTACCTGGGTGCCCCGCCGGTGGAGTACATGCTGCGCTGGGGACTCTCTCCACGGTCGCTGCCGTGGCTGGCCGCCCGCCGCATCGGCATGGCGATCGCGCTCACCTGTGCCGTCTCGTACGGGCTGCAGTTACACCATCCGTTCTGGGCGGTGATGACGACCGCTCTGGTGATGTCACTGGGCACCGACCGCCTGTCCCTCACCCACCGCGGACTGCACAGGATGCTCGGCACACTTGCCGGCATCGTTGTGTTCATCGGCGTCCACGCGCTGCACCCGCCGCTCGAGGCCGCGATCGCGATCTGCCTCGTGCTGGTCTTCCTGGTCCAGTGGACCGCCGTACGCAACTATGCGATCGCCGCCTTCTTCGTGACCCCGATGGCGCTGCTGGTGACCACCACGAGCAACGAGGGGCAGGCGGTGGGTGACGTCGTCGGCGAACGCATCATCGACACACTCATCGGCGTCGGAGTGAGCCTGCTGGTGATGTGGGCGACCGACCGACGGGCGCCGATCGCTTTGGTACGCAGGCAGTTCCGGCGGGTGCTGCGAGTGACCGCTGACCTGTTGGAGCTCCTGGCGGCAGGCGATCAAGCATCCGAGACGGGGTTCCGGGTGCGGCGCGACCTCGCCTACGAGCAACTGCAGGCGGCCCGCATCCTGAAGATCGCCCAGGAGGACCTCCCCGTGACGCTCGGATCCTGGTCCCGGGTCGAGATCACCGTCAATCAGCTGGTCTTCACCGCTCTCGTGGCCTGTTGGCTGCGCGACCCGACCGAGCACCTGGACGCTGCCGGGATGGCCACACGTCTGCGCACCGTGATCCGTGAGTTGCCGCCGGTCAGCACGCGTCTGGTCGACGCCGATCAGTTGTGCGAACAGTTGGACACCGTGCTGGGCATCGGTGCGCCACAGCTCCCGCTCCGCACCGTCCAGGCGGACGACTGACGCGCAGGTCCCGGCGCCACCACAGCAGGGTCGCTACGGTCGTCCTCGTGAGTTACTCCGATGATGTCCGTATCGCCCACGTGATCGCCGATGCGGTCGAGCCGACGACGATGGGCCGGTTCCGGGCCGACGACCTGATCGTCAACAACAAACCCGACCTGACACCGGTGAGCGACGCCGACATCGCTACGGAGGAGATCATCCGCGCCCAGCTCAAACGGGCCCGCCCGCGCGACGCCGTCGAAGGCGAGGAACAAGGACTGGTCGGCGAGGGTCCGCGTCGCTGGGTCGTGGATCCGATCGACGGCACCAAGAACTACGTCCGCGGTCTGCCGGTCTGGGCGACCCTCATCGCCCTGGTCGAGGACGACGAGCCGGTGGTCGGCCTCGTCGCCGCCCCCGCACTCGGGCGCCGCTGGTGGGCGGGCAAGGGCACCGGCGCCTGGACCGGACGAAACCTGCAGGGCGCCAAGCAGATTCACGTGTCCGAGGTGTCACGGATCGAGGACGCCTCGATGTCGTACGCCAACGTGCGCGACTGGGACGCCCACGGCAAGCGCGAAGCGATGCTGCAACTGATGGACGATGTCTGGCGCAGCAGGGCGTACGGCGACTTCTGGTCGCACGTGCTCGTCGCCGAGGGCGCCGTCGACATCGCGCCCGAGCCCGAACTCGCCACCTACGACATGGCGGCGTTGGTGCCGATCGTCACCGAGGCCGGTGGCCGGTTCACCGGCCTCGACGGGAAACCCGGCTGCTGGAGCGGCAACGCGGTCAGCAGCAACGGCCTGCTGCACGACGAGCTGCTGCGCCGCTTGGGATCGTCGGGCGCACCCGAGGCGTAGGTCAGACGACCGTCAGATCGCCGATGCCGAGCGCACCCACTTGGTCGGCGTACTTATCGGCATCACCGACGAGCACGATCGTCCGAGGCTGCGAACTCCATTGCTGCCAGGCCGAGTTCACGTCCTCGAGGGTCAACGACCGCATGGCCGCGAGGTAGTCGGTGATGAACGAGGTGTCCAGGCCGACGAAATGGAGCGACGCTGCCTCGTCGGCGACCGCGTCCGCAGTGGCGTACCGGGCGGGAGCCGTCATCGACAGGAAATCGACGCCCTCGCGCAGCTCCTCGGCGTCCAGACCGCCGTCGACGCCGTCGAAGATCTCCCCCAGCAGCCGTAACGAATCGGGCGTGGAGTCCGCCCGCACCGAGCCCGCGACGACGAACTGCCCGAAGTCGGACCTCGGTCGGAAACTGCCGCGCATCCCGTAGGTATAGCCCTTCTCCTCGCGCAGCACCCGGTCGATGCGGGCGTGCGGCGAACCGCCGACGGCGTACGACAACACCGGGTAGGGCGCCCACTGCGTGCCGTTCTCGCGGGCCGGGCCCAACCAGCCGAGGTGGATCTCGGTCTGCACCGAGCCCGGACGGTCGACGAAGACGACGCGATTGCGGTCGTCCGCGGGTTGGTCGGATGCGACGTCCAGCGTCGGCGCGGACGCCTGGGAGTGCCAACCGCCCAGCGTCCGGTTCAACGCAGCGAGCATCGTTTGTTCGTCGAAGTCACCCGCCACCACCACGAACGCATCGCCCGGGCGCACCCAGTCGGCATGAAAGCGTGCGCAGTCGTCACGGGTGAGGTCGGCAAGCGACTCGCGCGTTCCCCCGGTGGGCCGGGACAACCGCGACTGCGGGGTGAAGAAGGTACGGACGAACTCCAACGTCCCGCGGTAGCCGGGGTCGGCGAGATCGTGGTCGATCTGCGAGATCCGTTGCAGGCGATGGCGATTCACCTCCTGCTCAGGGAAGGCCGGTTCGGTGAGGCATTCCAGCGCGAGCCCGAAGCCGGTCTCGACGTTGCGGGTGGTCGCTTCGAGGTCGAGCCAGATGCCGTGCTGGGTGACGCCCGCGTGCAGCCCGATGCCGTTGCCCTCGAACAGTTCGGCCATCTCGTCGGCGGAGTGCGATGCGGTGCCCTCGTCCATCGTCCGGGAGACCATCGTCATCACCCCTTCCCGGTCGCGCGGCTCGGCGGCCAACGGAACCGGGAGGTTGAGACGGGTGGAGGTGACGTGCTGTCCCGGGAGCGGATAGAGCGCGACCTGCAGTCCGTTGTCGAGCGTGTGCTCGCTCGCCTGCGGGAAGGTCCACGGCGCGGGCGGGTGCACCTCGGGTCGGGCGGCGTTCATGCTGCGGCTCCCTTCTTGTGGACGACGACAGCTCGGGAGTCGGGCCGCATCCATTCACTCGCGACCCGGCGTACCTCATCGGCGGTGACCGTCGCGGCGTCGTCCAGGTGGGTGTTGATGAACTGCGGGTCGTCGTGCAGCAGCGTCGACTGGCTGATCGTGTCGGCCCGCTCCTCGTGCACGGCGAGCGCCTGCAGCCAGCCGCGTTCGAAGTCGGCGAAGGCTGCCTTCATCTCGGCGCCGGTCGGGCCCTCGTCGGCCAGACGGGTGAGTTCCTCGCAGATGACCTCCTCGACCCGGTCGATGCTCGAGTCCTCGGCCGCGTCCGCTGTCAGCAGGCCGAGCGAGACACCGTCGACCAGACCCATGCAACTGCGCGAGACGTGGGTGGCGACCTGCTCGCTGCGGACGGCCCGCCGGTACAGCCGCGAGGTGGCCAGGCCCGAAAGGATGTCGAACGCCGCCTCGGCGACCAGGTAGTCGCGGGTGTGGTCGGGCGGGAGTCGGAACGCGAGGTAGAGCCGGTCGTCGGGTACGTCGTCCGTGCGCTCGAAACGTAGCGGCGCCGTCAACGGCGGCAACGGTTCCGTGCGCGGGGCGAGCGCGATGTCGGCGCGCGGGATACCGCCGAAGTACTTGTCCGCCAACTCGATCCCCTGTTCGGCACCGACGTCGCCGACCAACGTGAGCACGGTGTTGTTGGGGCCGTAGTGCCGCTTGAAGAAGTCGTGGACGTCGTCCAGCGTCGCCGCGTCCAGATCAGCCATCGAGCCGATCGTGGAGTGGTGGTAGGGGTGGTCCTCAGGGAAAACGAGGCCGTAGAGGTCCTCCAACGCGTGCCCGTACGGCCGGTTGTCGTAGCGCTGTTGCTTCTCCTCCTTCACCACGTCGCGCTGATTGTCCAGGCAGGTCTGCGTGACGGCGTCCAGCAGATAGCCGTGCCGATCGGCTTCCAGCCAGAGCGCGAGATCGAGCACGCCGGTCGGGACGGTCTCGAAGTAGTTGGTGCGGTCGAACCAGGTCGTCGCGTTCAGCCGGGAGCCGTGGCCCATCAGGACGCGCATGTGCTCGCCCTCGGCGACATTGCGCGATCCCTGGAACATCAGGTGCTCGAACAGGTGAGCCAGTCCAGTGCGGCCGGGCGTCTCGTGACGTGAACCCACGTTCACCCACAGGTTCACGGCGACGACCGGGACGCTCGGGTCGGGCGCGACCACGACGCGCAGTCCGTTGTCGAGGGTGTGGTCGTGCACTTCGAAGTCCAAGGGCATGGGCGCCACCCTAAGCGGGTGGAACCGCCGTGCCCTGACGGGCGTCGGGGCAAAAGTCCGGCATTCGTCCTCAGGGGTGAGTTGCCGGGTAACCTGAACCGACGTCCGGCCGGTGCGCCGGACCGCAGATCGTCAACGAAAGTCGGAGACCTGATGAGCACCTCGCACGACCCGCAGTTCGGCAGCCACCCGTCCGCCCCCGCGCACGGCGGTCACGGCGCTCCGGCGCAGATCGTCTGGCAGGACACCTCGCCCGGTGCGACGCCCGCGTGGACAGGCCCGGCCGCCTTCGGCGCCGAGAGCGAGAACCCGCCGGCCGAAGCACCCGCACGCGAGGAACCGAAGTCGCTGTCGTCCGCCTGGGCCTCGTGGTCGCGGACGCAGGAGCCGGCGGCCTCCGATGCTCCCGCCCGGCACGACAGCTTCACGAACGACCGGAATGACCGACGTGATGACGTGCGCGTCGATGAACCGGTGGCGCAGCAGCCGGTCGAGGATTTCGCCTCGCAGGAGCAGGTCGCGCAGGTCGAGCCCGATTCCGACTCCGGCGCCCGGGATCGCGGCGACGAGCAGCGTCCCGATGGTTCGGGCGGAGCTGACTGGAACGGCGCGGCCGCCGGCGGACTCGGTGCCGCGGCAGCGGCCGGAGCCGCGACGCCCGGGGGTTGGGTCAGCCCCGGCTCGGCCCCGACCGCGGACGAGGTTCACCAGGACTGGACCGACCGCAACGGGCAGTTGGCCCCGTCTACACAGGACCCACGTGAAGCACAGGCGCCGGCCCACGAGCCGAACGTCCCGCAGACCTCGCACGAGCAGCACGACCAGCACGAGCACCATGTGCCCGACGAACAGCCCTCGGGCCTGAGCCTGAGCAAGGACGAGAGCCACCGCGACGAACCGAACGACTTCGGTGCCCCGGCGGACGGCCAGGCCACCATGCACCACCGTCCCGACGACGACGACTTCGGCGGCGAGGACCGGCGTGGACAGGACGACGGATCGCAGGGCGGCTACGACCCGTACGCCCGTCCGGCGCAGCAGCCCGAGCCGTTCGGTGGCCACGACGACCGCGCCCCCGGTGAGGTGCACCGCCCGCCGATGGACGGGCCGCAGGCACAGCCCTTCCAGCAGGACGCCTCGTACCCGGCGCAGGGGCAGCCCCAGGGCTATCAGCAGGGCTACCAGCAGGGTTACCAGCAAGGACAGGGCCAGGCCGAGGCGCAGGACGCCTGGTCCGCCCACCACCAGGGACTGGCGGCCGAGAGCCCGATGGCGACCGACCCGTCGGCGGGTGACGCGATCCCGGCACCGCCCGCGAACGATGCCCCGGGCCAGTCCGGTGCAGGCTCCACGGCCACCGACTCCGACGACGATGCACTGACCATCGGGCGTGGACGCGACAACTCGATCGTCCTCGACGACATGTTGGTCTCGCGCAAGCACCTGCGCATCACCGCCGACGACGAAGGACTGCTGTTGGAGGACCTCGGCAGCCGTAACGGCACCTATGTCAACGGACGCCGGGTCGAGCGCTCGCACCTGCAGGAAGGCGACCGGATCGGCGTGGGTGGCACCACGTTCGAGGTGCGCGACGGCTGGCTGGTGACGATCTGATCTCGCGAGACGGAGACCGCTTGTTGATCGATTGTTCGAACCTGCCGCGAGTACGCACATGACCACCACGACCAGGGGGACGGGTCGATGACCGATGTCCGCATCACGTACGGCGAAAACACACGCCGTATCGCCAACAACCAGATCCTGACCATCGGCCGCAGCCGCGACAACGACCTGATGATCACCGACGCGGGTGCTTCGCGCCGACACGCCCAGGTGCGCCGCACGGGTGACCGGATCGAGGTCACCGACCTCGGCTCCTCCAACGGCACCTTCGTCGACGGTCAGCGGATCAGCGGGCCCACGATCGTTGCCGTCGGTGGACGCGTCCAGTTCGGCGGTCTGGATGCGCAGCCGATCGGTGTCGTGATCCGTGACTCGGGTACCACCGGCGGTTCCACGAGTACGCCGATGCCCTCGGCGGGAGCCCGCATGCCCGGTCCCGGCTCACGCCCGGCGACCGGTGGCCCTTCGGGACCGACCGGACCCACGCGTCCCGGCGGTGGTCCGAGCGGACCCTTGCCCAAGCGATTGCCCGCGACCTCGTCGGTGCCTCGCGTCCCCTCTCACACCGGTGTGGTTTTCGACCGCTACCAGTTGCAGGATGCGCTGCGGGCGCCGTCCGACGGTCGCCCGACAGCCTTGAGCGGCGCCGCTCCTCAGGTGCTGGCTCCTGCCGGCGGGCCGGGCGGACAGCGCGGCCCGGGCGGCCCGGGCGGTGCAGGCGTCCCGGGGCCGGGTGCGGCTCAGGGCACGCTGACCATCGGTCGCGGCCTGGAGAACCAGGTCGTCGTCGATGACCTGTTGGTCTCCCGGGTGCATGCTCGCCTGGTGCCGAACGGTGTCGGGTTCGACGTCCAGGACCTCGACAGCCGTAACGGCACGTACATCAACGGTCAGCGGATCACCGCGGGACGCCTCGGCGAGGGCGACCTGCTGGCTGTCGGTCACTCGCGGTTCACGGTGTTGCGCGGTCAGCTCGTCGCCAGCCTCGACGAGGGTGACGTCAACTTCGTCGCCAACCATCTGACCTTCGAGTTGCCGAGTGGCAAGAAGCTGCTGGACGACATCTCGTTCGCCCTCGAAGGGTCCAGCCTGCTCGCGGTCATCGGCCCGTCGGGCGCCGGCAAGTCGACGCTGTTGAAGGCGCTGACCGGTTCGCAGCAGGCGACCGAGGGCGAGGTCTACTACGACGGACGAGACCTGTACGAGAACTTCGACGACCTGCGTCACCGCATCGGAGTGGTGCCGCAGGACGACGTCGTCCACCGCCAGCTCACCGTCAAGCAGGCGCTGCGGTTCGCCGCCGAGCTCCGTTTCCCGGACGACCTCGACAAGCACCTGCGCGACCGCCGGGTCGATGAGGTCATGGGCGAACTCGACCTCACCGCCCACGCCGACACCCGGGTCGACAAGCTGTCCGGTGGCCAGCGCAAGCGCACCTCGGTCGCGCTCGAGTTGCTGACCCGACCCTCGCTGCTGTTCCTGGACGAACCGACGTCCGGTCTCGACCCGGGCCTGGACAAGCAGGTCATGCACACACTGCGCGGCCTGGCCGACGGCGGTCGCACAGTCGTGGTGATCACGCACAGTGTCGCCAACCTCAACGTCTGCGACAAGGTGTTGTTGCTGGCGCCTGGTGGCAAGGTCGCCTACTTCGGACCGCCCGACCAGCTCCTGCCCTTCTTCGGGCTCTCCGACCACGCCGACGTGTTCACTCAGGCCGCCCGCGATCCCGAGGGATCGAAGCAGCGCTTCAAGGCCTCCCCGCTCGAGGCCGAGCAGATCGAAGCACCGCTGTCGGCTCGTCGTCCTGCGCAACGTCCGCTGGAGAAGCCGCCGAGGCAGCAGTCCATCGGTTCGCAGTTGTCGACGCTCGCGCGGCGGCACCTCAAGGTGATCTTCGCCGACAAGGGCTACACCGCGTTCATGCTGTTGCTTCCGGTCGTGCTCGCCGTCCTGGTGATGGTCGTCCCGAGCAAGCACGGACTGGCCACTCCGCCGGCCGATCAGATCAACACCGCCGAACCACGCGTCCTGCTGGTGGTGATCATCGTCGGGGCGCTGTTCATGGGCACGGCGGCGAGCATCAGGGAACTGGTCGGCGAGCGCGCCATCTTCACCCGGGAGAAGGCGGTCGGTCTGTCACCGGCGGCGTACCTGTGGAGCAAACTGGCGATCTTCGGCTTCCTGACGCTGCTGCAGTCGATCGTGCTGGTCGTCCTGGTGACGTTGGTGAAGCCCGGTCCGTCGTCGGCGGTGATGTTCGGCAGCGGACTGATCGAGTTGATCATCGCCACCTGGCTCACCGCATTCTGCGCGGTCGCGCTCGGCCTGTTGATGTCGAGCTTCGTGACGACCAGCGAGCAGGTCATGCCGCTGCTGGTGGTGTCGATCATGACGCAGATGGTGCTGTGCGGTGGCCTGTTCCCTGTCGACGGGCGGGCGGTCATGGAGCAGCTGAGTTGGTTCACTCCGGGTCGCTGGGGGTACGCCGCGGCCGTGTCCACCGTCGGTCTGCAGGACTGGATCCCCGACGGCGAACAGTTCGCCGCCTTCCGTGCCGACGTCGATGACCCACTGTGGTCGCACTCCTCCGGTACCTGGATCCTGTGCGTCGCGATGCTGCTGGTGCTCGCGGCCGTCTTTACCGCGTTGACCCAGTGGCGGTTGCGCAAGACCGCCGACTGATCAGCACCACAAGCAGTCACACACTGGGCAGCCCCACCGACAATTCGGTGGGGCTGCACCCGTTTCGGCACGTATCCTTCTCGGTATGCCCCGTGAAGCCGGCAAGAAGATCATCGCCAACAACAAGAAGGCGCGCCACGACTACCTCATCGAGGAGACGGTCGAGGCCGGCCTGGTCCTCATGGGCACCGAGGTGAAGAGCCTGCGCATGGGGCGCGCCAACCTCACCGACGGTTTCGCCGGCGAACGCAACGGCGAACTGTGGTTGGAGAACGTCACCATTCCCGAATACCTGCAGGGCACCTGGACCAACCACTCGGCCAAGCGCCGCCGCAAGCTGCTGATGCACCGCGCCGAGATCGACAAGCTGATCGCCAAGTCGCGCGAGTCCGGGCACACGCTCATCCCGCTGTCGCTGTACTTCCTCGACGGCAAGGCGAAGGTCGAGATCGGCCTTGCGAAGGGCAAGAAGCTGCGCGACAAGCGGCAGTCGCTGCGCGAACGGCAGGACAACCGCGAAGCCGAGCGGGCGATGTCGAACGCGTTCAAGCGCGGTCGCAGGTAGGCGCGATGAAAAGGCGCACGGCAGGAACGGTCATGGTGGCCGCGCTCCTGCTCGCGAGCTGCACCTCGGGGCCACCCGGCACCGGCGAATCCTCACCCTCAGGCTCTGGCGGGTCCTCACCGTCGACCGCGCCGTCGACCACAGCGGCAGGCTCCGACTCCCCCAGGCTCACCGTCCGGCCGGTCGCCGGCGGGCTGGAGAACCCCTGGGATCTTGCGTTCCTGCCGAGCGGCCAGATGTTGGTGACCGAACGTTCGGGCGGCCTGTCCCTGCTGTCCTCGACGCGGCCCGGGGCACAGCGCACACCCGTCGCTGCCGACCTCGACTCTCTGAACGCACGCGGCGAGGGTGGTCTGATGGGTCTGGTGCTGATGCCGGACTTCGCGACATCGCGTCAGTTCCTCACCTGTGAAACCCACCGCGAGGTCGACATCCGTCTCGTCGTGCGGAAACTCTCGCCGGACGGTCGCAGTGCTGACCGCGTCCGCGATCTGTTGACCGGGCTCCCTGTTGCCGGCAGCGGACGTCACTCGGGCTGCCGAATGGACTACGGCACGGACGGCATGTTGTACGTCGGCACCGGAGATACGGCGGATGCCGCTGTGCCGCAGGACCGCTCGAGCCTCGGCGGGAAGGTGCTGCGGATCGATCCACGCACCGGCGGAGCGCCTGCGGACAACCCGTATGCGTCCTCCTCGAATGCCGGCGAGCGTCTGGTGTGGACGTACGGTCACCGCAACGTCCAGGGCGTGGCCGTACGCGGGTCACGGGTGTACGTCGCCGAACACGGACCCGACAAGAACGACGAGATCAATTTGCTGCGCAAGGGCGCCAACTACGGCTGGGACCCCAGCAAGGGCGGTAGCCAGGACGACTACGACGAGTCGGTGTCGATGACCGACACCGACCGCTTCCCCGACGCGGTGCCGGCCGTGTGGTCGTCCGGCGACATGACAGAGGCGATCTGTGCGGCGACCTTCCTGACCGGCAAGCAATGGAAGAACTGGGACGGCGCACTCGTCACGACGGCGCTCAAAGGTTCGAAACTCCTTGTGTTGCAACTTGATTCATCGGGGACCAGGGTGGTCTCGACACAGGCCCCGAAGCCGGTGAACGAGGCGTACGGACGCCTTCGTGCAGCCCGTCAGGGTCCGGACGGCGCGTTGTACGTGACCACCAGCAACGGCAGCGACGACCGCGTCCTGCGGATCAGCGCCGGCTGATCAGCCGATCCAGCTGCGCGGGTCGACGGCCTGTCCGTCATTCAACGTCGTGTAGTGCAGGTGACAACCGGTGGACCGACCCGTGGTGCCGACGTACCCCACCAGCTGACCCTTCTTCACCGTGCCGCCACGGACGGCGAAGGCCGACAGGTGCTCGTACATCGTGGCGAGGTTGACCCCACGGACGAACCCGTGGTCGACGACCACGTAGTTGCCGGCCACGCTGTTGTAGGTCGCGGTGACCACCTCGCCGGCGGCGGACGCGTACACCGGCGTCCCGCAGGCCAGGGCCCAGTCGACGCCGGCGTGCAGCATCCATACCTTCAGCACCGGGTTGTTACGCATGCCGAACTCGGACACGATCGAACTCGGTGACGCGGGCGGCTCGAGGAAGCCGCTGCCGCGGCTGGGCGCACGCGGCGAAGCGGCCGGTGGCGGCACGGCCATGCGTGCCTGCCGGGCCGCCTTCGCGCGGGCTGCGGCGCGCGAGGCCAGCACCCGGCCCAGGCGGGAGGACTCGCCCTTCTGCCAGGCCAGGAGCTTCAGGTCGGCCTTGCGCTGCCGTTCGAGGGAGTCGCGCTGGGTGATCTGGGTGCGTCGCAGTGACTCCAGGCGGGCCTTAGCGGACCGCGCGTTGTTGCGAGCAGTCGTCGCCGCGGTCACCGCGGTGCCGGCCTGCACCTTCAGCCGGGCGACTCGCCGGCTGGCAGCACCGAGCCGGTTGATCGCAGCGGTCTTGGACGCCTTCTCCCCCGCCAGGCTCGTCAGGACGCCGTTCTGCTGGCGCATCACGATGTCGGCCAGTGACATCGTCTCCGACGGGTTCTTGCGACTCATCAGGATCTGCAGCGTGAGGTCGAAGGACCCCAGACCACCGGTCATGTAGCTCTGCCGCGCCACACCACCCACCAGACGTTTGGTCCTGACCTGATTGGTGTTGATCGTGGTCAGGTCACCGCGGGCCCGACGCTCCTCGGACTGCGCGATCTTGAGCTGGCTGTTGACACCCTTGAGGTGGTTCTCGGCGCCGGTGAGCGCCTTCTGCTTGGTGCCCAGGTCGGTACGTGCCTTCGCCAGCAGGCCGTCGGTGCGACGCAGCGCGTCCGAGGCCGCGATCAACTGACGACTCACGGCGTCGAGCCCGCCGGCCGTCGCGATGATCTGCCGGTCGATCTTGGCCTTCTGGTCGCCGGGATCGTCCGCTGCCGCGTTTGCCCCGCCGGGAACGAGCATCATCAGTGCCGCGATGGCTGCACCGCGTCGCAGGGTCGGGCGCAGACCTCGTTCAGTTCGCTCCACGTCGCTTGTGCCTTTCTGCGTCACACCTACACCCTCACCACACGGCGCAGGCTCAACCATGAGACGAGGATGGACAACACGACGGCTCCACCCACCAACCAGGGTAGGACCTGCCACACCTCGTCCGCACCGATGAGCGCAATAACGTCACCCCCGCGACCCTCGGCCGAAAACAGATCGGCCACGCCCTTGACGACCAGCAGCCACAGCGCCACCCCGGCCAGCACGGCACCAACTAGAGCAGCCAGGACCACCTCGATGATGAACGGCAGGTAAATGGTCGTGGCCGAGGCGCCGACCAGGCGCATGATCTCGACCTCGCGCCGTCTGCTGAACGCCACTTGTCGCACCGTCGTACTGATCAGCAGGATCGAGCACAGCACCATCAGCGCCGCGAGACCGACGGCTGCGACGCTGAGCACACCGAGCAGCTTGAAGAAGGTGTCGAGCACCTTGCGCTGGTCGGTGATCGCCTCCACCCCGGGCGATCCGTCGATGGCAGCCACCACCTCGGCGTAACGGTTGGGGTCGGACAGCTTCACCCGGAAGGACGCGGGCATCGAGTCCGGGCCGACGTCACTGAGGTACGGGCTGTTCTTGAACTGCTGCTTGAACCGTTCGTAGGCCTGGGCGGCGGACTCGTAGTGGATCTCCTCCACCAAAGGCTTCATGCTCTCCAGGTCTCGCTTGACCTGGTCGCGTTGAGCCGGCGTCACCGCGCCGTCGACGCACGAGGCGGCCGCCGAGGAGTCCTTGGTGCACATGAAGATCGAGACCTCGACCTTGTCGTACCAGTACCCCTTGGCCATCGTGACCTGCTTCTGGGCAAGCAGACCGAGACCGAGGAAGAACATCGACACCATCGTGACCAGCACGACGGAGATGATCATCGACATGTTGCGGCGCAGGCCCCCACCGACCTCGCCGAGCATGAAACGCAGTCGCACCTCAGTCCACCAACCGTCCGCGCCCACGCCGTTCGTCCGGCTGAGGTTCGGCCAGGTAGCTGCCGAGTTGTTCGTCGCGCACGAGTTCTCCGTTGTGCAGTTCGATGACCCGCTTGCGGAACAGATCGACGATGCGCTCGTCGTGGGTGGCGACCACGACGGTCGTCCCGGTCTTGTTGATCCGTTCCAGCACCTTCACGATCTCGGTGCTGGTGTCGGGGTCGAGGTTGCCGGTCGGTTCGTCGGCCAGCAGGATCTGGGGCTTCTTCACCATCGCGCGCGCGATCGCGACGCGCTGCTGCTCGCCGCCGGACAACTCGTGCGGGCGCCGTTTGGCCAAGCCGTCCAGCGAGACCAGTTCGAGGATCTCGGGCACCATCTGCTTGATCCGGTGCCGCTTGGTGCCGAGCACCTGCAGAGCGAACGCGACGTTCTGCGCGACGGTCTTGTTCTCCAGCAGACGGAAATCCTGGAAGACGACGCCGATGTCCCGGCGCAGTGGCGGCACGTGCCGGTCGGGCAACGTACGCAGGTCGCGGCCCGCGACCAGGATCGCGCCCTGGGAGGCAGTGATCTGGCGGGTCATCAACTGCAGCATCGTCGACTTGCCGGAGCCGGAGGTCCCGATGAGGAAGGCGAAGTCGCCGCGCCCCACGTCGATCGAAACATCGGACAACGCCGGTTCGGCGCTGCCTGCGTACCGCTTGGTGACGTTCTCGAAGGTGATCATGCGGGTTCGAGCAAGGCCTCACGTCGGTCGGATGGTGCGGCCGCAGCGAGATGCTCGCCGAGGCATCGCCACCGTACGCCGCGGTAGCGTCCGACCCCGGACGGCACGCCGGACGCCCGGCCAAATGGCGCTGCGGCATGGTCCTGACGCATGGGCAGGTCTACCCATGGTGGCGGCCGAACCGCGTCCGGCGTGGCCACGGCTCGATTCGCCTACGCCGGGGGTGCGTGTTCGTGAATCCGTCCGGCACTCGGTTGATTACCGCGGGCCACACCGGCGGTGGCATGACCGTTCGTTCGGTGGCGACCGGCGCGACCCAGCCAGTGGTGCCCGCCGACGCGTGCCTGCCGCGGAGCGAGGCGGACTCAGCGTCGTTCATCGCCGAGTGCAAGGGGGATCGGCTCGGACATCCATCGATGTCCGAGCCGATTGTCGTGCAATCACTCGCGAAAAACGCTGTGCGTCAGTCTTTTTCGCCGGTGCGCTTCCAGCGGATGCCGGCCTCGATGAAAGCGTCGATCTCGCCGTCGAAGACCGCCGAGGTGTTGCCGGTCTCCTGCTCGGTGCGCAGGTCCTTGACCATCTGGTACGGGTTCAGCACGTACGAGCGCATCTGGTCACCCCAGCTCGCGGTGGAGTCGCCCGCCAGTTCCTTGCGCTGTGCGGCCTCCTCCTGACGCTTGAGCAACAGCAGTCGGGACTGCATGACGCGCAGGGCGGCGGCGCGGTTCTGGATCTGGCTCTTCTCGTTCTGCATCGAGACGACCACACCGGTCGGGATGTGCGTCATGCGCACCGCCGAGTCGGTGGTGTTGACGCTCTGGCCGCCGGGGCCGCTGGAGCGGAAGACATCGATCTTGAGCTCGTTCTCGGGGATCTCGATCGAGTCGGTCTGCTCGATCAGCGGGATCACCTCGACCGCGGCGAAGCTGGTCTGGCGTCGGCCCTGGTTGTCGAACGGGCTGATCCGCACCAGGCGGTGGGTGCCGGCCTCGACCGACATGTGGCCGTACGCGTAGGGCACGTTGACCTCGAAGGTGGCCGACTTCAGGCCGGCCTCCTCGGCGTAGCTGGTGTCCATCACCTTGGTCGGGTAGCCGTGACGCTCGGCCCAGCGCAGGTACATGCGCATGAGCATCTCGGCGAAGTCAGCGGCGTCGACACCACCCGCTCCGGCGCGGATCGTGACGACGGCCTCGCGCTGGTCCCATTCGCCGTTCAACAGGGTGCGCACTTCGAGTTCGCCGACGGCCTTGCGGATCGAGATCAGCTCACGCTCGGCTTCGGCGAGGGTGTCGGCGTCGTTCTCCTCGGCGGCCATCTCGACCAGCACCTCGAGGTCGTCGATGCGCTGGTCCATGGTCTCGATGCGCTCGATCTCGGAGTTGGCGCGCGAGAGAGCGCTGGTCACCTGCTGCGCCTTGTCGGGGTCGTCCCACAGATCGGGGGCGCCGGACTGCTCCTCGAGGTCGGTGATCTGAGCCCGGAGCGCGCCCATGTCGGTCACGTCGCTCACCGACTTCATCGTCGCGCGAAGTTCCTTCAGTTCCACCGCAAAATCAACAGCCACAGTCGGCAAGCCTACGGCAGTGCCGCGCACTTGCCGAACCTACTGATGCGCGCCGAGCCCACGTGGCAGACCCAGTGGGTTCGGCACTCACGGTCGGACGATGGAACGTGCTCGTGACTCGACGGTCACCGATACCTCGGTGCCGAGGAACGACAGGAAGCCCCCGGTGATCGGCGGCCGGACGAGTGCCTGGACGCGTACGACGGCCGTGTTGTTGCCCGGTGCCGAACCGTTCACCACCTGCCAGGCCTGGACATTCGTCGGCACCTCCTGCCGGGACAGGCTTCCCTGCGCTGTTTGGCCCACTCGTGCGTCGGTCAGTGGCACTCCTCCCGCCAGCCCGCCCCGGTACACCGATCCTTCGTCCACGCTGTCGGCCGCTTCGAGGGCCGCGGAGTCGGCTGCGTTCAGCACCCGCATCTTGGCCAACTGAACTGCCGTGACGTCGATGCCACCCACGACAAGGAGGCCGAGTATCGCGAACAGTCCGGCCGCGAGGACGAGGATGCGTCCGCCTTCGGGGTCTCGCTGCAGACGGGTGACGAGCGCGCGCACGAGCCACCTCATTCGCGGTACTTCCCTACCGATTCGACGTGAGTGCTGGTCATGCGCACGGAGGTGGGAACCACTGCCCCGAGGAAATCGGGCACCAACGGGAGATCGACGTCAACAGCGGTGCGCACGGTGACCTGGGCGCCACGGGTCAGGCACGGCGATGCTGAGCAGGCGACCGTCATATCGCCGCTCAGACCATGATCGGCGAACACCAACGCCGCCCCTGCATCGGCGCGTCCGGCCGCGCTCGCGTCGTCCGAGGCGGTGACGTACATGCGGCCGGCTTCGCGCGCCGCCCCGGAGACCGCGTAGGCCCCGGCCTGCATCCTGGACAAGGTGATGACCAGATAGAAGACCGGCAGTGTGAGCAGCACACCGACGACGAGGAACTCCAGCACGGCGCTGCCGCGTTCGGGTTCCCGCAATCGAACGCGTATCCGCTCGACCAGCGTGCTCAGAGCATGCCTCATTGCGCCTCCGCGTACGCCCGCCCGGACACTTCGAGCCCGCCTGGTGGACCGAAAGGCCCGAGCACCGGAAGTTGCGCACGCACCTTGATCACGACGACGCGCGCACCGCCTTCGGTCGTCTCACTTGCACTCACGTCGCCGGAGAACCGGTCGTCCAAAGCTTGATCGATCAGGCCACGGGTTCGATCGGCACCGGCAGCCGGTGTCGAGTCGGCCCGAGCACCGTAACGGGCACCCTCGACGGCGTACGCCGTCAAAGAGTTGCGCACGAACAAGGCGAACCCCACCTGGAACGCACCGAGGAAGAGCACGACCAGTAAGGATCCGACCATCGCGAACTCCGCGACGGCGCTGCCCCGTTCGCGATCGGACTCATTTGCCGCCGTTGACGCCGTGGATGGCATTGTCGAACAAGCTGGTGAGCTGAGGCTGGGCGAACTGCCAGATCGCGGTGACCAGTCCTGCGGTCATCAAGGTGATCAGAACCCAGCCCGGCACGTCGCCGCGCTCACCCTCGACGCGCAGCTCGACCACTCGGCGCAGCATCCGGTCGGACATCCTCTGCAGAACGCTCATTGTTCATACCTCCGTGTTTTCCCTTGAGACACAATGCAATTCACATCGTGAGTTTGAGCGCGGACAGCCCTGGCCAGACCGCGAAGAGGATGGTCACCGGCAGGACGAGGAACACCACCGGAACCATCATCGCCAGTTCCCGCCGGCCACCCAGTTCGATGAGTTCCTGCTTGGCGGCGTCACGCGCGTCCTGCGCCTGCGCACGCATCACGTCAGCGAGGGGTGTTCCGCGTTCGAGAGCGACCACGATGCCGTCGACGAACCGAGCCAGGCTGGCGAGCCCGGTGCGGTCGGCGAGACCCTGCAACGCTTCCGGCAGGCTGGCGCCGGCACGTGCGTCGATGAGACACCGGCGCAGTTCGCTCGACAGCTCCCCCTTCGACAGGCGAGCCACACGTTCCAGAGCAGCCGCCGCACCTTCGCCAGCAGTGACGGCGAGCGCCAGGAGTTCTGCGACTGCGGGAAATTCGGCCAGGATCTGGCGGTCGCGCTTCTCAGCTGCTCGAGTGAGAAGCTGGTCACGCAGGACGACTCCTGCACCCGAGGCGATGAGCACCAGCAGCACTGCGGTCACCGGCGACTGCGATCCGGACGCCATCCGCAAGGACACCCAGCCGGTGGCGGCGAGCGCCGCGACACAGCCGTACATCGCCTGCTCAGCCCGGAAGTCCTCCACGGACGCGTTGCTGCCTGCTCGTTCGAGCCGGCGACGCACCGAGACACTTCCGCCCAGCACGGAGTCGACGACACCACCGGCCTTGCGTAGCAAGGAGTTCCACAGTTGGTCGGACGCGATGGGGCCGCCGAGGTACTTGGAGGGACGTGGCCGCTCGGCGACGTAGGGTGCGATCCGGTCGGACAATGTCAACCGTCGGCGCATCGGCAGGCCCTGCCACAGCAACAGCAGTCCGGCGGCCGCCACCAGTCCGCACAGGGCACCGATCCACCCGAGGTTGGCGGTCATGCCATCACCCGGATCTCACTGGGCAGCCGGCCGATCCGACGCATGATCCGGTAGGCAGCGAACGACACCAGGCCACCGATCGTCAGGATCGCCACCCCTGTACCGCTGCTGTATGCCTGCAGGCTGCTGCCGCGCGTGGCCAACATCAGCAGCACCAACCACGGCGCCACGAGTGCCAGTCGAGCGGCGTTCACAGTCCAGGACTGCCGCGCCTCCAACTCAGCGCGGGTGCGCGCATCGTCGCGCAGGAAGGTCGACAGGGTGCGCAGCAGTCGCCCGAGGTCGGTGCCTCCTACCTCGCGTGCCAGCCGCAGCGATTCGACCAGTCGGTCGGCCACCGGGTCGGCGAGGCGCTGCTTGAGATCGTCCAGGCACCGCTGGAAGTCACCCGAGGTTCGATACTCCTGGGCAAATTGTGCGAACGCCGGTCGCAGCTCCTCCGGTCCGCGAATCGCCAACTGCGCCAACGCTTCGGGCAGGGCAAGCCCGGCGCGGACCGCAGAGGCAATGTGATCGACCGCGTCCGGCCAGAGTTCACGGCGGTTGTGCCGCCGTTTGTGTGCCTGGCTACGGACGAGCGCGATCGGGCCGTAGCCGGCGAGGACGGCGAAGCAGAGTGCCACCGGAATCACCCCGGTGGCCGCCATGGCGACCAGGAACACCAGCAGCGCACTTCCGACGCAGATGAAGGTGAGCATCGGCAGGGAGAATCCGCGAACGCCGCTGACCGCAAGGTCGCTGCGCAACCGGTCGGCGGCGGTGACCTTGGACTTCGGCTTGGCTTGCATACGCGGCCAGAAGGACCAGTAGATGCAGAAGACGCCCAGGCCGAACAAGACACTGACGACCGGGATCATCGTCGGTCCCCCAAGAGGTCGGCGACGTCGTACCCTGCGCGCGCGAAACGTTCCTCGTGCGGCGGGAATCCCTCGCCCCGCACCAGTTCCCCGTCACGCCGTACGAACAACTCGGCCAATTCGATGACGCTTCCCTCGAATCGCCCTGGTACCGCTGCGATCTCCCGAACAGCACGCTTCCCGTCGCGTTCGAGCCCGACGTGCACGATCAAGTCGATCGAGCTGGCGACAGTCGGCATCACGAACTGCGAACCCACATTCGGTCCGGCAAGCAGCGGCAGCGTGCACATCTTCACCAGTGCCTCGCGTGCGGAGTTCGCGTGCAAGCTCGCCATGCCGGGTAAACCGCTGTTCATTGCGATCAGCAGGTCGAGGCTCTCCTCCTGGCGCACCTCACCGACGATGATCCGGGAGGGTCGCATTCGCAGCGCTTCCTTGACCAGGCGCCGCAGCGGGATCTCCCCGGTGCCCTCGAGACTCGGTTGGCGGCATTGCAGCGCTGCCCAGTCACGCAGATTGAGCTTCAGCTCGAAGACTTCCTCGCAGGACACCACCCGCTCGGTGGGTGGGATCGCGGCTGCCAGACAGTTGAGCATCGTCGTCTTGCCGGCTTGCGTACCTCCGGTCACCAGGATGTTGAGGCCACTGGTGACGGCGGCTCGCAGGAACTGGGCTGCGTGCCGGTTGAGTGAACCCAGCGTGACCAGATCGTCCAACGAGTGTGCTCTGGCGACGAACTTTCGGATGTTGATGTACCAGCGGCCCGGGGTCACATCCGGAATCGCGACGTGCAGCCGGGACCCGTCCGGCAAGGTTGCGTCCACGAACGGTGAGGAAAGGTCGACCCGTCGACCGGACGGCTCGAGCATCCGCTCGACCAGATTGCGGACGTCGTGCTCTGTCAGGATCGTCGGGGTGAGCTCGGATACGCCGTGTCGCGCCACGAATACCCGGTTCGGATCGTTCAGCCAGATCTCCTCGATCGTCGGGTCGTCGAGGTACTGCTGCAGTGCCCCGAAACCAAGGACGGAATCGAGCACACTGCGTGTGGCGACATCACGGTCACCGAGCGGCTCGAGCCCACCGTGCAGCGTGCGCTCCTCGTAGTCCTGAACGACGTCGTGCACGAGCGAGTGCAGCGAGGCACGGTCCCCGACCGGGTCGAGGCGACGTCGACGAATGAGTTCGCGGACTTCGCCCTCGATGACCTGGATACCGTTCATGCCCCTTGCCTTCCTGCCGCTCGGCACCTACCGGCGGCATGAAGCACATGAAACGCGCTCCGCAGCCGGACCGGAACACTCATCCACAAAATTTGGGGTCCGGCTGGCGTGTTCTTGACCATCTGTTGACCTTCGAGCACTTATCCACAGGCCCACCGGCAGCGAACCCCGTCTCGGGCGATACTCCGCGCCCATGGCACACCTGCAACGAGCTGAGTCCTCGAGCATCCGACGGATCGAACTGGCCCTGAGCATCGTGGGTGCGGAGGCGACCGTCCACGACGTGCGAATCGCGGCGGCGCCCGACTCGACGTGGGCAGAGGTCCGGACCGCCATGATCTCGTCGGGTTGTCCGGTGCCGAGCCGGGTGTGGATCGGACGGGACGAACTCACCGACGATTTCCTCATCGGCCACATCGCACATGGTTCGGTCCTGTCGTTCCGACCCACCGCAGCAACGCCTCATGGACTGCTGGCCCTTGAATGCATCCACGGCCCGCAGGTCGGCGCGCGACGTTGGCTCGACCGCCGGCCGCTGACGATCGGCAGGGTTGAACCTGCGGTCTTTCCTCTCGACGACCCGGACGTGTCGCGACTGCACTGCGCGGTGGCCCTGGACGCCGGTCGGGTCACCCTCCGTGATCTCGATTCGACGAACGGTACGCAGATCGGCGGCCGGAAGATCGGTGCGTTCGCATCGGGGTCGGAGCTGCGCGTCGGTGACGAACTGAGGGTCGGCAACTCCACGCTCACACTCAGCGCACCACCTGCAGGGCGACGCCCGGTTCAGGACGCGAGGGTGCCGGTTCGGCGTCCGCCGACGCGTTCCGCCCCACCACCGCAGGTGCGGCTGGTCGCCCCGACCCGCCCGCGACGTCCGGATCGACGCACGATGCCGTGGATCGTGATCCTGCTCCCGCTCGTGATCGGTGTCGGCCTCGCGTGGTGGATGAAGACGATGATGTTCCTCGCCTTCGCCCTTTTCAGTCCTGTGCTGATGCTCGCCCAGCACCTGTCGGACAAGCGCGACGGACGACGATCTCGCGGACGAGACATCGATGACTACAACAAGGCCCTGCAACGTCATCGTGAGCGGGTCGCCCGCACGCTGCTGGCCGAGCAGGCGGTCAGAATCCGCGCGCTCCCAGGTCTCAGCGATGCATTCCGCACCATCGAGACCCTCGACCGGCGATTGTGGCACCGTCACCCGGCCGAGTACGGGTACCTGCACTGGCGAATCGGTCGCGGAACCATCGCCTCCGGGCTGACCGTGGTACGCGAGAGCGCCGAGGACGAGCGGGTGCCGCTGCCGGACGCGCCCGTGACGGTCGATCTCGCGGCGCACCGCGTCATCGGCGTGGCCGGTCACGACCATCGACGTGCTTTCGAGAGCCTGCTGGTCCAGGCCGTGGCCTGGCACTCACCGGCGCACCTGCGGATCGCAGTCGTCAGCCACCGCCGGCTCGATGAGACCGAGCTGGGTTGGCTCCCCCACCTGCGACCCGTGCTCGACCGTCCCGCGGCGTTGTTCGACCTCGACCATCCGGACGCCCTCGCCGACTTCGTCCGAAGCCTTCCGGTCTGCTCCCCGGACGATCGTTCACAGGATCCGCCGAGTCTGCTGCTCATCCTTCTTGACGCGGAGTTCACCTGCGCTGCAAAGGCATTGACCGAAATCATCGGCGATCCGAAGCGTTACCGTTGCAGCGTCGTCGCGTTCGGCGAGAGCGAGACCGAGTTGCCCGACCGAGCCCATCCGGTCGTCCGGTTGCACTCCTCGACACGGACGACGGTGCTCGCCGATGACGTCACCGACTGTGTCCCGGATCTGCCGGCCACCGGACTGCTCGATCGTTCGGCGAGGCTCCTCGCCCCCGCACACGACATCTCGTCGATCGATGTCAACGGCACTCCACCGACACAGGTCGGACTGGACGAGGTATGGCGCTCGCACCTGGGCACAGACCTGCTCGATCTCGCTGCGCTTCAATCGAACTGGCCCCGTCGACCGGTGATGTCCGCCGTCCTCGGTGCCACGGCGTCAGGACCGGCAGTCACCGACCTGGTGGTCGACGGACCGCACGCGCTACTCGCCGGCACGACCGGCGCGGGCAAGTCGGAACTGTTGCAGACGCTCATCGCTTCGCTGGCTGCCGCCAACCGTCCGAATGCACTCAACTTCGTCCTCATCGATTACAAGGGCGGCGCAGCTTTTCGCGAGTGCGCTCGGCTGCCCCACACAGTGGGGCTGGTGACCGATCTTGACGGGCATCTCACCGAGCGCGCACTCGTGTCTCTGCAGGCCGAGCTCCAGCGCCGTGAACGATTGCTTGCTGCAGCCGGCGCGAAGGACCTGGACGACTATCACCGCGATCCGAGCGCCCCGACCATTGCGCGCTTGTGCCTCATCATCGACGAATTCCGCGTGCTGGCAGAGGAATTGCCTGACTTCGTCGACGGTCTGGTGAGACTGGCGACCGTGGGGCGATCGTTGGGTGTGCACCTGGTGCTGGCGACACAGCGTCCGGCCGGCATCGTGTCGGCCGACATCAGAGCCAACGTCAACCTGCGCATCGCGCTGCGGGTGCGTGACGACGGCGACTCCCAGGACGTCATCGACACCATGGACGCCGCCCGAATCCCGGCGTCGTCCCCCGGACGGGGATACCTGCGCTGCGGCGGTGGTGAGTCCCAGCTGTTCCAGAGCGCGCGAGTCACAGTGCCCGCGCTACGGCGCGACAGCATCTCGGTGGGTGAGTTCGGTCGACCTACCCAGCACCGCGGAACCGAAGACGAGTCGATCCTCACCCGGCTCGCGCCCCTGCTCACGGATTGCGCAGAACACCTCCGGATCACCGCTTCGCCGCCTCCGTGGCTCCCGCCACTGCCGGACGCAGTGACACGACGGACCCTCGACGGACGCGACTCAGTGACCGTCTGCGGCGCAGAATCAGCGGGCTACCGATTCGGCCTCGCCGATCGCCCGCACCGACAGGATCAGCCGGCCATGGTGTGGTCGCCGCCGACCGATCAGCACCTTGCGATCGTCGGTGGTCCGCGCAGCGGACGATCGACGGCAGTCCGCACCCTGTTGGCCGAGGCCCTCTCCCAGGACGACGCCCCGCACGTCTACATCCTCGATCTCGGGCGGTCGTTGGCCGATCTGGGCAGCCATTCGCGCGTGGGAGCCGTCGTCAGCCCGGATGAACCGAGTCGCGTCGAACGCGTACTGGAGTACGTCACCAACGAGATCGCCGACCGTCGACGACATCCTGAGCGGGGGCGTCAGCGGCTGATCCTGGTGATCGACGGCTGGGACGTGCTCGACGATCTCGCCGACGACGCGGCGCTCTTCCGCCTCATGGACCTGGCGACCACGATCCTGCGCGACGGTTCATCCGCCGACGTGCACGTGTTGGCGACCGGGGGACGCGGATTGCTGACCAGCCGCTCTTTGTCACTGTTTCGTTCCCAGATCGCACTGGCGATGGCCGACAAGGACGATCTCGCGGCGATCGGGGTCCCTCGCGATTGCATCCCCTCAGACATGCCACCCGGGCGCGGTCTGACGGTGCCGGACGGGACAGAACTGCAGATCACGCTTCCTGCCGAGCTGCCTGCATGCTTCGTGCCGACCGGCATTCACCGCATCGATGCGGTCCCGACCGCAGTGCCTGTCACCGACCTGGCTCCGTCTCAGGGAATCGCCGTCGGAGCCGGCGCCGAGGGCACGGTCGCACTCCCCCTCGGACGACTCGATGATCTGGTCGCGATCATCGCGGGACCACCCCGCAGCGGACGCACCACAACCCTCCTCACGGTTGCCGAACAGTTGCACGGGCGTCCTACCTGCTGGATCTCCACCGACACCCGCGCTGACCTGCCCGTCAACGTCTTCCAACCGGACGACGGGACACAGCTGGCCGAGTGGCTCGCTCGCGATCCGACCGGCGTGCTCCTGATCGACGACGTCTGTGCGTTGGTCGACTCGGAGATCGAGGAGTCGCTGGCCCGCTACGCGGCCAAGGCGAGCAGCACCGGAGCCGTCGTCGTCGCGTCGGGGGACATCGATCAGCTCTCCGGCAACTACCGGGGACTCGTCGGCGAACTGCGGCGTCGCGGCACAGGCGTGCTGCTGATGCCGAGCCGCACCGACGGTGAACTGTTCGCGCTCCGATGCCCCAAACTCGACCGTCCGCGTCCGGGCAACGGCTTCCTGGTCCACCGCGGCGAACTCACCGAACTTCAGGTCGCCCAGGTCGCGGCGCCCGCACGATCGAGTCCGGACGGACCGGGCGATGAATCGTCGTTCACCGAGTCCGGGTAGGTGACATATGTGCGGCCGGTGAGGGAGGTCCAGGTACAGACTCCGTCGTCGCTCATCTCGTAGTCCCAGTGCTTCTTCGTCTTCGCGTCATGGTGGTGGCGACAGAGCGCGGCGAGGTTGTGCCCGACGGTGGGCCCCTGGGGCCATTCGATGACGTGGTCGATGTCGCACCTGATGGCGGCGCGGGTGCACATGGGGAACCGGCAGGTCTGGTCGCGTTGCTGCACGAATTCCCTGATCCGCGGCGTGGGCTCGTACGCGGTCGTCGAGGTTTCACACGTGACTCCGGTGTCGGCGTCGACCAGTGCCCGGGTCAGGCGGCAACCGAACTGGTCGATCAACGCGTCGAGCACTTCGGGCCGGATGACCCCGATCCCGGCGATGCGTGCCCACCCCGTTGAGTAGGAGGTTCCCGATTCGCCTGATGTTGAACACGATTCGGAATCGGGAGCATCGGTGGGATCATGAGCGGTATCCGGGCCGCGGGGCGATGAGGCGGACTGACCGGGTGGGGGTGACCCGCCGTCCGCGGACGCCTCGGGCTCGTGTTCCGCGTCGTCGGTGGCACGTTTGGTGGCCGTCGCAGCCTGTTCCTCGCGTTCCTCGCGTTCCTCGCGCACGACAGGGACCTGGATGACGACCTGGTAGCTGACGTCAGCACCTTGTGTGACGAGATCGTGCAACGCGCCCAGGCGCAGTTGCCCGAGCGTAGGCTTCGCATCTGTGGCCGGGTCATCGGCCTTTGGTGGGTTCTTCGAGCGTTGATCAGCCAGTTGGTCCACGGCACCGTAGATGTGGGCGATCTGGTCGGCCGGGCCGACGGCGCACAGCTCGGCCATACCGGCAATGTCGGAGGGGCGAACCCAGACACCGGTGGCTTCTTTGGCTTCCTTCTGGCGGGTCTTCTTCGCGGCTTCTTCTTCCCACTGGGTCACCAGTGCCCGCGCGGCGCTCTTCATCTTCAGGTAACCCCAGCTGTCGAAGCCTTTGGTGTCGAGCAGGTGCTGCTCGACCCGGTGGGATGTTTCGGGTGAGGCGTTCACCAGTTCCGACGCAACGAGGGACACCTTCCAGAACGGGATCTCCCCTTCCACCGCCGCAGCCAGCAACCCGGGAGTTTTGGTGCACGCATCGATGGAGTTGCTCAGCTTGCTCGAGGCAGTGCGGGGAGCCATCTGACACGCAGCCGCCAGGTCGGTGTCGGCGAACGTCGCCTGATGACCCAGCGCGTGCTCGACCTTCGCGGTGACCCCGGTGTCGGAATCGACCAGCTCTTCATCGATCGCTGCGTACCTGGCCATGGCCATCGCCTGCACGGCTTGCGAGGTGGACGCCAACTGCGTAGACCCTTTGATGGCTTCCTCCAACAGCCGCATGTCATCGACATCGACAGGCCGAGCGGTGGCGATGGACCCGGTGTTGCGCACGGCGTCGGTCTCAAGCCGGTAGAACGCTTCCCGGGAGATCCGGTTCGCAAACGTCAGCATCTCCGCGGGTGACCCCAAAGCGTTCAGAAGCTGGTTCAACAAACGCTGCTTCTGATCCGAGATCGATTCCAGCAGAACGAATTCCACCGGAGACTCCGGTTCGTAGAACTCGTAGCTGATGCCCATGAGAAGACTCTAGGCGGGACCACCGACAACGTCCCCTGGCCGGAAACCGGGACCGCTGTGGGCGAGAAAAATCTAGAGCCGCGCAGCCAGTTCGGTCGCCTGCTTGATCGCCCGCTTCGCGTCCAGTTCAGCCGCGACGTCCGCGCCACCGATGACGTGCACCGGCTTACCGAGGGCGTCGGTGAGCGGCACCAGGTCACGCACCGACTCCTGCCCGGTGCACAGCACGACGGTGTCGACGGGCAGCACCTTCGCCTCACGCTCGGACTTCTCGTCCTTCGGGTCCACGGGCACGGTGATGTGCAGACCGTCGTCGTCGACACGCACGTACTCAGCCCCACCGACGAACTGCACGCCGGAGTCCTTGAGGGTCTGGCGGTGCACCCATCCGCTGGTCTTGCCCAGGCCCTTACCGTGCGCAGAAGCCTTGCGCTGCAACAGGATCACCTCGCGGCGCGGAGTGATCTTCACCTTGTCGGTAAGGCCACCGCGCTCCTGTTCGGGATCGGTGACACCCCACCGCTGCATCCAATGATCGAGGCTCTCCCCCACGTCGTGCAGCAGGAACTCACTGACGTCGAAGCCGATGCCGCCGGCACCCATCACGGCAACGCGCTGCCCGACAGGGACGCCCTCGCCGACCACCTGCTGGTACGTGACCACCTTCGGGTGGTCGATGCCCGCGATCGATGGCACGCGCGGCTCGACGCCGGTGGCGAGCACGACCTCGTCGAAGTGCCTCAGGTCGTCGACGCTCGCGCGAACTCCCATGTGCGTCTTGACATTTCGCAGATCGAGCATGTGCTCGTAGTAGCGGATCGTCTCGACGAACTCCTCTTTGCCGGGGATCTTCGCGGCCAACTTGAACTGTCCGCCGATCTCTCCAGACTCCTCGAACAACTCGACGCGGTGCCCGCGCCCGGCCAGCTCCACGGCGGCGGCAAGCCCGGCGGGGCCGGCACCGACGACCGCGATGTGCTTCACGGTCCGCGTCGGCAGCAGCACGAGTTCGGTCTCGTGGCCCGAGCGGGGGTTGAGCATGCAACTGGCGCGCTTGTTCGCGAACGTGTGGTCGAGGCAGGCCTGGTTGCAGGCGATGCAGGTGATGATCTCCTCGGAGCGGCCCTCCTGCGCCTTCTTCACGAACTCCGCGTCGGCGAGCAACGGACGTGCCATCGACACCAGGTCGGCCTGGCCTGACGCGATGATCTCCTCGGCGGTCTCCGGCTTGTTGATCCGGTTGGACGCGACGACAGGGATACCGACCTCGTCCTTCAATTTCGCTGTCGTCCAGGCGAATGCGGCGCGTGGTACCGAGGTCACGATGGTCGGTACGCGTGCCTCGTGCCAGCCGATGCCGGTGTTGAGGATCGTCGTACCCGCTGCCTCGAGCTTCTTGGCGAGTTCGGCGGTCTCCTGCCAGGTCTGCGCGTTGTCGACCAGGTCGAGCAGGCTGATGCGGTACTGCAGGATGAAATCGTCGCCGACGAGTTCCCTTGTGCGAGCGACGATTTCGACCGGGAAGCGCATCCGCTTCTCGGCGGCGCCGCCCCACGCGTCCGTGCGGTCGTTGGTGCGGGCAGCGAGCATCTGGTTGATCAGGTAGCCCTCCGACCCCATGATCTCGACACCGTCGTAGCCGGCGTCCTTGGCCAGCTTCGCCGCCTTCGCGAACGCCGACACCGTGTGGTCGACCTGCTTGGTCGACATCGCCCACGGCCGGAACGGCGTGATCGGCGACTTCTTGCGCGACGGCGCAAGGTTGAACGGGGTGTACCCGTAGCGGCCGGCGTGCAGGACCTGCAGCAGGATCTTGCCGTCGTAGGCGTGCACCGCGTCGGTGACGACCTGATGCTTGGCGGCCTGCCGTGCGTTGGTCATCTCGCTACCGAAGGGCAGCAGCCACCCACGCTTGGTCGGCGCGTAGCCGCCGGTGACGATCAGTCCGACACCACCGCGAGCACGCTCGGCGAAGTACGCCGCGAGCTTGGGCAGGTCCTTGAGCTTGTCCTCCATGCCGGTGTGCATCGAACCCATCACGACGCGATTGCGCAGTTCGGTGAATCCGAGGTCGAGCGGGCTGAGCAGGTGCGGGTACTGCTGCGGGTTCGTCATCGGTGTGCTCACTTCTGTGAATCGGTCATGTCGGCGGCGGCCTCGGCCAGGATCTGGTCGAACTGTGCGCCCATCGCCTCGGCGAGCGCATTCGCGCCGCGCAGCGGACGGACCATCACCATGAACTCGGTGATCAACCCGTCCGGTCCCACGGTGATGAAGTCGCAGCCGTTGACCTCCGTGTCACCGACCATCGCCCGGAAGATCAGTGCGCTCTGCCGGCCATCGACGATCTCGCGCTCGTACCGCAGATCGGTGAAGACGCGCATCACCCCACGCAGGATCGCGGCCGTGACCGCCTTGCCCTCGTACGGCTTGAATGCCACCGGGCTGATGAAGCGGACGTCGTCGGCCAACAGCGCGGCCATCGCGTCGCAGTCGTGGGCCTCGGCCGCCTCGCGGAACTTCTTCATCTCTGCTCCAATGTCTCGATGATCTCGTCGCACCAGTCGATACCGTTGCGTTCCAAGCGGATTCCACCTCGTAGCGCGAGGTAGGGGCCGATCTCGTCGTCGGCGAGTTCAGCCGGGTCGGCGAAGTACTTGCGGCGGCTGGCTTCGTAGCCCGCGAGCGCGTCCTCGTGCTGTTGCCGCCGGTCCCGGACGGCGCCCAGCACCGTCGCTCGATCTAGCAGGTGCAGCGCACGGATACGGACGGCGAACTCGCTGCGCACAGCCTCAGCGGGCGTCGGACGGGCCGACCAGGCGAGGAGTTCGGCGTGCCCGGCCTCGGTGATCGCGTGCACCTTCTTGTCCGGACGCGCCCCCTGGGACACACGTTCGGTGCTCACCCAGCCGTCGGCTTCCATTCGGGCGAGCACCTTGTAGATCTGCTGGTGGCTCGCCTTCCAGAAGTGCCCGATGGACGCATCGAACCGGCGCGCGAGATCGTATCCGGACGCCGAGCGTTCGGCGAGCGAGACGAGGATCGCGTGCTCCAGTGCCACGCGACGAAAGTACTATGCAACTCGCTGTTGTGCAACGAGTTGCATAAGTTAGCCCTGGTTCGGAGTCTCCGGCTGCTGCGGCTGCTGGTACTGTCCGTAGCGCGGCTCGGTCGCCGGCCAGCTCTGCTGTCCCTCGGGCGTCGGCTGCGCAGTCGCCCCGCCACGACCGTCGTTCAACGATTCGCTGTAGGTGCGCTGCGGACCGGCATCACGGGGAGCGTACGTCGCTTCCTGCGCAGCCCGCGCCGCGCGGCCTGCGTCGCCGCCCATCTGCGACAGCAGTTCACGCGCCTGATTGACGCTCTTGTGCTCGACCAGCACCTCGTACTTCGTGGCGACCACCTGAGACACCGAGGTGAAGTCGCGACGGCCCCGGGTTGCTGCGTAACCGATGGCCGCCCAGAACGCTCCGAAGAGCGCACCGAGCAGCACCGTGGACAGGATCATCGACAGGCCGTTCTCGTTGGAGAACAGGCTGAAGATCAGTCCGACGAACGCACCCAGCCAGGCACCGGACGCCAGGCCGCCCAGCAGCACGCGTCCCCAGGTCAGACGCCCGGTGATCCGCTCGACCTGCTTGAGGTCGGTGCCGACGATCATGCACTGCTGCACCGGGAACTCGTGGTCGGACAGGTAGTCGACCGCCCGCTGCGCCTCCTCGTACTCGCTGAAGACACCCAGCGACATCGGGTAGTCGAGGGTCAGCTTCGGAAGGTGGGCGTTGTTCGGGCGCATGCCAGGCGTGCTCATGCCTGCATTGTGCCACCCCTGCGAGGCACCGCAGCGCTGTCGTCCCCACCTAGAGTGAGCAGGTCCCCCGATCCAACGAACAGGAGCGTCGTGTCCACTCGCACCCTGCAACTCGGATGCACCTTCCGCTACTCCTCGCTGGCGCCCACCGCCGCCGTCTTCCAGGTGGCAGCGCAGCCGTCCGACACCGTGTCGATCAAGGACGAGAACTGGACGATCACCGACGACCTCCCGTTGCACCACTTCCGCGACGTGTACGACAACCCGTGCACCCGCCTCACCCTGCCGATCGGGGTCACGACACTCACCTACTCGGCCCTGGCCACAGTTCCGGACGCGTTCGACTCCTGGGACGAGGACGCCCCCGAGATGGCGCCCACCGACCTCCCGGACGACGTGCTGCTCTACACCCTGACCAGCCGCTACTGCTTGCCCGATCTGCTCGGCAACCAGGCGTGGAAGCGCTTCGGCACGATGAAGCCGGGCTACCAGCGGGTTGCAGCGATCAACACCTTCGTCAACCAGTGGCTGAGCTACACGACCGGCTCGACCACGAGCACCGCGACATCGGTCGACACCTTCGCCAGTGGCCAGGGCGTCTGCCGCGACTTCGCGCACCTGATGATCACTTTCTGCCGGGCGATGAACATCCCCGCGCGGTACGTGCATGGCTACATCAGCGAGATGGACGTCGAACCGACCGGACGTCCGTACGACTTCCACGCGTGGACTCAGGTGTGGCTCGGCGATCGTTGGTGGGACTTCGACCCGCGCTGGGACAGCCCACGCAAGGGACGCGTGATCATCGGTATCGGCCGCGATGCCGCCGACGTCGCGATGGTGACCACCTACGGAGCGCCCTGGATGCAGCTGATGACCGTCACCAGCAAGGAGGCCACCGAATGACCCGCCCCAGCGTGCTCGTCACCGGAGGCACCCGAGGGATCGGCGCCGCCGTGTGTGCCGCTCTCGCGCCCGACCATCACCTGATCATCGGCGGACGTGACCGAGATGCTGTCGAATCCGCCTGCGCCTCGTACGAGTCTGCTCAGCCCTTCATCTGCGACCTAGCCGACGAACAGTCGACGGCGGACGCCGTCGCCGCGCTGGGACTCGACCGCCTCGACGCCGTCGTGCACTCGGCAGGCGTCGCCGGCGGTCAACGCACCGAGGACTCCTCGCGTGAGATCTGGCGAAGAATGTTCGAGCTCAACGTGATTGCAGTCTCCGACCTCACTCGCCTGCTGTTGCCGGCCCTACGGGCCACTGAGGGCACGATCGTCACGATCAACTCCGGCTCGGGCCTGAAGGCGTCCGGCAAGGGCGGCCATTACCCGGCGACCAAGTTCGCCCTCACCGCGCTGACGGACGTGCTGCGCGAGGAGTTGCGCCCCGACGGCATCCGCGTCTGCTCCGTGCACCCCGGACGTGTCGACACCGACATGCAGCGCGAACTTGTCGCGTCCGAGAACCGGCCGTACGACCCGCTGGAGTTCCTGCGTCCCGAATCGGTGGCGACCGCTGTCCGCACCGCGCTCACCGCGACGCCGGACGCGACCTACGAAACCATCTCCATTCGTCCGGCGCCCGCAGCGTCGAACCGGCGACCATCGTAAGAATTCCGGCGCGGACGGTCGCCGAGTCCCGCGGTCTTGTACGGCTTCTTGGCGGGGTCGGGCCCGTCGTCCTTGGACGAGGCCCCAGCAGTTCTGATGTACTCATGAGACCACTCCACCGCTGGGCCAGGCGACCAGTGAGAACCAATCACTGATGCCGGTCAGCGGCCACCGCCTGGTCGCCACCTCCACCGCAGTGCCGGACGATCAGTGGTCGACGATCCAGGCGATGCTGACCCCAACCACAACGGTGAGGACGTTCAGGATTGCGAAGACCAGACCGACGACGCCGAAGACACGTGGCGCGCCGGCCGAAGGCGTCCGGTCGCGGGTCAGGCCGGCGAGGAACGCCGCGGTAGCGCCGAACATGCCGGGGGTGCCGGAGAAGAACAGGATGATCGTCGGCACGGCGAGCGCGCCGAAGATCATCGCGCCCATCTTGGCGCGTTCTTCGGTGCGAGAGAACCACCAGGCACCCAGCAGCGAGATGGTCAGGCCCCCGATGCCGAACCCGATCACTCCGGTGAGTTGCTCGTGCAGGGTGCGGGGTCCTTCATCGACATGATCAGTGGCGATGGCGGCCAACAGGTTGAGGGCCATGCCCACGGTGCAGATGGCGAACACGATGCCGAGCAGGACCCGATAGGAAGGAACGACTCCTCGTCCGGGTGTGGTGGGGGGTGGTTGGGTCATGGGAACTCTCCTGAAATTCATCATTCCGTCTGTCCGGGAGGCAGTTGGTGGTGGACTTCTAGGATCGACCGGGCGACGGCCTGCGGTCGATGCCGTGCCCACCCCTGCCGGTCCCGGAGTCGTCCCGGCCGGTCCCGGAGTCGTCCCCGATGTGCCGACGACCCGTGACTGCCGCCTGAGAAGACACGACAATGGTGTGGTGACCACCGTCCTGAGCGCACCGCCGACACCGCTGGAGCCGGCTCCGTCCGCGGTGCCGACGAGCGTCATTACGGGGTCGCTGCTGCTGACTGCGGGCTGCTGCGTGCCGCTGGTGGCCGAGTTGCCGCGCGATGGGACACCCGCCGGTGTCGCCCTGCCGCTCATCGCATGGCTCGCGCTCGGCATCGCGGGCGTCGTCCTGTTGGATCGGCGACCTCGCTCACCGATCGCGTGGGCCTGCGTGACGGCGGCCGCGACCCCGATGGTCGTCATGTGCGCCGGATACCTCTGGCCTGGCGGCGAGCACGGCGAGCCGCAGATGCCGCGGTTCGCAGCCGAGTGGGGGCCGCTGACGCTCGCGGCGCTGGTGCTGCCGATTCTGGCCGCGACAGTTCCACAGGCCCGGTCTCGCGGCGATCGGCGATGGCGGGTCTGGATTGTCGCGACTTGCGTAGGCGCGCTCGGTGTGGCCTGCCTGACCTGGTTCGCAGCAACGGCCGAGAGCTATGGCATCTGCGCGGCGGCTGGGATCGGGGTCGTCGCGCTGGTCGTCGCGACGTCGGGATTCGTGGCCGAGCCACGTCCGGTCATCGAGCCGCTGGTCGACATCGCTCTCGCCGCATCCGGCATCGCGGTTGCTGCCGGGGCGGGTGGCGTTGTCCTGGCGGTCGCCCGGCATGAGCAGATCTTCGGACCCGAAGCGCTCGGAGCCTTTGCGACGGCGGCGACCCTGGCACTCAACATCCCGGCGGCGTGGTGGCTGCGGCGCGAGTTCCTGACCCGGCGCTACGGAACCGGCGTACTCTCCGCCGACGAGATCGCCGCCCTGACGGCCGATCTGAAGACCGCGGCCGATCCACGCGCGCTCCTTACCAAGGCCGGTGCGATGGTGACCGCCACCAGCGGCGTCGGCGAGACGAGGCTGCTGCTCGACGACGTTGCGGCGCCGGACGGATGGGTCCGCTGGCCGTTGCTCGTCGGTGACGAGTTGGTAGGCACGATGCTGCTGCTCCCGTCGCATCCAGGCGGGCTGGAGGCACGTCAGACTCGCGTCTGTCGTCAGTTGCTTCCGACCGTCGCGCTCGTTGCGCGAGCCGTGACATTGGCGATCGATGCCGAGTATGCACGCCACGACGTCGCCCACCAGCGCGATCTCGAACGGTCGCGCATCCTGGCCGACCTGCACGACGACCTCGGACCTGTGCTCGCCGGCATGAGCATGCGGGTGCAGGCTGCGCTGGAGGCGCACCACCTGCCCGAGCTCGATGATCTCGCCGACGACCTCGCGGCCTGCCGGGCCGATCTGCGCCGGATCGTCTCGGGACTCGCGCCGGTGGCGCTGCACGAAGGCGACCTGGACGCCGCCATCACTCACCTGGTCGAGTCGTTCAACGACGGCGTCACCCGCGTCACGCTGACGACCGAGGTCCCCGACCGGGTCGACACCGACAGGGCCGTTCTCGTCTACCGTGCGATCGCCGAGGGAATCACCAACGCGATCAAGCACGCTCACCCGGCACAGGTCTCGATCGGCTTCGATGACGGCCCGGACGGTCTGCGGGTGTCCGTGACCGACGACGGCATCGGCGGCGCGGTGGTTCCCGGTGTCGGCCTGCAATCGCTGCGCGGCAGGGCAGCCGAGGTCGGCGGAACACTGTCGATCGAGCCGATGCTGCCGACCGGCACGCGGCTCCTGCTCACCCTTCCCTCGGTGGCACGATGATCCGGGTGGTCGTGGTCGACGACCACCCGGTGGTCCTTGCCGGACTCAGTGCGCTCATCGCAGCCGACCCGGAGATGACGGTGGTCGGCAGCGCCGCGAGCGCGCGGGAAGCCGAATCGCTCGCGTTGGAGACCGAACCCGACGTGTGTGTGCTCGACCTCCAACTGCCCGATGGCGACGGCATCAGCCTCGGCACCGCACTGAAGTGCCGCTGGCCAAGCACCCGGGTGCTCGTGCTGACGATGGCATCCGATCCCGGTGCGGTGATCCGCAGCCTCGGCGCCGGACTCGACGGCTACCTGCTCAAAGACTCCGATCCAGCCGAGCTCCGCGCAGCAATACATTCCGCCGCACAAGGCTCCACCGTGCTCGGGCGGGGTGCGAGCGGCCCCGTCGTGTTCGCCGCGACAGTGCTACCGGACACCAACCCCCTGGCTGCCCTCGACGCCCGCGACCGCGAGATCCTCACCCTCCTCGTGAAGGGTTTCAGCCCGGGGCAGATCGCCGAGCGGCTCTTCCTCGCACCCAAGACCGTCCGCAACCGCATCTCCACGATGCTCACGAAGCTCGCAGTCACCAGCCGCGAGGATGCCATCGCCCTCGGCCTGGCCGGTGGCCTCGGCACCTGACCGCCGCTCCTGATTGTCCCGTCGTATCGCACCCGGACACACCGCCTCGGCCGTCACGCAAGAACATGCATCTGCTGCACCCAGGTCCGCCGCGGACGAGTCTCAGTGACGATGGCGTTCGGGCAGCGCGATAACTTGTCGTCGACGACACCGAGGGCGACCGACAGGGGCAGCACGTGACCACCGATGCGACCGATGGCTTTGTGCATGTTCGCGGTGCCAATGAGAACAACCTGCGCAATATCGATGTGGACATTCCTCGCAACGTGATGGTGGCGTTCACCGGGATCTCCGGGTCGGGGAAGTCGTCGCTGGCCTTCGGCACGCTGTACGCCGAGGCGCAGCGCCGCTACTTCGAGTCGGTCGCGCCCTACGCGCGCCGGCTGCTGCAGCAGGTCGGCGCCCCGCACGTGCAGGAGATCACCGGCCTGCCGCCTGCGGTCGCGCTTCAGCAGCGCCGGGGCGCGGCCACCTCGCGCTCGTCGGTCGGCACCATCACCACGCTGTCCAACCTGCTGCGGATCCTCTACTCGCGGGCCGGCGATTACCCGGCTGGTGCCGATCACCTCGCGGCCGAGGCGTTCTCGCCCAACACCAGCGCGGGCGCGTGCCCGCGCTGCCACGGCCTGGGCGTCGTCCACGACGTCACCGAGGAGCTGCTCGTCCCTGACCCGTCACTGAGCATCCGTGCAGGGGCGATCGCCGCTTGGCCGGGCGCGTGGCAGGGCGCCAACCTGCGCAGCATCGTGATGGGGCTCGGCATCGACGTCGACAAGCCCTGGCACAGTCTCAGGAAGCGGGACCGCGACTGGCTGCTGTTCACCGACGAGCAGCCCTCGGTGCTCATCGAGCCGGAACCAGGTCGCGTCGACCACGGCTACTACGGGAAGTTCTGGAGCGCGCGCAGCCACGTGATGCACGTGCTGGCCGACTCCACGAGCGAGCGGATGCGCGAGCGGGCCATGCGGTTCGTGCAGGAAGCGCCCTGCCCGGATTGCCAGGGCAGTGGACTACGGCCCGAGGCCCTCGCGGTGACCTTCCTCGGGCGTTCCATCGCCGAGGTCAACGACCTGCCCTTCACAGCGCTGGTGACTCTGCTGCGTCCGGTCGCTGAGCGGCCCGCGGGTGCCGACGAGGTCGCGGTGCGGATCTGCGCGGACCTGGTCGCGCGCGTCGAGGTGCTCCTCGATCTGGGCCTGGGCTACCTGAGCCTGGGACGGAGCTCGACGACGCTGTCGCCCGGAGAGGCGCAGCGCCTGCGGATCGCCACCCAGCTGCGTTCGGGTCTGTTCGGGGTCGTCTACGTCCTGGACGAGCCCTTCGCCGGACTGCACCCGGCCGATGCAGAGCCGCTGCTGGATGTCCTGGACCGCCTCAAGGCGTCCGGCAACACGCTGTTCGTCGTGGAGCACGACCTCGACGTCGTACGACGAGCAGATTGGGTCGTCGACATCGGCCCGGGTGCGGGCGAGGCCGGAGGTCGGGTGCTTCACAGCGGCCCAGTCGCGGACCTCGAAGAGGTGACGGATTCGGTCACCAGCGCCTACCTGTTCGGTCGCTCTGAGCGGCTTGTGCACGATGCGCGGGCCCCGCAGGGCTGGCTGCGACTGACCGGCGTACATCGCCACAACCTGCACGACCTGTCTGTCGACATCCCGCTGTGCGTGCTGACCGCCGTCACCGGGGTGTCCGGGTCCGGCAAGTCGACCCTGGTCACCCAGGTCCTGGCCGAGGACCCGACTGCTCGTGAGTCGTTCGACCGACTGGTATTGGTCGATCAGCGCCCGATCGGCCGGACGCCGCGGTCCAACCTCGCGACATACACGGGGATGTTCGACGCCGTGCGGAAGCTATACGCCGCCACGGACGCGGCCCGTGCCCGCGGCTACGGCGCCGGCCGCTTCTCCTTCAACGTCGCCGGGGGCCGGTGCGAGACCTGTCAGGGCGAGGGATTCGTCTCCGTCGAGCTGCTCTTTCTGCCTGGCACCTACGCTCCCTGCCCGACGTGCCACGGCGATCGCTACAACCCCGAGACGCTCCAGATCACCTATCGCGACAAGAACATCGCGGAGGTCCTCGCCCTGTCCGTCGACGATGCCGCGAGGTTCCTCGCCGACGTGCCGACCGTTGCACGCAGCCTTCGGACGCTGCGCGAGGTGGGCTTGGGATATCTGCGACTGGGACAGCCTGCGACCGAGCTGAGCGGCGGTGAGGCGCAACGCATCAAGCTCGCTACCGAGCTCCAGCGGGCGCACCGGGGCCACACTCTCTACCTGCTCGACGAACCCACCTCAGGACTGCACCCCGCCGACACCGCGCTGCTGCTGCGCCAGCTGCACCAGCTCGTCGACGCCGGCAACACGGTGGTTCTCGTCGAGCACGACCTCGACGTGATCGCCACAGCCGACTGGGTCATCGACCTCGGCCCGGGCGGAGGAGACGCCGGCGGTCGGGTCGTCGCGACCGGGACGCCGGCCGGCGTCGTGCAGGCCGACGGGAGCGTGACCGCGCCCTACCTCGCGCGGCGGCTCGAGCGGACATGAGCTGGCTGCGGTCGCCGCTGCGCACGTCGAAAAGGATGACGACATTGACCGTCTACCTCGCTTGGACCTCGGAAGACCTGGCCGACCTAGCCGACCTGGAGGGGCCGTGGCATGAAGCGATGCTTATTGCCCCGGGACTTATCGCCGTGAACAGCACTGAATCGCTGTCAGCCGTCTATCACGCCATCAAGTGGTCCCTGCGACGTGAGGCTTCGCTCATCGTGGTCCCGGTGCACCAGACGCCCAAGTCGCGGGGCATGGCCGCCGGAACGACTACCTGGTTGCGTGAGCGGACCGCGAGGCATCCGACTGGCGCGGGTGAGCATGCCTGACTTCACCTGCATAGGTGCCTGCGGCCAGGGCATCGACGATCGCACGCTCGGCGCCCCGTTGGACCGCGAAGTCGCTCTGGTGGGTGGTCATGGATGCCAACCTACGATCGCCACTGCGTGACGGAGCCACACCAGACTCATTTAGCAGGCGTCAGTCTCCCAACGCGGCCCGTGTCACCCGCCCGTGGCCCCGGCGATCGCGAGGTCGACAAGCTCGACGAGCCGCCGCTCGACGGTCCCCCGGCTCGCCCGCGCCGTCCGGGTCCGGTTCAGCTCGAGGATCGCCCCGGCGACGATGAGCCGGGCCGCCGCCTCGGCGCGCTCGGCGCCGGCGTTCTCGTGCAGGGTCCGTGCGATCTCCCGCTCGAGGCTCGCGACGAGTTCGATGACCTCGCCGCGGTGGGGGCCCTCGGTGCCGAAGAGGAGCTCGCGGGCGATGGCCGCGCTCGTGTCGGGGTCCTGCAAGGCCCGGGTCGCGAGCGGCTCGAGGAGCTGGCGGACACGCGCGGCCGGGGCCTGCCGGCCGGCCCGGGAGCGCAGCACCGTGGGGATCGTGTCGGCGTACTCGTCGGCGACGACCATCATGAGCAGCTCGGCTTTCGAGGCGGCGTACTGGAAGACGGTACCGACGGCCACGTCGGCGCGATCGGCGACCTGCACGACGGTCATGCGCTCGAAGCCGTTCTCGCGCAACAGCTCTCGGGCAGCTCCCAGGATGCGGGCGCGCTTGTCCGCCTTCGCTCGCTCCCGTCGTCCGAGCGCCGGCGACTGCGCCCGGTCAGGGTCGGCGGATGTGATCTTCGGCATCCCTTCATCGTAGCGGGGTACAAATATGAAGGCGTTCATGTTTGAATGAATTACACGAATCGATAAGGAGCACTCCATGGCCACGATGACCGCCGTCCGCGCCGACCTCCAGGCACACACCGTCTCCGTCGAGCAGGTGCCCGTCCCCACGCCCGGCCCCGGTGAGATCCGCATCGCCGTCAAAGCCGCCGGCGTCTGCCTCTCGGACGTCCACCTCGTCGAGGGAACCATCTCGCCGCTCTTCCTCGACGGGCACGTGGTGACCCTCGGCCACGAGGTCGCCGGCGTCGTCGACGCGCTCGGGCCCGACACGCACGGCCCGGAGGTCGGCACCCGAGTGCTCCTCCAGGCCGGGCACCGGACCCGCGAGGGACGCGTCCTCACCCGTGGCGTCGACTACGACGGCGGCTATGCCGACTACGCCGTGGCCCGCGCCGAGACGGTCGTCCCGATCCCGGACAGCCTCCCCTTCGAGCAGGCCGCGATCATCCCGGACGCGATCTCGACGCCCTGGGCAGCGGTGAGCACAACTGCGCACGTCCGCGCCGGTGAAGCCGTCGGCGTCTGGGGCCTCGGCGGGCTCGGCGCGCACGCCGTCCAGCTGCTCCGGATGAGCGGGGCCGCCCCGATCATCGCCGTCGACCCGATCGAGGCCGCGCGCGACCGCGCCCTCGCCCTCGGAGCCGACGCCGTCGCCTCCCCGGACGAGGCGCCCGAGGTCATCGCGAGCCTCGCCCCGGGCGGCCTCGACGCGGCCTTCGACTTCGCCGGCGTCGGCCCAGTCCGGACCCAGGCGCTGCGCGCCCTCGGGGTGCACGGCCGGCTCGTCGTCGTCGGTCTCGCCGGCAAGGGCTTCGAGATCGAGAGCGACACCGCGTTCGCCTTCAAGGGCCAGGCCGTCCTCGGCAGCTACGGCAGCGAGGGCAAGCACGTCCTCGAGCTCGTCCACCTTCTCGAGCACCAGCGGCTGGACTTCTCGACGAGCGTCACCCAGACCTTCCCCCTCGACCAGGCGCCCGAGGTCATCGACCGGCTCGAGCGCAAGGAGGGCAACCCGATCCGCTTCGTCCTCATCCCCTGAGCCCTGCCTCCGCAGGCGCGCCCAGACCCACAACCGCACAACCGCATTCGCACACGGAAGGACAACCATGTACTACGCAAGTGGCAACTACGAGGCCTTCGCCCGCCCGCGCAAGCCGGAGGGAGTCGACGCCAAGCGCGCCTACTTCGTCGGCGCCGGCCTCGCCTCGCTGTCCTCGGCGGTCTTCATGATCCGCGACGGCCAGATGAAGGGCGAGAACATCACGATCCTCGAGCGGATCAGCCTCCCCGGCGGAGCGCTCGACGGCATCCGCAAGCCGAAGAAGGGCTTCGTCCTGCGCGGTGGTCGCGAGATGGAGGATCACATGGAATGCCTGTGGGACTGCTTCCGCTCGATCCCGAGTCTCGAAGTCCAGGGCGCCTCGGTCCTCGACGAGTTCTACTGGCTCAACAAGGACGACCCCAACTACAGCCTTCGTCGCCAGACCGAGAAACAGGGCCGACCCGTCGAGAGCGACGGCAAGTTCACCCTCTCCCGGCAGGCACAGAAGGACCTGACCCGCGTCTTCCTCGCGACGCGGGAGGAGATGGAGGGCAAGCGGATCAACGAGGTCTTCGGCAAGGACTTCCTCGCGAGCAACTTCTGGCTCTACTGGCGCACGATGTTCGCCTTCGAGGAGTGGTACAGCGCCCTGGAGATGAAGCTCTACCTACACCGCTTCATCCACCACGTCGGTGGCCTGCCGGACTTCTCCGCGCTGAAGTTCACCCGCTTCAACCAGTACGAGTCCCTCGTCCTGCCGATGACGCGGTGGCTCATCGACCAGGGGGTCACCTTCCAGTTCGACACCGAGGTGACCGACGTCGACTTCGACATCACGGCGGCCCGCAAGCGCGCGACGAGGATCCATTGGCTACGTGAGGGCGTCGAGGGTGGCGTCGACCTCGGTCCCGACGACCTGGTCCTCATGACGATCGGCTCTCTCGTCGACAACTCCGATGACGGCGACCACCACACGCCGGCCCGGCTCGACGAGGGCCCGGCGGCGGCCTGGGACCTGTGGAAGAAGGTCGCCCGCAAGGACCCGGCATTCGGCCGCCCGGAGGTCTTCTGCAGCAGCATTCCCGAGACGAAGTGGGAGTCGGCGACGGTCACGACCCTCGATGAGCGGATCCCCGAGCACATCCGCCGGATCTGTGGCCGTGACCCCCTCTCCGGCCGCACGGTGACCGGCGGGATCGTCACGGCGCGCGACTCCTCGTGGCTCCTGTCGTGGACGGTCAACCGTCAGCCGCAGTTCAAGGCCCAGGGCCCCGGCCAGGTCGTCGTCTGGGTCTACGCCCTCTTCAGCAACGTCCCCGGCGACTACGTGAAGAAGTCGATCCAGGAGTGCACGGGCGAGGAGATCGTCCAGGAGTGGCTCTACCACATGGGTGTCCCCGTCGAGGAGATCCCCGAGCTGGCGGCCAACGGCGCGACCTGCGTGCCCGTCATGATGCCCTACGTCACGAGCTTCTTCATGCCGCGCAAGGCCGGCGACCGCCCCGACGTCGTCCCCGAGGGGGCGCAGAACTTCGCCTTCATCGGCCAGTTCGCCGAGACGAGCCGGGACTGCATCTTCACGACCGAGTACTCCGTGCGCACCGGGATGGAGGCGGCCTATTCGCTACTCGGCATCGAGCGAGCCGTCCCCGAGGTGTGGGGGTCGACCTACGACGTGCGGGCGCTCCTCGACGCCTCGGCCCGACTCCGCGACGGCGACCCGATCAAGGTCCCCGGCCCCGGGCGGGTGCGCTCCAAGCTCGTCGACCGGCTCGACGACAACCAGATCGGACGCCTCCTCGAGCAGGCCGGGCTCCTGCGCGGCTGAGCCGTCAGGCGCCGGCCGTGCGGCCCGCCTCGATGGCGACCCGCCGGGCGAGCCGGTGCTCACACGCCGGACCTCGGCCTCGCGCTCCCGACGCCGGTCCTCCTCGCTCTCGGTGGGCAACGTGGAGACAATGGTTTCCGTGAGCACCCTCGCTGACGCCGTACTCCCACTGATCCGCACCCGATCGGACCTCTACCGATACAGCGCCGCCAACGCGCACGGCCGGGACATGCACGAGGCAGTCGACATCCTCGAAGCCGCCATCCCCACGACCGAACCGGCCGAGATCTACTCGGTCACGCACCGGGCGCTCGCGTCGTCGCTCAAGGTAATCGCGCGCGCGGACGACTCCAGCGGTATCATCGGCGACGCGTGCCGTCGGCTGCTGGCGCTCCACCCGCAGGCAGCCGCCGCGGCCCGGACGCCGGTCGGGAAGCTGATCGACTGGATGATGAAGTTCCAGTTCGATGACGACGAAGTCGACTACTTCGAGCTCGACCCGGTGGCGTACGCTCCGGCACTCGGCGACGTCGGGATGGCCTCCTACCGGAAGAAGCTGGCCGAGGTCGAGGCGAAGCTTGGTCCCCGTCCGTCCGACCGGTGGAACTCCGGCCACTCCCATACATGGTTCACGCTGGACTGGAACGCCCAACGGCTGGCGGTGCTGGACCACGACAGCGAGGCGATCGTCCGCACGCATGCCAGGGACCGGAAGGTCGCGGCCTGGCTGGAGGACACCGCCGAAGCATTCGAGGAGATCGGCGAGATCGATCTCGCCATCGACTGGGCGAAGCAGGCCACCGACTTCGACCGCGGCCATCAGGCACGCAAGGCCGCGGACTACTGGTGCGGCCTCTTGGAGGCACACCGGCCAGCCGAAGCGCTCGACGCGCGGCTCTCGGTGTTCCGCAAGTGGCCCTCGTCGACGTCCGCGGCCCGTCTGCACAAGGCCGCCGGCAAGGCGTGGTCCGATTACCAGGACGAGGTTGTAGCCAGCCTCGCGGCGAGTCCGAGCGACGCGGTCCTCTTTACCCTGCGCACGCTGAAGGAACCCGAGTTCGCCTGGAACCTGGCGCATTCACTCGCACTCGACAGTTGCTCCACGTGGGCCGAGCTTGTGAAGGTCTGCGAAAAGATCGATCCGCTTGCCGTGCTTCCCATCCATCAGCGCCTTGTGGAGGAGCTCCTCCAAGAGGCGAGCGCCAAGAACTACAGGCTCGCCGCCAGGCGGCTGGCGACGATGCGCAAGCTCAGTGCAGGGTCGGCGAAGTCAGCGGAGGTCAACGCCCTGATCGCGGATCTGCGCGAGACCCATCGGAGGCGAGCGCGTTTGCAACAGGAGTTTGACCGAGCAGGGTTGCCCTGACAACGACAACTTCAGTCACCCGTCCTTGCGCACTCCAATGCTGCGTCAGCTCGTCTCCTTCGGCAGCCTTGAGGTAGCGCTGCCTGTGCCCGCGTTCGATCGCCTGGCGCAGCATGTACGTCGGTGTGCCGTAGACAACGCATTGCGCGGTGGCCGTCGCCGGAGTGACCGTCGGGATCTCCTGCCACCAGCCGATGTGCTTCGCGGCCAGGTCGTCGTGGTGCACGACGTAGTCGTCTCCGTCCGCGCGCCTGAACCGTCGCCGCTTGGCGATGGTGAGGTGGATGCGGTTGGGATTCACGTCGCTGATGCCGTAGGCGTCGAGCGCGGTCTCGTGCGATAGCGCGGCTTCCGGCACCGTGGTCCACAGCACGGCGAGCATGAGACTGTCGCGCTGGCCAGCCGGGAACTGCGGGAACCGGTAGACGCCATGAGCTGCTCGTTCAAGGGTTCCCCGATGTACGAGCATCTGGAGCGCGTGCTTGCCGATGCCGGCGTCCCTGGACTGCTGCGAGGTGACGAAGCCGCGTAATTCGGCCGCGATGTCCCACAGCACCGGCCTGGCGAGCCGCTTGGCACTCACGGCAGAAGTGTCATGAGAACGTAACACTATTGCTTGGGTGCGTCGCCGTCCGGAGAACTTGAGGAGCGATATCTAAGCGGATATCATGATGGGCATGGCTGGAACGATCATCGAGCGCGCACGCCGCGGAAGTGGACTGTCGCAGCGCGAGTTGGCGCGCCGCTCCGGCACCTCGCAGCCAACGCTCTCGACGTACGAGCACGGCACGAAGTCGCCGACGCTCGCTGTCGCCGAGCGAATCGTCAACAGCAGCGGCTTCGACCTCGACCTCGTGCCCCGCGTCAGTTTCACGACCCACTCCGGCGCCCGGGGCGAGCCGTTCGTTGTGCCTGATCGCTTGTGGCGCCTCGACACCGCGGCGGCCTTCGGGACTGTGACTTTGCCTCAGCACCTGCACTGGTCCGGCCCGTCACGGGCTTACAACCTTCGCGACCGGCGCGACCGGGCCAGGGTCTACGAGATCGTCCTCCGCGAAGGCGAGCCCGCCGATCTGCTCACCTACATCGATGGAGCACTGCTGGTCGACCTCTGGGGCGACCTTGTCATCCCGGCGGGGATCCGGAACGAATGGGAGCCGCTCATCACCTCATTCGGCGCGATCGCATGAGTGACTCTGGGCTCAGCGAGTTCCAGGTAGTGCTGGCCACGCTTTTCTTCTCACTGCCCGAGTCGGCCGGGTTCCTGCTTGCAGGCGGCGGAGCTCTCATCGCCCAGGGCATCGTGCCTCGGCCAACTGAGGATCTCGACTTCTTCACCGCCCGCCAACTCGGGAGGGTCGATACCGCCAGCGATGCGCTGGTCACCGCTGTCACTGAACGCGGGTGGTCCGTCGAACTTAAGCGCACCGGCGAGGAGTTCCGGCGCTGGGCGATCACCGGCCCAGAAGTCGTCCTCATCGACCTTGCCGTCGACAGCCCGCCGACCGGTGCACCCACCGTCACCATGGCAGGGCCGACCTTCGCCCCCGCCGAGCTCGCCGTGCGCAAGACGCTCGCGCTGTTCGGGCGCGCGGAGCCGCGCGACTTCGTCGACGTCTACGTGCTCAACCAACGGTTCGATCGAGCCGACACAGTGCGGGCTGCAGCCGAGACAGACTTGGGTTTCGACCTCCCCGTGTTTGCGCAGACGCTCCGGTCGCACCAGCGCATCGGCGACGAGGACTTCCCCGACGTCGGCGTGCCGATCGCCGAGATCCGCGCACACTTCGACGCGTGGGCCGACGAGCTCGATCGGCGTTAGTCATCGTCGCGCGCGAACGCCTGATCAAGCAGCTCGGCGGTCAGCGGGTTCACTTGCTCGTTGCGGCGGATGTAGTGCTCGATAGTCACCTTCGGATCGGTGTGGCCGAGCAACTCCGAGGCCAAGTTCAGGCTGGCCTGCTCGTTGATCACCGTCGCGACCGTACGGCGGAACATGTGCGGGCTGACGCCCTCGATGCCCGCGGGACCGAGGACCTTGCGCAGTTGGCGCCGCACGTTGGCCGTCGTGAGCGGGGTCCCCTCCCGGCTGCGGAACACGAGCGCGTCCAGCGAATGATCAGCCATGATGGCCAACCGTCGTCGGAGTGCCTCGGCTGTGAAGGACGGCAGCGCGACCACCCGGTTGGAACGTTCGGTCTTCGGGTGCTCCTGTCGGTAGGTCCCGACGTCGCGCTCGGAGATGACCCCGCCGCAAATCCGTAGTGTCGCCGGCGTCGTCGTCAGGTCCAGATCGCGGCGGCGGATCGCGAGGACCTCGCCAATCCGGGCGGACGTGCCCAGCATGACTTCGACGATCTGGCCGAGTTGGCCGTCGGGATTCGGGCCCGAGGTACCGCTGGACTGTTCCCACGCCTTGATCACGGCGCGGATCGCGTTGCCCTCGGTGGCGCTCAGGGCCGTCGGGGTCCGCTTCGGCTTGTGGAGTCGGGAGACGTTGTCGATCGGATTGCGCACCAGCACTTCGTGCCGCACCGCCAGCGCGAACGACTGCCGCAACACAGTCCGCGCCCGCTTCGCCGCGGAGTACGACTCCTGACCCAACTGCTTGAGCAGGGCATCGCAGCGCGCGACGCCGATCTCGCGCAGCGAATAGCCGCGGAAGGCCGGGAGGACCAGCCGCTCCATGTCCCGCTCGTAGTTGAAACGGGTCGCGGGAGCGATCCGGTTCTCCAGGTCCAGGTCCAGGTCCGCCAGCCAGTAGTTGACCAACGCCAGAAAGGGACTGTCGGGCGTGAGCGTGGTGTCTACGGGCTGAAAGACGTTGCGCTGGGTGAGCTTCTTCTTCAGAGCCGCCTCAGCCGCCGGTCTCGACGTCGCCGTCGCCTGCACCAGTCGCGTCTGCCCGTCCCAGTCACGGAACCGGGTCCGATCCTCAACGTTGCCCTTTGCCCGCGGGATGAACGTGATCTCGCCATACCCGCCAATGGGGATGCGTGGCCTCCTCAAGAGAGCCGCCCTCGTGCCGTTCCTCCAGCCACGCGGCGATGTCACTCGCCGCGCACCGCAGGTGCTTGCCAAACTTGTAGGCCCGCGGCGCCCGGCCGGACAGCCGCCAGTCGTAGATGGTCCGCACGGGGACACCGAGGTACTCGGCGAGTTCCTCGACCCCGATGAGGGGCTCCAGCCCCAGGTCCGTGGCGTTCATACACATCAGGTGTGCGAGGCGAGACGAGCAGTCCCGAAGCGACCGGATCGGTCTCGATACGCCCGCTCGTTCCTCGCGGGCTACTCGACCACCGACGGTCAATGTGATGGGTAACGATGGGAACGCATGTTTGCCCCCAAAGCGAGAGTCCAGGTCAACCTGTGGCTGACCTGGACTTTCCTGGTAGCGGGGGCAGGATTTGAACCTGCGACCTCCGGGTTATGAGCCCGGCGAGCTACCGAGCTGCTCCACCCCGCGTCGGTATGTCCATAACCATAAATCACCGGTTCGCCGTTCACCAAATCGACGCGTTGACTCACGCTAAATGCCCGCGTGGGTGGAGTCATTGACTCATCCCAGAATGCCCGCGTGGGGTGCAGCCTCGATGGATGGAGCTCACGGTGGGTCAGCGCAAGGCGGTCCTGGTCTCGCAGGTGAAGGCGTGGCCGAAGGCGACGAAGGCGGAGAAGACAGCGATCCTGGACCATCTGGTCGCGGTCAACGGGTGGCACAGGGACCACGCCCGCAAGATGCTCCGCCGCGCGGTCGCCGGTCACGACCCGAATCGTCCCCGAGCACAGCGTGATCCGGTCTACCGCTACGACCCTGCCGTGATCGATGCCCTGGTGACCTGCTGGGTGGTCCTGGACGGCCCCACCGGGAAGCGACTGCACCCTGCGCTGCCCGACCTGACCACCGCGCTGATCGCCCACGGCGAACTGCACTGCACCCCTGACACGTTGGCCGCGCTGCTACGAATGTCACCCGCCACGATCGACCGGGCCCTACCCCCGGATCTTGGACACGGGGTGTGATTACGCAGCAGGTCGCAGCGTAGCGGTGTAGCCGGTCTCGAAGGCGACCGGCGAGGTGTAGCGACACCACGAGTGGCGTCGCTTGGTGTTGTAGCGGACGAGCCATCTGAAGACCTGCCGACGGCAGGTCAGCTCGTCACTCCAGCAGGCGGCGTCTTGGAGGACTTCACGCTTCATCGTGGCGTTGAACGACTCTGCGAGGGCGTTGTCCGCGCTGGATCCGACGGCGCCCATGGACTGGGTCACGCCGAGCTTGCGGCAGAGCTTGGCGTAGGCCTTCGAGCAGTAGACCGACCCGTGGTCGCTGTGGAACACAGCGCCCTTGAGGCTGCCCCGGGTCGCGGCGGCGGCCTTGAGGGCGTCCTCGACGAGTTCGGTGCGCATGTGGTCGGCGATGGCCCACCCGGCCAGCCGACGGGAGTAGCAGTCGATCACGGTCGCCAAGTACAGGTTCGTCCCGTCGGCCAGCGGCAGGTAGGTGATGTCGCCGACATAGCGCTCGTTGGGGCGCTCGGCGGTGAAGTCACGCTGGAGCAGGTCGGGGTACTTCTGCCCCGACGGCTCGGGGATCGTGGTGCGGACCCGGCGCTTCTTCATGTAGCCGCGGATGCCCTCAAAGCGCATCACCCTCGCGACACGCTTGTGGTTGACCCGCTCACCGGCAGCCGCGCTGTCACCGAGTTGAGCGTTGAGCTCGGCGGTGATCCGCGGCGCGCCCTGAGTGTTGTCCTCGGCATGGACCGCTCTGATCCGCTCAGCCAGCGCTGCGTCGTCAGCTGCTCTGGCTTCGCGGGCCGGCGCGGCCTTGAGCCAGGCGTAGTAGGACGAGCGCTCGATCTCGACGAGCTCGCACAGTCGCTTCACCTCGAAGGTGGCGGAGTTGTCGGCGACGAACTGGAAGCGACTCACCAGCGCGTCTCCCCGGCGAAATACTTGGCCGCCCGCTGCAGGATCTCCCGCTCGGTCGTGAGCTTGGTGGTCTCCGCTCGCAACGCCGCGTTCTCGGCCTCGAGCCGGGCGATCCTCTGCTCCGGCGTCTCGTCCGTCGGTGCCGACGAGCTCGCGGCGGACGTCTTGGCTTGCAGCGGGCTGGAGGTCAACGTCCCGTCAGCGGCGGTCTTCTTGCCGGTCCCGTAGACCTCGAGCCAACCCCGCAGCGTGCCACGCACGATGCCGAGGTCCTCGGCGATGCCGCGGACCGTGGCACCCGGGGTGGACTCGTACAAGTCGACGGCCTGACGACGGAACTCCTCGGAGTAGTTCTTCCTGGCCATGATTCTCGGATCATCTCGCTTCCCCAGCACCAGGTGCTGGATTCAGCGTGTCCAAGAACCGGGGTCAGGCCCCGCGACAACAATGGAGCCTTCCACTACACCCTGGACGCCACCGACATCGCGACCGGTTGGACCGAAGCGATCAGTGTCCGCTCCAAAGGCGAACGAATCGTCGCCGCCGGCCTGACCGACCTGATCCTGCGATTCCCGTTCGGCATCAACGGAATCCACTCCGACAACGGGGGCGAGTTCATCAACCACCACCTCGCGAAGTGGTGCGACGCGCGACGTATCACCCTGACCCGCGGCCGGGCCCACCACAGCAACGACCAGGCCTACGTCGAGCAGAAGAACTGGTCCAGCGTCCGCCGCGCGGTCGGTTACTACCGGTACGACACCCGCCACGAGCTCGACCTGCTCAACCAACTGTGGCCCCTGCAAGCAGCACTCGACAACCTCTACCTGCCCCAACAAAAGCTGCGCAGCAAGTCTCGCAACGGCGCCAAGGTCACCAAAACCTACGACACCGCCGCGACCCCGCTGCACCGCCTGACCCGGGACCACCCGCAGTACCTCACCGATCAAGACACCGCTGACCTGAGCACACGAGCCACCCAGATCAACCCCGCCGAACTACGCCGTCAGATCCACGCAATCCAAGCCAGTCTCATCGAACTCGCCCGCCGCAGAGGCAAAGTCGAACAACGACCCAAGCGCAACGCGACCTACCTCAGCCGCAAGAAAATCCACCCCACCAAGCGGGCAAATTCAGATGAGTCAACGACTCACTCCACGCGGGCATCTTGACGTGAGTCAACATGATCGACAACTCAGCGTCATTCGGAGGCGAGCGCGGCCAGTGCTGAAAGTCCCTGCGCCTCAACGCTGTTCGACCAGCGCGAACACCGTCGGCCACCCAGCCCTTGACTTCGAGCCGACATTCGAGGACATTTCAACACATGATGAATTCAACGCCTGATGAGTTCACCTCGCGAGCGGCAGTCTCCGCGCGTGACCTCGTCGTCAGCCGCTCCGGCAACGAGGTTCTGCACGGCCTCACCTTCGAGGTACCGCGAGGCTTGATCGTCGGGCTGATGGGCCCGTCCGGCTGCGGCAAAACCACCCTGATGCGCTCGATCGTCGGGGTGCAGAAGATCGAGCGCGGTGAACTGAGCGTGCTCGACCACTCCCCGACCGACGCCGGGCTGCGTCGCAAGGTCGGCTACGTCACCCAGGCGGTCAGCGTCTACCGCGACCTCACCGTGCGCGACAACGCTGCCTATTTCGCTGCACTGCAAGGCTTTTCGAAGCACGACGCCGATCGAGCGATCGAGACCGTCGGGCTGGGCGAGTTCGCCGACCGCCCCGTGGAGAACCTCAGCGGCGGCCAGGCGAGCCGCGCATCCCTGGCCTGCGCGCTCGTCGGCGAACCGGAGCTGCTCGTGCTCGACGAGCCCACAGTCGGACTCGATCCGCTGACCCGCGAGGACATCTGGGCCCACCTGCGGGGGCTGTCCGAAGCCGGCACGACGCTGCTGGTGTCCAGCCATGTGATGGACGAAGCCGCCCGCTGCGACAGCGTCATGCTCGTGCGCGACGGTCGCCTACTGGCCCATCTACCGCCGGACGACCTGCTCGAACGCACCGGCAAACACTCCATGGAGGACGCGTTCCTCGCCCTCATCCGCACTGGAGGCAACCGATGAACCCGCGAATCGCAACTGCCACGATCAAACGCATCCTGCAGCAGTTGAAGGCCGATCACCGCACGATGGGGTTGATCGTGATGGTGCCGACCCTGTTGCTGACGCTCTTGTACTTCGTGTTCAACGACGAGCGCACCTTCGACCGGGTCGCGCTCACCATGCTCGGCATCCTGCCGATGCTCGTGATGTTCCTGGTCACCAGCGTGGCCATGCTGCGCGAACGCACCAGCGGCACACTCGAACGCCTGCTCACCACTCCCCTGCACCGAGCCGATCTGCTGATCGGTTACGCGGTCGCCTTCGCGGTGACCGCTCTCGTCCAAGGGCTGGTCCTGGTGGCTGTGACGCACTGGCTGCTCGGCGTCGACCCGGCCGGGCCGATCGCCTGGGTGCTCGTGGTCGCGGTCATCGCCTCGATCGTCGGTGTCGCCACCGGCCTGCTCGCCAGCGCGTTCGCCCACACCGAGTTCCAGGCCGTGCAGTTCATGCCGCTCGTCATCGGCCCGCAGATCTTCCTGTGCGGGTTGCTCGCACCGCGCGAGGGAATGCCAACCGTCCTGCAGTGGCTCTCGGACCTCCTGCCGATGACCTACGCGGTCAAGGGACTGCAAGCGATCAGTTCGCAGGCCGACCCGTCGGCGGACGTCCTGACGAACGTCGGTGTTCTCGCCCTCTTCGCGCTCGGCGCGTTGGCTCTGGCCGCATGGTCGATGCCGAGGCAGACCAAGTGAGCCGCCGCACCGGACGCCGCTCCGCAGGCTCGAGCGCGAAGGACGACATCCTGGACGCGGCACGAGAACTGTTCAGCACCAACGGTTTCGACCGCACGACGCTGCGCCGGGTGGCCGACGAAGCAGAGGTCGATGTCGCACTGATCAGCCACTACTTCGGCAACAAGCGCGGCCTGTTCGTGGCGGCGGTCGAGTTCCCGTCGGACCCGGCCGTGGTGCTCGAGCCGGTCCGCACCTGCCCGATCGACGAACTCGCTGCGACGGCGTTGCGCCAGATCCTCACCGTGTGGGCCTCACCGGCCGGGCCGAGCATCGTCGCCCGGTTCCGTCAGGCTCTCATCAACGGCGAGGACGAACTCGTCCGCGGCCTGCTGACCGGCGTCATCCTGACCCCCATCCGCGAGCGCCTGGACGACCATCGGGATGTCGAACTGCGACTCACCCTCTTCGCCAGTCAGATCGCCGGGTTGCTGGTGACCCGCCAGATCCTGGGTCTCCCTGCGGTCCGGGACGCCGAGATCGACGAACTGGTCGACGCCGTCGCGCCCAATCTGCAGCGCTACCTGACCGGCGAACTCTGACTAACGCGTGGCGGAAGCCGGTGCTGCGGACGAGCGAGCCGTGGCAGGCGCAGACGGCGACGGGCTGGGAGAGGGCGACGGGCTCGGAGACGGTTGGGTCGGCGTGCCCGCAGCTCCGTTCAACCGCACGGCTCGGTCGAGCGCGGCCTTCATCTCGTTCATCGCCTTCTGGTAGCCGGCCAGGTCACCCTTCTTGAGGGCGTCCTGCCCACGCGTCCACGCGCTGTTGGCGTCCGAGAGAGCCTTGTCGACGGTGTCTGATTGATCGGGCTGCTCGTCGTCGTCGCTGCCGGCGGCGCTGGCACCGAACAGATCGTCGAGCGCGTTCTCAAGAGTCACGCCCCAGGCAAGCTTGTTGCCGAACTGCACGACAACCGCCCGTTGTAGCGGGAATCCCGTTGTGCCGGAGGCCTTTACGTAGATCGGCTGGACGTACAACAGCCCGCCCGCGAGGGGAAGCGTCAGCAGGTTGCCGCGCTGCACTCGGTCACCGTTGGCCTGCATGAACACCGACAGCGTCTGGGGGAAGGTCGTCGATGCCTCGTTGGAGGTGTTGACGTCGTTCTGGAACTGCGCGGGCCCCTTGATCGTGACATTACGAGGCATCGTCCACAGCCGCATCGTGCCGTAGCTGCCGTTCGGCTGACCGGGTCTCGGCGTCGCATCTGAGTCGACGGCGAGGTACGCAGCGAGGTTCTGCCGGCTTTGACCGCCGCTGCTGACCGGGATGTAGGACGAGGTGAGCGAATAGGTGGGTTGCTGCACCCCCGGCATGGAGATCGACAGGTAGTACGGCGGCTGCTGACCGCTGCCCGCCCGCGTCGGGTCGGCCGGCACCTGCCAGAAGTCCGTGCCGCTGAAGAAGGTCGCCGGGTCGCTCACGTGGTACTTGCCGAGAATCTCGCGCTGCACCTTGAACAGGTCCTCGGGGTACCGGACGTGCTCACGCACCGCCGTCGGCATCTGCGACAGCGGCAGCACCGTGCCACCGAACGACTTGCGCCAGACCTTCAGCACCGGGTCCTGCTCGTCCCAGGCGTACAACTTCACCGAACCGTCGTACGCATCGACGGTCGCCTTCACCGAGTTGCGGATGTAGTTGATCGACCCCTCGCGGATCGAGCGGACGTTGTCGGCGTTGTTGGTGATCGAGTCCTCGGTCGAGGAATCGAGCGACGACATCTGGGAGTACGGGTAGCGCGCGCTCGTGGTGTAACCGTCGATGACCCACTGGATGCGTCCACCGGCCATGATCGGGTACGGGTCGCCGTCGACAGTGAGCCAGGGAGCGACCTTCTTCACCCGGTCCGAAGGGTTTCGGACGTCGAGGATGCGCGACTGTTCGTTGATGCTGTCGGAGAACAGGAAGTTGTACTCCTGGTACTTGACCGCGTACGCGAGCTTGCGGAACACCCCGCCGAGCGCGACGCCGCCGTTTCCGGCGTAGGTGGTGCGACGCTCGCCGCCGGTGCTGCTGTCGGGGTAGTCGAGTTCGGCCGGAGCCGCACCCTCCGGTCCGCCGACGATCGAGTAGTTCGGCGACATCTCGCCGAAGTACACCCGCGGCTCGAACTTTCCGACCTTGCTCTGCTGCGGCATCGTCGAGGCGAGCCAGTTGGGCTGGCCCTCGTCACCGCGCTGGTTGCCGTACGCCGCGACCACGCCGTACCCGTGCGTGTAGACGGTCTTCTCGTTCACCCAGTTGCGCTGTCCCGCAGGGATACCCGACTGATCCAATTCGCGGACGCCGACCACGACGTCGGTCTCCTTGCCGTCGACCTTGTACCGGTCGACATCGAGCACGTCGGCGAACTGGTAGTACTGCTTCTGGCCCTCGTACTGCCGGAAGGTCGGCGAGATGATGTACGGGTCGACCAACCGGATGCCGGGAATCGCTGCGGCGTCCTTGCGACGTTCGGCCGGCTTGGCTGCCGTCTCCGGCTGCTGATTGGTCGCCACCAGGTTGGTGATCCCGTACGCCTGTTTCGTGGCTTTGATGTTGTGCGCAATGTACGGCGACTCCAGCGCACGCGCGTTCGGGTTGACCTTGAAGTTGGCGATGATCGTGGGGTAGATCGCCGACAGCACCAACGTGAGTACGACCATCGAGGACAGCCCGATAACCGGTAGGCGCCAGGTACGCGTCCAGATCGTCGCGATGAACATGCCGGCGCACAGCACGGCGGCGACCGCGAGCACGGTCTTGGTGGGGATCTGCGCGTGGTCGGCGGTGTAGTCGATACCGGTGATCAGCCGCGCATCCTTCGTGGTGAGGGCATACCGGTCGAGCCAGTAGGCCGCAGCCCGGACGAGGACGAGGCCGGCCGCCGCCAGCGACAGATGCAGCCTGGCCGCCGAGGTGAATCGGGAGCCGGGTTCGCGGGTGAGCGAGATGCCGCCGTAGATGTAATGCACCACCACCGCTGCGACCAGAGCAAAGATCAGCACCATCGTCAGCAGCGCGGTGACCAACTGCCACCAGGGCAGGCTGAACACGAAGAAACCGATGTCCCTGCCGAACTTGGGATCCTTCACCCCGAAGTCGGTGCGGTTCCACCACAGCAGAAAGGTCTTCCACTGACTACCGGCGACTCCGGCGCCGAACAGACCGACCAGGATCGGGATGCCGTTGAACGCGGTCGACCGCGCCGGCTCGACCAACGCGCGGTAGCGCTCCATCGCGTCGGGTTCGATAGACCCCGGCGGAAGGAAAGGACGGTGTCGGTAGGCCAGTCGCATGCTCAGCCACACCAGGCCCGCCGTCAGCAGGAAGCCGGCGATGAACAACCCGGTCCTGGCCAACATCTCGTTACGGAACACCTGCGAGTAGCCGATGGCGTCGAACCACAACTTCTCGGTCCACAGGCGAGCCCCGAATCGGATCGCGAGGTAACCGAGGAACAGCGCGACACCCAGCATCAGCCAGCGCCGGCGTCCGGCCCCGCGTCGCCGCGCTTCGTCCAGCGCGGTCCACGCGTCGTCGCGTCCGCCCGGCCCGTCTGCCGAACCGCCGCGTGCGTTGTCGTCGGCCGAACTCACGTGTACCTCCGTCGGGCTTCGCGCCAACTGGCGTCCTGGAGACCTTAACCCGGCGACCCCGCCGAAGGACCGCCGGTTCGCCGGGATCAAGACCTGTGCGAGACGATGACGCACATGACCGACGAGCAAGCGCCCGATCAGCCGATCTCCGAGCAGTCCCTCGACCAGCCCGAGTCACGGCCCGAGTCACGGCCCGAGTCACAGCCCACGGCCAAGCCGCTTCTCAGCCCGTTGGGTGAGTGCGCCGTCGACACCGAACGTCACGTCGCCGCCGCCGGCTGGGACCAGGCGCCGCGCCTGTTCGCTCTCGCGACCAACTCTGCGCTGCTGGCCAACGAACCGGCACTCGCCGATCAGTTGAAGGGCGCCGACCCGGACTCCTTCAGCGCCATCGAGCAGGAGGGCATGCCGCGTACTTCGTCCATCGAGTCGATGCTCGGACGCCTGGCGTGGCCGCCCGAGGTGGAGGGTGTGCTGCTGGCGATCGAACGCATCGTGGTGCCGCCGGAGGCCGAGAACGACCTGCCCGACAACGCCGAACAGGCCGCCGAGGTGCTGGCCGCGCACCCCGACCGACGCGACGTCCGGCTGCTGGTCGGTGTGCTGCGCGACGGTGAGGCGATCTGCCTGCTGCGGCAACGCGAACACGACGAGGACGACAAGGTCGCCGTGGGCACGGACATCGCACCCGGCTTGGTGGCCGCACTGCGGGCCAGTCTCGACGACGAGGACTGACGCCTTATTTCGTGCAGGCGGGGAATCCGGTGGTCTCGCCCTTGGCGATCTTCGGCATGGCGGCGAGCGCCTCCTTGAGGCTCGCGACCTTGATCACCGTCACACCGTCCGGCTCGTGGCCGACGACCTCGTCGCAGTCGGACGCGGGCGCGAGGAAGTAACCGACCCCGGCGTCCTTCGCACCGACCATCTTGTGGCGCACTCCCCCGATCGGCCCGACTTCGCCCATCTCGTTGATCGTGCCGGTGCCGGCGATCTTCTTGCCGCCGGTCATGGCGCCGGGCGTGATCTTGTCGTAGATCGCCAGCGTGAACATCATTCCGGCCGACGGTCCGCCGACATTGCCGGCGTTGACCTTCACCTCGAACGGCATCGTGTACTCCGGGTCGAGTCCGATACCGAAGACCGCCCGCCCGTTCTGGGCGGCAGCCGTCTTCGCCGACACCGACACTGTCTTTCCACCGCGCAGCACCTGGACGGGCACCGACGAACCGGGTTTCACGCCGTCCATCGCGGCGTGCACGGACGCGAGGTCGGTGACCTTCTTGCCGGCGATGCTCAGCAGTTGGTCCTTCACGACCAGCGCCTTCCCCACGGGCGCGCCCTCGGCGATCATGCCGACGAGCACCTTCTGCGGCACCGTGAAGCCGGCCGAACGCATGGCGACGACCTCGGCAGTCTCCTGCGAGTCGGTCATGTCGGCGGCGTTCTTCTGCTTGATCTGGTCGCCGCTGACGTCCTTGGGGAACCACGCCTCCTCGGGCTCGATCTGCGCGTTCTTGTCCAAGAACTTCGCCTGGAGGTACTCGATCACCGAGACCGGATAGTTGGGTCCGCCGGCGAGCGAGACGGTGGTGAAATCGAGCGACCCGGACGTCGGGTAGGTCTTGGCGCCCTGGATCGCGATGACGTCCTTGCCGTCGACCTTCCCGAGAGTGTCGGTCGCCGGGCCGGGCCGCAGGATCACAACCGGCACCTTGATGATCGACATCAAGGCGATCGCGATGACGACCAGCACGGTGACGACGATCAGCAGAATGTTGCGGAACGACAGTCCGCGCCGGCTGACCGCCGATTGCGCGGACGGCTGCCCTTCGGCGTGTTCGGGCGATGGGTCGTGCGATCGGTCGGGCGTCGGTGCGCTCACAGGCCGACCCACTCGTCCGAACCGTCCGCGAAACTCTGGTGCTTCCAGATCGGCACCGTCACCTTGAGGTCGTCGATCAGGCGGTGGCACGCGTCCAGCGCGGCGCCACGGTGCGGCGCGCTCACCGCGACGACCACAGCGAGGTCACCCACCTGCAACGAACCGACGCGATGGACCGCTGCCACCTTGCTCACCTCGTCGCTCAGCACCTGCTCGCACACCCGCCGCAATCCATCAACGGCACTGGGATGCGCCGAGTACTCCAGCCCGTCGACATCCTTGGCGTTGTCGTGGTCACGCACGACTCCGACGAAGAGTCCGATGCCTCCCGCAGCGGGGTCCTGGACGGCCGTCAGCACCTCGTCCACGGACAAAGGGGTGTCGCGGACGTCGGTCAGCGTGACCCGCGCTTGGTTCATCAGGACTCCAGGTGCTTCTCGGGCGGCGTACCGACGTAGCGTAGGCACTGTGGGCTCGACTTCTCGAACCTGCCACCGGGAACGATTCGCATCGCCGTGTGGTTGACCCGAGCAAGTGACCTACGACCGACCGACGACCGGACCGAGGATCAGACCCACGATCCGTTGCGCGAAGGAACGAGATGAACCCCGAAGAGCGCCCCGACGACGTACCCGACCTCAACGAGTTGCTCAAGCACCTGATGGGCGGCGGCGACGACATGCGCGAGGCCATGTCCGAGCTCGGCCTCGGCCACATCGATCCGGCCATGTTCGCCCAGATGCAGCAGCAGATGGCCGCGATGATGGCGGCGCCGTCCGACGGCAGCAGTTTCAACATCGATGCCGCCCGTGACGTCGCCCGCCGTACCGTCTCGACCGAGGGCGACCCGAGCGTGTCGGCCGCAACGGCCAAGGACGTCGACCAGGTGGTGATGGTCGCCAACCTGTGGCTCGACCAGGTCACCGACTTCGCCTCGACCGGAGCCGGCAAGGCCTGGAGTCGTTCGGAGTGGGTCGAGGCGACGATGCCCACCTGGCGCCGCCTGGTCGAACCCATCTCGGACGCCGTCAACGCCGCCGTCATGCGCGCGATGCGCGACCAGATCGGCAATCTCGGCGCCGAGCAGTTCGGCATGCCGCCGCAGATGATGGGTCAGCTCGAGCCGATGCTCGGTCGGATGAGCAGTGCCGTGTTCTCGATGCAACTCGGCCAGGCCGTCGGCACGCTCGCCGGTGAACTGGTCACGGGCACCGAGGTCGGGCTTCCCCTGGTCGAGGGCAACCCGGTGGTGATCATGCCGACGAACGTCGCCGCGTTCGCCGACGGACTCGGCATGGACGCCGGCGAGATCCACCTGTACCTCGCGGTGCGCGAAGCGGCTCGCACGCGCCTGTTCCAGAACGTGCCCTGGCTCGGCCCGGCCCTCATCGCCGCCGTGCAGTCCTACGCCGCCGACATCTCGATCGACACCGAGGCGATCGACGAGGCCATGCGCAACGCCGACATGCAGGACCCGGCTGCACTGCAGGAGTCGATCTCCGGATCGATCTTCCGCCCGGAGCCGAGCGAGGCCCAGAAGCGCACCCTCGCTCACCTGGAGACATTGCTCGCCCTGGTCGAAGGCTGGGTCGACACCGTGAGCGACCGTGCGGTGCGCCCGCACCTGCCGCACGCCGACGCCCTGTCCGAGGCGGTTCGCCGTCGCCGCGCGACCGGTGGTCCGGCGGAGAAGGTTTTCGCCAGCCTGGTCGGACTCGAATTGCGCCCACGTCGCATGCGTGACGCCGCCAATCTCTTTGCCGCACTTGAGGATTCCAAGGGAACGGCGGGCCGCGACGGGGCCTGGAAGCACCCCGATCTCGCTCCCGGCGCCGACGACCTCGACGACCCGATGGGTTACGTCAACGGCGAGAAGGAGCAAGCCTGCGAGAAGTCCGCGCAGCCGGACGAGATGGACGACGCGCTCGCCGCATTGCTGGCACAGGGCCGCGAGGAGATGGAGTCGGAGAAGTCGGACTCCCCGGCCGACGAGCCCGGCAACGGTGACGAGTCCGGCGACGATCCCAAGGCATGAGCTTCGCACACCTGCAGGCGGACGTCGTCCGCCTGCTGGAGCATTGGGACGCGCCCACTGCCGAGCTTAACGACGTGCGCGAGGAGTACCTCGCACACCTGGCGGTTCATCCGGACGCGGTGAGCCGCGACGGAGTGTCCGACCACCTGACCTGCGGTGGCTTCGTCTTCGACCCAAGGCTGGAGCATGTCGCCTTGATCATGCATCGCAAGGCCCGGCTGTGGCTGCAGCCGGGCGGTCACTTCGAAAGTGATGACGCCGGCGTCATCGATGCCGCGGTGCGCGAGGTGCGCGAGGAGACCGGGCTACCGGTCGATGATGCGAACGCGATGATCGTCGACCTGCACCATCATCAGCTCTCGGCTGCGTTCGGCCGCTGCACCTCTCACCGCGACGTGCGGGTCGCGATCGTGCTGGACGAACCGGCCGAGTGCGTCGTCTCCGAGGAGTCGGACGCTGCCGCGTGGTGGCCGGTGGACGCGATCCCGCAGCCGACCGATCCCGATCTACCCGCGACCGTACTGCGGATCAGGGATCTGCTGGCTCGTCGGGCAGGTCGTCCATCGGCACCGGCGGCAGCCCCGAGCCGAAGCTGACTCCCGCGAGAAACGCCTCTGCGCGTTCGAGCTGCGGATAGCGCGCCACGAGCGCCTTGAAGGCCGGCCCGTGGTCGGCGTGCAACAGATGCGCCAGTTCGTGCACGAGCACATGGTCGATGACGTACTGCGGCATGTTCTGCAACCGGTCCGACAGCCTGATCTGCTTCGAACTCACCGAGCACGAACCCCACCGGCGTTGCTGGTTGCCCACCCAACGCACCGATGCCGGCACTGCTTTGCCGTCGAGGTAACGCTCGGACGACACCCGTGCCCGCTGCATCAACGCCTGGTCGGACGCGGCCGGGCGGCGTTGCCTTGCCATCACCCGACGCACCAGCCCAGGGACGAGACGGTCGAGCTCGGCCGAGGAGATGGTGCCCGGCACCCGCACCACGACGCGTCCGTCGACCAGCGTCGCCGAGAGCGTCGAGCGGCGGCGGGAGGAGCGGACGATCTCCACCTCAGGCGTTGGTTCCATGCCGGTGAACCTACGTCCGAGCACCGACACGGCACGAATCGTCCACCACCTCGCTCAGAACCGGCACCATGAGCCGGGCGCTGTGGAGAACCGGAACCGGCTCGGTTGATCAGTGGCACTCTGACCGGACGCCCCGGTCGCAGCCATCCTCCACGTCACGGAGAAACCACCATGATCGAACCGATCACCCTGTCGCCCAACCGTTCTCGCGCGCTGCGCTACGACGAGTCACATCTGTTGATCGGCTTGGGAGCACGCTCACCCCAGGTCGTCGGGCCGTTCCGACCCGCGGTGATCAACCGCATCGTCGCTGCCGGCGCCCTCACCCGTTCGCAATGGGCGACCGCCTTCCGCGGACTCGACGCACGCGCCGCCGACGCACTGCGCGACGCGGTCACTTGCACGCTGCCGCCGGATCTGCGCGGACTCGACTTCGCGGTGCACGGGTGTGGCCCGGTGGCTGTCGCGATCGCGCACCTGCTCGACCAGCTCGGCGCCACCGCGAATCCGCACCTTCCGATGCTGGGCATCACGGTCGGCGCACCCGGCGCACGCCTGGGCCCGGGAGTCTCACGATTGGTCATCGAACTCGGCCCGGATCAGATCGTCGTCGGACCCCTGCTGCAAGCGGGTGCCGGTCCGTGTGAAGGGTGCCTGAACGCCCGACGGCACGATCTCGACCGGCGCTGGGAACGCATTCGTCCCCAGGTGCTCGGCAACGATCTGTACGACGACGAACCCACCACATCCCCCGAACTCGCCCATGTAGCAGTCGGATTCGCCGGGCTGGTCGCACGCGGCCTGATGAGCGACAACCCGCTTCCCATCGGCTCGGCGATGTCGGTCTCCAGTTCGCTCGGCCGGGTCATGCATCACGTCTGGCCGATCCACCCGCTGTGCGTGTGCCAGGAGCAGCAGGCGGGGTGATCCTGCCTTCCCGGTCGCATCTTGTCGTCCACGTCTGGTCGTCCGGGCATGAGCGGGACGTCGGTCAGCCGGACTCAGCCCACCGTCAGTCACAATGTCCCCATGACGGATCTTCCTCGCAAGGCCGTCGTGCGAACCGCACGGCTGGCATCGCTACCTCTCGGGATAGGGGCGCGGGCCGCGGTCGGGTTCGGCCGCCGGGTGGGAGGTGCGCCCGCCGAAGCCGTCACCGCCAAGATGCAGGAGCAGACAGCCGCACAGCTGTTCAAGGTGCTCGGGGAGCTCAAGGGCGGAGCGATGAAGTTCGGGCAGGCGTTGTCGGTCTTCGAGGCCGCGCTGCCCGAGGAACTCGCCGCGCCGTACCGCTCGATGTTGACCAAACTGCAGGACTCCGCACCGGCCATGTCACAGGAGTCGGTCAACAAGGTGCTGCGTGAACAACTGGGCACCCGCTGGCGCGGCAAGTTCGAGTCGTTCGAGAACACGCCGGTGGCCTCGGCCTCGATCGGTCAGGTGCACCGAGCGGTCTGGAAGGACGGCCGTGAGGTGGCGGTCAAGGTGCAGTACCCGGGAGCAGCCGAAGCGATGCTCTCCGATCTCAACCAGTTGGCACGCGTCATGCGCGTCTCGACCTCGTGGGTTCCCGGGCTGGATGTCGTGCCGATCCTGGACGAACTACGCGCCCGGATGAGCGAGGAGACCGACTACCGCCTGGAGTCGGTGATGCAGGAACAGTTCGTCGAGGCTTATGAGGGCTCCGAACACTTCGCCCTTCCCCACGTCGTCCACGCCACCGACCTCGTCCTGGTCAGCGAATGGGTCGAGGGCACCCCGCTGTCACGGATCATCGCCGAGGGCAGCCAGGAAGAGCGCGACCTGGTCTCGCGTCGTTACCTGGAGTTCCTGCTCGGCGGGCCGGGACAAGCAGGGTTGCTGCACGCCGACCCGCACCCCGGCAACTTCCGACTGCTGCCGGACGGGCGCCTGGGCGTGCTTGACTTCGGCGCGGTCAACCGTCTTCCGGACGGATTGCCGCCGGTGCTCGGCGAACTGGTCACGCTCGCGCTGGAGGAGGATGCCGAGGGCCTGCTCGACCTGCTGCGGGAAGCCGGGTTCGTGAAGTCGTCGATCGACATCGACGCCGACCAGCTGCTGGAGTATTTCGCTGTCCTCATCGAGCCACTACGGCACGACGAGTTCGAGTTCACCCGCACCTGGCTGCGCAGCGTGTTCAACTACATCAACGACCCGCGCAGCTCCCAGTTCAGTGTGGGCCTTCGCCTCAATCTGCCGCCGGAGTTCGTGCTGATCTACCGCACCTGGTTGGGCGGGGTGGCGGTGCTCTGCCAGATCGACGGCACCGTGCCGGCCCGCCGGATCTTCGCCGAGAACGTTCCCGGCGCCGACTTCTGAGTCAGCCCGCGACGAGAGCGCAGGGGTGGTGGGCGTGGTGCGTCCCCCGAAATCGCACCACACTCATCACCCCTGCGCCCTTGCCGACCTGCTGTCGACCGTTCACCCGACTTCCGCCGGACGAGACGGTGGTCATGCCGCGATCGCGTTCTTGCGCGGACGTCCACGAGGACGCTTGCGCGCGATCACGACGCCGGCCTGGAACAGCTCGCCGCCCCAGACGCCCCACGGCTCACGCCGCTCGACGGCTCCGGCGAGGCATTCACGCCGCAGCGGGCACGTGCCACACAGCGCCTTGGCGAACTCGATGTCGTCCGGCCGTTCGGCGAACCACATCTCCGGGTCGTTGACCTGGCACGGCAGTTCGATCCCGCCCTCCTGAGAGTCGATGGTCTGGTCGATGAAGTCACGGAGCCCCGTGTCTATCGCTTCGAACATGTCTGTTGATCTTTCGTGGTCGTGTGCTTCGTCCGCGGAATACACGAAGGCCGCGGACCCTGTCAGGGTTCCGCGGCCTTTGAATGAGGACCGTCAATCTGCGATCAGATCGAGACGGTGACCTCCTGCCGCGGAGGGTTTTCGACATCGGTGCCGAAGAAGGGGGCATTGCCACTGCGCTCACGCGAGTACTCGGCGGCGACCATCGAGACGACGGACACACTGCTCCCCTGGGTCGAGGCAGAGATGCCTGCGAGGGTCGGCGAGGACGAGTGCGCAAAACGCAGATCGGACAACAGGTCCGTCTTCGTGCACATGGTCTTGGTCTCCATCAGGCCAACCCTCCTCTCGACTGATCAACGACCCCAGCAAACCCACGACGGGGCCGGGCTGAACGTGTCTCAGGCTACGTGCGCCTTCTCACACGGGGCAACTTATTTAATAACCAATTTCTCGATGCACTAAGAATCAGTCGGATTCCATTGCAGCACAAGACTTTTCGATCATGTCATCGGCAGACTCGCCGCGCAGGACGCCCAGCACCGACGGTCCGTAAACCTTGAGCTTGCGGGCGCCCACCCCGGAGACCCCGACCAATCCACTCTCGTCGACCGGACCGCGCTCGGCGATCGCGATGAGGGTCGCGTCGGTGAAGACGACGAACGCCGGCACCCGCTGGCGGTCGGCGACGCCCTTGCGCCAGGTGCGCAGAGCCTCGAAGGTCTGTTCGTCGTAGGTGGGCGGACAGTCACTGCAACGGCCGATCTTTCGCTCGGCCGCCGTATAGAGATCCTTCGCGCAGGTGCGGCAGCGCACCAGCTTGGCGCGCTCGACCTTCTTACCCCGGCCCGTCGAGCGCTTCTCGCTGCGCTGCCGCGGCGCCACACCGTCGAGGATTCCGTCGGCGGCGTGCAGGAAGCGCGAGACCGAACGGGTCGGCTTGCCGCCCGGTTGACGTGCCTGCGCCCAGGTCAGCACCAGGTGCTTGCGGGCACGGGTCAGGCCGACGTAGGTCAGTCGGCGCTCCTCCTCGATCGCTTCGGGGCCTTCGGCATGCGACAGCGGCAGCAGGCCGTCGGAGCATCCCGCCAATACGACGGCGTCCCATTCCAGGCCCTTGGCCGCGTGCAGGGAAGCGAGCGTGACCCCCTCGACGGACGGCGCGTGCTGCTCGGCCATCCGTCGGTCGAGTTCGACGATGAGGTCTGGCAGGCGTGCCTGCGGGTTCGCGGTCACCAGATCGTCGGCGACGGTCGCGAGGGCTTCGAGCGATTGCCAGCGTTCGAGCAGGGCCCCGCCGGTGGGCCGTTGCGGCGACCATCCGGCCGCGGTGATGACGTCACGCACCAGCGCACCCAAGGGCGCCGAACCGTCGTCCGAACGAGCCGCACCTCGCAGGAGGACCACGGCCCGCTTGACCTCGTCACGACGGAAGAAGCGTTCCCCGCCGCGCACGAGGTAGTTGATGTCGGCTTCGGCGAGCGCCTGCTCGATCGGCTCCGACTGTGCGTTGATGCGGTAGAGGACGGCGATCTCGCTGGCCGGAACGCCCTGCGCGAGAAGCGTTTTGATGCGCTGGGCGATGCCGGACGCTTCGGCGACGTCGTCGGCGAACTGGTGCAACTCGACTGCCGGACCGTCGTCGGACTGCGCCTGCAGTTGGGCGTATCCCCCGCCCTTGGCGGCGCCGAGCACGGCGTTGGCCAACTGCAGCACCTGCGGGGTGGAGCGGTAGTTGCGCACCAGGCGAACGGTCTGTGCGCCGGCGTGCTTGGTGGCGAACTCGCGCAGGTGTCGCGGGGAGGCACCGGTGAAGGAGTAGATCGTCTGGGCCGGGTCGCCGACCACACACACGTCGCTTCGGTCGCCGACCCACAGATCGAGCAAGGTCTGCTGGACGAGGTTGACGTCCTGGTACTCGTCGACCACAAAGTGGCGGTATTGCTCGCGGACGGCGCGCGCCACGTCATCCCGCTCGACCAGGAAGCCGGCCATGAGCAGCAGGACGTCCTCGAAGTCGATCACGTGGCGCCCCGACTTCACGTCCTCGTACATCTCCCACAGACGCGCCATCGCGATGTGGTCGAGGTCGGCGACATTGCGCCCCGCCTTGGCCGCGTGCCGCGCGTACGTCTCGGGGGTGAGCATGCCGACCTTGGCCCACTCGATCTCGGAGGCGATGTCGCGGATCGCCACCCGATCCAGCTGCAGCCGTAGCCGAGCCCCGGCTTCGCCGATCACCGGCGCCTTCTGCCCCATGATCTGCGGCGGAGCCCCGCCGATGACCTTCGGCCAGAAGTAACCCAGCTGACGCAGGGATGCTGCATGGAAGGTGCGCGCCTGCACCTTGTCGAGCCCCAGTCCGCGCAAACGCGTGCGCATCTCTCCCGCCGCTCTGGCGGTGAAGGTCACGGCCAGAACGCGTTGCGGTTGGTAGGCACCGCAGTGGAGGCCGTAGGCGATCCGGTGGGTGATGGCGCGGGTCTTACCGGTGCCGGCGCCGGCGAGAACGCACATCGGACCGAGCGGGTTCGAGGCGACGATCCGTTGCTCGGGATCGAGGCCGTGCAGTACCTCGTCGGGCGTCACGAGACGTCTCCGGGCTGCGCCGGCAAGGCCGCGCCGTACCAGCGCTCGATGAGGTGGCGAGCGATCGACAGGCGCGGCGGGACCGTGAGTTCGCCGCCGGCCAACGCGTCCTCCAACTGGGCCCGCGTGAACCAGCGGGCAGTGCGGATCTCCACCGGATCAAGGCGCAACCGCGTCTCGTCCGTGCGTGCGGCGTAACCGATCATCAACGAGGCCGGCATGGGCCACGGCTGGTTGCCGACGTACTCGGCCTCCACGATCGGCAAACCCACTTCCTCCATCACCTCCCGAGCCACGGCGGCCTCCATCGACTCACCTGGCTCCAGGAAACCAGCGAGCACCGACATGCCCGTGGGAAGCACGAAACGGGTGCCCTGGGCCAGCAACAGCCGGTCGTCCGGATCGACCACCGACATGATGACCGCGGCATCCGTGCGCGGGAAATGATGATGCCCCTCATCGCAGGTCATGACCCAGCCCGCTTTGGTCAGTGCGACGGGGCGTCCACAACGGGCGCAGAACCGTTGGGTAGCAACCCAGTTCGCCATGGCGACCGAAGTTGTTGCCAAGCCGAGATCGGCGACGGGCAACCCCGGTGCCAGCGATCGCAGGCTGCGGTGCGTGCGGTCGCTCTGCCGGGCGAGGTCCCCCGGATCAGTGGTACCGGCATCGCCGGGCACCTTCTGCTCCGGGACGTCGAACACGGCGACGAAGTCGGCTCCCTCCTGTCGGCCGAGGTACGCAGCCGGAAGGTCGCTGTCGGCCGGCTGCGGAGCCCGCAGCAGCAACCGCACCACATCGCCCTGGGTGGTGACCGGCATTCGCTCACCACGCAGGTGCAGTACCCGGGTCCGGGGCGACGACAACAGGCTCTGCAGCAGCGATGGATCCTCCCGGCGCAAGGAGTCACGGTCGAGGATGCTGCGCGACAGCATCAGATGCGCGTGCCGGTCATCCCCGCCGGGGGTCGGAACGAGATCTGAATCGCGATGAGTTGGGGACGAATCGGCCACGGCTCCCAGGCTAGGCGACCGTATCCGCGTACCGTGAGGCCGTGCTTCGCAGTCCCTACGTTCTGGCCGCCCTCGCTGATGCAGCCCTCCCCCGCGTGCAGCCCCGCTCCGTGGTCGCGCTGCCGACCCGCGTGACCGACAAGTACCAGCAGGCCCGGGTCGAGTCGTCCGACGGGCAGCCCTGGACCGTTCGCGTCTCGCGCAACGCGGCGGCTGCGGCTGCCGCCGAGCAGGCCGGCAGTTTCACCCGCCTGCTCGCCAAGCGGGTGCCCTTCGCGGTGCCCGTGGCCGAGGGACGGATGACGCTGGCCGATCGCAATCTGGTCACGGTGGCCCCGCAGCTTCCTGGCGACCCGATGGTGTGGCGCGGCCTGACCGGCGGCAGCCAGGAGGCGATCGAGGTCGGACGCGCCCTGGCCGCCCTGCACGACGTCGACCCTCGAGTTGCCGACGAAGTCGGGGTGCCCAGCTACGACTGCGACGGCTACCGCTCGCGCAGATTGGCGATCCTCGACCGCGCCGCCGGTACCGGACTCGTGCCCTCGGGCCTGCTGGCCCGCTGGGAACGGGCCCTGGAGGAAGTCTCGCTCTGGCGCTTCCCGACGTGTGTCACGCACGGGCCGCTCGAAGGTCATGACGTCTTCTGGGGGTCGGGTAAGGTCTGCGCGATCGCGTCCTGGGAGAACGCCGCGGTCTGCGACCCGGCCGACGATTTCGCGGCCCTGTGGGTGCTGGCGCCGTCGGAGGCCTTCGACACCGTGCTCGAGTCCTACTCCGCGGTGCGCACGGAGGCACCGGACAAGCACCTGGAGCGACGCATCCGGCTCAGCGCCGAACTGCAACGCATCACGGTGCTGCTGGACGCCGTCGCCGCCGACGACGACGCGCTCATCGACCGCCGGGCTGCCGCTCTTCGCCGGCTCAACGAACAGACCTCCGGTGACGAAAGCCTGATGCCGGCACCCCCGCGCAGGTCCAGAGCGGTCACCGCCGACCAGTTGGACGAACTCGCCGGCGAGGACAGCGTCGACGTCGACAGTGCGTCGCCCGAACCGGATGTTCGTGAGGACGACTTCGCGGCCACCGACGCCGTCACCACGGACGCCCGTACAAAGGACACTTCGACCGAGGACGAGCAGCACCTGCGCGACGACGACACCGTCGAAATGCAGATCAAGCGCGACCCGAAGAACTGAATCCGCTACTCCTGCAGCGGGATAGCGGTGATCAGCCGGTCGATCGCGTCGTCGCCGGGCAGTGCCGGGCGTACCGTTTCACCCGTCGCGGCGTAGTAGAACGCGGCCTTCACCCGCTCCGGCTCGATGCCGCGTAGTCGTGCATACGCCAGCCGGTAGGCCGCCAACTGCAGGACACGTGCCGAACCGCTGAGCCCCGACGGCGGACGACCGGTCTTCCAGTCGATGATCAGATAGCCATCGGCGTCCTCGAAGACCGCGTCGATCCGACCGCGCACCGACACCCCGGCGACCCAGGTCTCGATCGGCACCTCGATGGCGATCGGGGCACGTCCGGCCCATTCGGAGGCGAGGAAGTTGGCCTTCATCGTCTCCAGGTCGGCGTCGACGTCGGCGTCCAGATCGGCGAACCCGGGCAGTTCGTCGATGTCGACGAGGGCTGCCTTCGAGTAGTGCTCCTCCACCCAGGCGTGGAAGCGGGTACCTCGGCGCGCTGCGTACGCGGGCGGGGAAGGCATCGGCCGGCGCAGGTCGAGCGCGAACTTCTCCGGGTCGCTCGCCAACGCCACCACCGACGAGGCGGACAAGTGACCGGGCAACTGGACGGTCGGCACCCGCACCCCGGTGCCGACCGCGCGTTCGTGCAGCAGGGTGCGTAGTTCGCGTCGCCGACGACGTTCGGCATCGGAGAACGGACCGTCGACCTCCAGAGCGCCGAGGGGATCGGGGCCGGCCGCCGGCGTGATCTCCTGCAATGCGTTCAGCACGTGTTCGCGGCCTTCGAGCAGCGCGCTGCGACGCCGGGCCAGCGGGTCGTCGGGCCACACCATGGACAGCCCGTCGACCAGCCGGGGATTCGTCGCGTCCGGGTCTGGATCGGGTGAATTCGGTTCGAAAACAACGTGTCCGGCGTCGATGACGTCGCGCAGGAAGCGGGAGGGCAGGCGGCATTTGCTCCCCGAGAACCACACGGACGAGGTCATCAGCATCGAGTGCTTCGCCCTGGTGAGCGCGACGTACGCCAGCCGCCGCTCCTCCGCGAGGCCGTGCTCGCCGTTCGCCTCGCGGAACTTCTTGTACTCATCGCGCAGTTCGACGAGGTCGGCGAGTTCACCAATGGGCAGCGACGGCAGCCCGTCGCTGTCGCCCCGCAGGTCATAGGGCACACCATCGAGGCCGACCGTCCAGCCCTTCTCCTCCAGCACCCAGGTGCTGCGGTCGTTCGGGTCGGTCTTGGCGCCGACACTCCATCCCTGCAGGTCGGTGTTGTAGGTGGCCGAGCGGCGGTGGTTGGGGAAGACGGTCTCGGTCATCCCCGGAATCGCGACGTGATCCCACTCCAACCCCTTGGCCGCGTGGATGGTGAGCACCTGAATCGCCGCACTGTTGGACTCGATCTCGGCCTTGTCGAGGCCGCGTTCTTCGTCCTCGGCTGCATCCAGCCAGGACAGGAAACCGCCGAGCGTCGGGCGGTCGGCACTGGCGGTGAAGTTCATCGCGACGTCGGCGAACGCGTCGAGGTGTACCCGCGCCGTCTGCGGGGTCACTCCGGGCCGCGACATGACCTCGATGTCGAGACCGAGTGCGCGTTCGGCCTCGCCGGTGAGTTCGGCAAGCGGGAGACCGGTCAGACGGCGCAGGCTGCGGATCGCCAGCGACAAACCGGAAAGTCGCTCTCGAGCAACAGAACTCATCGGAGTTCCGGCCGGCCCGGCCCAGTCGACCGGCGGCAGATGATCCAAGGCTTCGACCAGGGACGGCCGATCGCGGGTGTCGGGCTCACGGTCCTGTTCGGTGCGCGGAACCTGTGGTCTGCCGTCCTGTTCGATGCGCCGCGACCAAGCGGCGAGCACATCGAGGTCGGCCGCACCGAGCCGCATCAGCGGGCCGGTGAGCAACCGGATCAACCGGTCGCCCCGGGTTGGGTCCTGGACCACCCAGAGCAGGCTCACCAGATCGGCGACCTCGGGCGTCATCAGCAGACCGCCGACGCCGACGACTTCGACCGGCAGGTCAGCGCGATCGAGCGCGTCGATCATCAACGGGAACAGCGAGCGTTTGCGGCACAGCACAGCAGCTGTCGGGTGATCGCCGTTCTGGTCGGGTTGCCACCGCTGCGCGAGCCACGCAGCGACGTGATCGGCTTCCTGCTCGATCGTCTCCAGACGGGCAGCGAACACTGCCCCTTCTCCCGCGGTCTCGGCTGCCTGCAGGGCGGGAACGGCCACCGGGCTTCCCTGCCGCAGCGGGGCGGCCACCACGTTGGCCGCGGCCAGGATCGCCCGGTCGTTGCGCCAGCTGCGCGACAGCGGTCGGACGGCGGCGTCACCGCAGGCGTCGGCGAAGTGTGCGGGGAATGATCCGAGCGTCGTGGCACTGGCCCCGCGCCAGCCGTAGATCGACTGGTGCGGGTCGCCGACGGCGGTGACCCGCACCGGCTCGCCCTCGGCCACGAAGAGATTCTTCAACAGCTGCAACTGTGCCTCGCTGGTGTCCTGGAACTCATCCAGCAACACCGCCTTGAACCGGCGCCGCTCCAACTGACCGACCCCGCCGAATCGCGACGCCAGGTTGGCCGCGAGACCCATCTGGTCGGCGAAGTCGAGTGCTGACCTCGCCTGCTTGAGTTGCTGGTACCGCTCCACGAGCGGCAGAACCGCCAGTCGCGCTCGCATCGCAGCCACGAGGTCGCGGTAGTCGGGGTTGGACACCTTCTTCAGCCGCCCGGCCTCCTGCAGATCCTCCAACCCGTACAGGATCGCCTCGATCTCCAGCCGCAGGTCCTGCGGCCTCAGCAGGTGCTCGGACATCTCACCCGACAGCGCGACCACGGCTGCGGTGACAGTGGATTCGACCTTGTCGACATCGTCCATCGGCCCGTCGTAGCCATGCACGACCTCGGCGGCGTACTGCCAGGCCGCTGCCTCGGTGAGCATTCGGGAGTCGGGCTCGACGCCGAGGCGCAGGCCTTGCTCACGCACGAGTCGGCCGGCGTAGGAGTGGTAGGTGAGCACGGTCGGGCTGTCGGACAGCCCGAGCGTTCCGTCGGCGTCCTGCTGCGGCACCCAGAGGCCTGCGGCACGCAGCGCGCGCAATTGACGAGCGACGCGTTCGGCCAATTGGCCTGCTGCCTTGCGGGTGAAGGTGAGCCCGAGCACCTGATCGGGCTGGACGAAGCCGTTGGCGACCAGCCACACCACCCGGTTCGACATCGTCTCGGTCTTGCCCGAACCCGCACCTGCGACCACCAGCATCGGGGCGTCCGGGTCGGCCTCGATGATGGCTCGCTGCTCGTCGGTCGGCGGGAACATGCCGAGCCGGCGCGCGATCTCGAGGCTGCTGTGCATGACAGCCGTGCTGCTCATCAGCTCGACTCCCCTTCCTGAAGTATCGGGCAGGCCGCCCGCACCGAGCAGGTGCTGCATTGCTTGCCAGGAGTCGCGGTGAACTCGGCGGCACCCATTCCCTCGGCGGTGGCGTGCAGCAGCCGGTCGGCCCATTCCGGATCTTCGGTGGACGACAGCGGCACCTGCTGCTGCAGGTTGTAGTCCTCCTTGACGCCCTTGCCCGAGCCCTTGCCCACCTGCAGCAAGGCCGCCCCGGCGGAGGTCTCGTCGGCTCCGAAGGCACCGTGCTCGACGGCCCATTGGTAGGCGCCGAGTTGCGGGTGTTCGGCGACTTCCTTACCGGACGGTGCGGACCCTCCGGTCTTGAGGTCGATGACCCGGATGCCCTCGGTCTCGTGCCGCTCGATTCGATCGACCTGTCCGGCCAGGCGGACGCGTCCGGCGCCGACCTGGAAGTCCTGTTCGACGCCGATCGGGGTCCACCCGCCGGCGGCCGCCTGGTCGACGTAACGGTGCATCCGCGCGAGCATCAGCGAGGCCAGCCGGAACTGCTGCCGACTGATCCACGACTCGCCGAGACCCAAACGGCCCCAGCGGTCCCGTAACGCCTGCTGCATGCGATCGGGATCGGTGTCGGCGTACTCGGCCGCGATCTCGTGCACCAGGATCCCGATGTTCGCCGCACCCTGGTCAGGACCGTCGCCACCACGGGAGGTGAGAAACCAGCGCAGCCCACAGGTGCCGAAGTCGGCCACCTTCGAGGGTGAGACCCGCACCGGCTGATCCACCCGCCGCACCGGATCGGTCGACGTGAGTTCGTGAAAGGCCCACCACTGATCGAGGTCGGCGCCGGCGACGTCGCGGTGCGCGAGTTCGGCGAGCAGCCGAGCCGCCTCGACCGGAGTGAGTTCCCCCTGCGGACCGGACTCGGGAACGACGAGTTCGCGGCGAAGCTCGGCGACCATCGAACGCAGGTTCAACCCGCGTCCGACATCGGTGTGCTTCCTGCCGTCCGGATCGTCGATCGGGTCGACGATGTCGAGATAGACGCTCGGCTGCTCCTCATCCGATCGAACCGCGGTGATCAGGACCCGCTCTGAGGCGCGCGTCAACGCGACGAGGAACTGCCGGGTCTCGTCGTAACGCACCGCCGCGGCCTGCGAGCGCAGATCGGCAGGGCGTCCGGTGAGCGCATCGACCAACGCTTCGGATCCGAGCAGCGAACCGCGCAGCCGCAGGTCGGGCCACACCCCTTCCTGCACTCCGGCGAGCACCACGAACTGCCACTCCTGGCCGGCGGCCGCCTGAGTGGTCAGCAGATCCACCGCGTCCTGCGCCGGGGCCGAGGAGGTCAGCCGGTCACCGGCGACCTCCTGGTCACGGATGTGGTCGAGGAAACCGGCCGGTGACGCACCGGGCAGCCGGTCGACGTAGGACGCCGCCGCCCCGAAGAGGCCGACGATGGCGTCGAGGTCGTGGTCGGCACGGGCGCCCGAGGTGCCACCGGCGAGCGCCGCGCGTGCCCACGGACCGGCGACGCCGGCGGCGATCCACATCTCCCACAGGACGGTCTCCGCGGACGCGTCCGTCGCCTGCCACGCGGCCGTGCCCGCCGCAAGGACGGCGCAGATGCGCAAGAGGCCGACCGCGTCCGGGCCGACATCGCCGAGAAACTCGGGTCGGTGCACCGTCTCGACCAACAGTTCGTCGCTGGAGCGACTGCCTCCATCGGCCAACTCTGCCGAGCGGAGGGCACGACGAAGACGCCGGATGGACAACGAATCCATTTGTGCCAGAGGAGAACTCAGCACATCGATGATGTCGTCGGGGGTCCAGTCGGGCACCCGACCCGCGGCGAGGTCGGCCACGACTTCGAACAAGGTGAGCAGCGGTCGGACTGCCGGTTCGTCACGCAGCGCGATGACCGTCGGCGGCATCGCCACCGGCACACCTGCACTCTGCAGCACCCGACGCAGCGCGGAGATGCGGGCCTGCCCCCGCGTGATCACGGCCATCTGCGACCACGGCACGGAGCCCTCGAGGTGCGCACAGCGCAGTTCGGCTGCGATATGAGCCGATTCCTGACTCACCGCACGCAGCATCGCCACCTCGACCGACCCTTCACGTGCGGCAGCGGACGGGCTCCGGTGCTCGCCGCCGGCCACCGAGCCGATGCGTGCGGTCACCCGCGCGGCTGCTTCGCGGATGGTGCGCGGCGAACGATGAGCGGTGCCGAGTTCGAACCGGGCCGGTGAGCCGGCGCGCTCGGCGAGATCGAGGAACAGCCGCGGGTCGGCGCCGCGGAAGGTCTGCACCGCGACATCGGGATCGCCGATCAACATCAACCGGGTCGTCGGTCCGGCGAGCAGCGACACCAGCCGTGCTGCGGCTCGAGTGAGTTCCTGTGCGTCGTCGACGACGATCAGCGCGAACTCCCGATGCAGTTGCTCGAGTTGGTCGGGCATGGCCTCCAGCAGGTCGGCCGCACCGCCCATGATCCAGGCAGGGTCGTAGGCTCCCGGCCGGGACAGAGCCGTGACCTGGTCGTACTCGTCGAGCACGTGTGCGGCAGCGATCCACTCCTGCCGTTCGTGCTCCTCACCGAGCAGACGCAGGTGGTCGGCATCGACACCCCACTCGACCGCACGCATCAGCAGGTCTCGTAGCTCGTGCCGGAACCCTCGGGTCGCCAGCGCCTCGTGCACGAAGTCGGGCCAACGCGGGCCGGGCACCTCACCGGACGCGTGCCCGGCGAGCAGGTCACGCAGAATCACGTCCTGCTCGGGGCCGGTCAACAGACGGGGCGCCTCCCGCCCCTCCACTGCAGCAATCCGGCGCAGGATGCCGAAACCCAGCGCCTGGGGAGTGCGCGCCATCGGTGCGCTGGAGGTGTTCGCCAGACGTGCTGATGCTCGCTCCCGCAGCGCGCCGGCACGAACGCGGGTCGGCGACAGGATCACGCAGGAGTCAGAAGGCACTCCTGCATCGACGGCGTCGACGACTGCTTCGACCGCGAGCAGGCTCTTGCCGGTGCCCGGCGCGCCGAGCACCAGACGGGTCGCCGCGGGACTCGACACCGCAGCGCCCTGGGCGGCGTCGAGAACGGGAGCCTGCACTGCGTCGGGTGCGCAACGGACCAGTTCGACCATGCCAGCCATCACACCAGCCGCCACCGACAACCTCGGGGCGTGGGCCGGACGGGGCCTGCCCCAGGACGCGCTCAGGCGGGGTCGAGGGCCGGATCGACGGCGGCGGCCCAGGCCAGGATCCCGCCGTCGAGGGAGCGCGCGTCGATGCCGCGCTCCAGCAGCAGACGTGTTGCTTCGGCGGACCGGACGCCGGAGCGGCACATCATGACCAGTGGCAGCCCATCGGCCTCGGGGGCGGCGCCCTGCCGGATGTCGTCCAGTGGCAACCACTGCGAACCGACAACGGACGCCTGCTCCCACTCCTGCGCCGAACGCACGTCGACCAGCCGCACCGCGCCCGAGGCGAGCAGCCGCCCGGCTTCGACCGCATCGACCATCGGCACGACCTCGACCCGGTCGGTCGACGACGCGGGATCCTCGTCACGGATGTCGATCGGCGCCGCGTCCGGGCCGCAGACCAGGCATGACGGGTCGGCGGCGACAGGGATCTGCGACCACTCGAACGCGAGCGCGTCGAACACCGCGATCCGACCCACCAGCGGAGCACCCAGACCGAGCACGAGCTTGAGTGCCTCGGACGCCTGGGCTGCTCCGAGCAGACCCGGCAGAACTCCGAGCACACCGGCCGCAGCACACGAAGGGGCAGCCGCCGGGTCGGGCATCACCGGGAACAGGCACCGTAGACACGGCCCCTCCCCCGCAGACCACACCGTGAGCTGGCCGTCGAACTGGTTGATCGCCGCCCACACCAGCGGCAGACCGAGCAGCACACAGGCATCGTTGAGCAGGAAGCGGGTGCCGAAGTTGTCGGTCGCGTCGACGACCACGTCGTGATCGCTGCACAGATCGACGACATTGGCGGCGTCGAGTCGCTCACGGACGGCGACGATCCGGACGTCCGGGTTCAAATCGCCGACGGCTCGTGCGGCCGAGTCGACCTTCGCCGCCCCGACATCGCCGGTGCGGTGGATCACCTGACGCTGCAGGTTGCTGAGATCGACCTCGTCGTCGTCGACCACGGTGATCGTGCCGACGCCGGCAGCCGCGAGGTACTGCAGCACCGGCGCGCCCAGACCACCTGCTCCGATGACGAGCACCCGGGCGTCCAGCAGGCGGCGCTGACCGGCCGGGCCGACGGACGGCAGGGACAGATGGCGCGCGTATCGGCGTACCTGGTCGTCATCGAGAACGCCGACCGGATTCACCACCTGTGATCTGCCCTCTTCCGATGCTTCACCATCCATGCCGTCCAGCCTAGATCTGTGCATAAGATGACGAACTGACCGGCGAGTAGAACTTGGAGGTAATGATCGTGGGCGACTCGTCTGACACGACTGCGCGCGGTGGTCGGCTGCCTCGTTCGGCTCGGCGGGCCCAGCTCATGGAGGCCGCCCAGTCGGTTTTCGTCGAGGCGGGCTACCACGGCGCGGCGATGGACGAGATCGCCGAGCGCGCCAATGTCAGCAAACCGGTGCTCTACCAGCACTTTCCGGGCAAGCTCGACCTCTACCTCGCCCTCCTGGAGCACCACACGCGTGAGGTGCCCGAGCTGGTGAATGCCGCCCTCACCTCCACCGAGGACAACAGCGACCGGGTGGCTGCGGCGATCAGCGCGTTCTTCCAGTTCGTCGAGCGCAAGGACGCCGCCTTCCGGATGGTGTTCGAGTCCGACCTGATCAACGAGCCGGTCGTCGCCGCCCGGGTCGAGCGGATGGGCACGCTCAGTGCGACCGCAGTGTCCGAGGTCATCGCCGAGGACACCGGCCTGCCGCCCGAGCAGGCGATGGTGCTGGGCGTGGCCCTGGTGGGAATGGCGCAGGTCGTCGCGCGGTTCTGGGTGTCGCAGGAACCCCGCATGCCGCGTCAGGAGGCCGAGCGTCTCGTCACGGTTCTCGGCTGGCGCGGCATCGCCGGGTTCCCCAAGACCGCCGACCAGGACTGACCTCTCGCCGAGAGCCGACATAGGCTCGGAGCAGAACCGGTCCGAACAGACTTCAGGAGAGCCATGGAAATCCGCATCGGAGTGCGCAACATCGCGCGCGAGATCGTCATCGAGTCCACCGACTCCGCCGACCAAGTACGCGAGCTGATCACCAACGCGCTGAGCGCGGGCACCGCGATCACGCTCACCGACGAGAAGGGCCACACCGTCGTGGTGCCGGCCGAGGCGCTCGGCTATGTCGACATCGGCTCGGAGCAGGAGCGCCGCGTCGGCTTCGGCAGCTGAGCCACGGGCGGCACTGCTCGACCACTACGTGCGAACGGACACGATCCCACCCGAAGGGAGGGGGGTCGTGTCCGTTTCGTTACCAACTTGGGGTTGACCTCATCCCACCACTGCCGCCGTCTCCGGAGTAGCTTCGTCGACAGGTAGGTGGAGGAAGCGCCAAATGGGTGCCGAATCTGCTTGCAACACAGCAGGACCCGAACCACAACCCCCGTGTTCGGGAAACGGCCCCCTGAAGGCCAGATTCACCCCAAGGAGTATCAATGCTCTGGAGCATCATTTCCTGGATCATCGCCGGTATCATCATCGGCGCACTCGCCCGTCTGGTGGTGCCCGGTAAGCAGAACATCAGCATCGCCATCACCATCGTTCTCGGTATTCTCGGCGCCCTCATCGGTGGCTTCCTGGCCCGTCAGCTCGGCGTCGGTGACACCAAGGGCTTCGATTGGATCCAGTTCATCATCAGCGTCATCATCGGTGCGGCCTTGGTCTTCGGCTACACCGCGATCACCTCACGCAGCAGCCGCGTTTGAGCAACACCTCGCGCAAACGAGCGAGCCCGCCATCCGTTCGGGGTGGCGGGCTCGTTCGTGTCCGCTGTTCAGGCAGACAGCCCCAGAGCTGCCATCCGCTCGGTGTGGGCCTCGGTGATGCGGGTGAACAGGTGCATCACCTCGGCGAGGTCGAGACCGCGCCCTGAACCGTCGTCGACGAGCAGTGCGGTGAGTTCGTCATTGTCTGCGGCCGCGCGCTGCGCCTGCGACAGTGCCTCCCCCACGATTCGCCTGCCCCACAAGGCCATCCGGGCGGCCAGCTTCGGGTCGCGGACGATCGCTGCTTCGAGTTCCTGCTTGGCGTAAGCGTAGTGATCGGCGTCGTCCAGCACCTGCTCGACGAGGGCGCGGGTCTGCGGATCGACGAAACGCCCGCACTCGGCGTAGAAGTCCGACGCGATCGACGAACCGGCGTAAACCTTCATCAGGCCCTCATACCAGTCGGTGGGCTGGCAGCGGCGGTGCCATTCGTCCAGCGCCGGGCGGAACCGCGCCATCGCCTCATGCGGCTTGGCACCCAACTCCTCCAGGCGGGCGGCGAGCAGCTTGTGGTGCTCGAACTCGCGGATGGCGACCTCGGCCAGCCGCACCTTCTTCACGGTCGAGGGTGCGCGATCGGCATCGGCGACCACTGTGAAGAAGCTGACGAGTTCGCCGTACGCGAGCATGCCCAGCAGCGAAACGACGCCAGCGCGGAAGGTCGGGTCGTCGAGGTCCTGCGCGCTCCTCGCGGGGCGTTCGACGGTTTCGGAAGGGGTCAGGTCATCGGCCATGGCCGTGATGCTATCCACCTGCGGCTACGATTGCCTTGTCAACAACGGTGCCCGGTCGGCACACATGACACGCATCGAACCATCGGCGGCCCCGAGGCCGCCCGCGAAGACTCCCGATCGGCTCCCCTCAAGTCACGCCTGTGCCGCACCCGCGTCCGCACGGCGTAGACGCCCGATCGAAGGAATCGACCACACCCATGACCGACATCCACACCGACCCCACCACTGAACCCACCACTGAGCCCGACGCCGAGCCCACGATCGCCGAGGCCGACATCGTCACCCTCGATGCCTCCGACGCTGCGCCGGCACCTGTCGTCGAGCAGACATTCGCCGATTTCGACGTCCGTCCCGGCATCGTCGCCTCGTTGGCCGACGCCGGCATCCTGGCTCCGTTCCCGATCCAGTCGATGACCCTGCCGGTCGCACTGGGCGGCCACGACATCATCGGCCAGGCCAAGACCGGCACCGGCAAGACCCTCGGCTTCGGCGTGCCGCTGCTGCACCGGGTCACCGGCCCGGACGAGGACGGATTCGACACCCTCACCGTGCCGGGTGCACCGCAGGCCCTGGTCGTCGTGCCGACCCGCGAGTTGGCCGTCCAGGTCACGAACGACCTCAAGACCGCGTCCACGCGCCGTTCGGTGCGCGTCGAGGCCGTCTACGGCGGACGCGCGTACGAACCGCAGATCGCCGCTCTGAAGCGCGGCACCGAGGTCGTCGTCGGCACGCCCGGCCGTCTGATCGACCTCAGCCAGCGCGGTGACCTCGACCTGCGCAATGTGAAGGTGACCGTCCTCGACGAGGCCGACGAGATGCTCGACCTGGGCTTCCTGCCGGACGTCGAGAAGATCCTCGCGATGACTCCCGCCTCACGCCAGACGATGCTGTTCTCGGCCACCATGCCCGGCGCCGTCGTCGCACTCGCGCGCCGATACATGACCCAGCCGACCCACATCCGCGCGATGACCGAGGACGGCGGCAACGCCCACACGGTCAAGGCGACGACCCAGTTCGTCTATCGCGCCCACGCGATGGACAAGGTCGAGATGCTGGCCCGCATCCTGCAGGCCAAGGGCCGCGGCCTCACCATCATCTTCACCCGCACCAAGCGCACCGCCGCCAAGGTGTCGGACGATCTCGCCGAGCGCGGGTTCGCCGCGGCCGCGATCCACGGTGACCTCGGCCAGGGTGCTCGTGAGCAGGCGCTGCGTGCGTTCCGCTCCGGCAAGATCGACACGCTGGTCGCGACCGATGTCGCAGCGCGAGGAATCGACGTCGACAACGTCACCCATGTCGTCAACTACCAGTGCCCCGAGGACGAGAAGACCTACGTCCACCGCATCGGACGCACCGGACGCGCGGGCCAGACCGGCACCGCAGTCACGTTCGTCGACTGGGACGACCTGCACCGCTGGACGATGATCAACAAGGCCCTCGACCTCGGCATCCCGGAACCGGTGGAGACCTACTCCTCCTCCGACAACCTGTTCACCGACCTCGACATCGACCCCTCGGTCACCGGGAAGCTGCCGCGCTCGGCGCGTACCCGTGCCGGCCTCGATGCGGAGGAACTCGAGGACCTCGGCGAGGTCGGTGCATCGGCCGGCAACCGTGCTCGCGGGTCCGGCCGTGCCTCCGGTGCCGGCCGTGGCCGCAGCGGTGGCAACGGACGTGGCGGCCGCGACGGAGAGCGCCGCTCCGGTGGACGCGACAGTGGACGCGACGGTGCGTCCGAGAGCGCACCGAAGCGGTCGAAGGACGACAGCGGGTCTGCGAGTGGCGAAGGTGCCACACGGCCGCGTCGCCGTCGCCGGACCCGCAGCGGGAACGCCGGCGGAAACGGCGACGCGTCGGGCAGCACTTCGTCGTGAGCACGCAGCGGCCGTTCTCCGATCGGGTCGTGAGCCATCTGCGGCTCGCCGATCACCGGCTGCGCACCTCCGAACCGGGCTCGAACCGGCGCCGTTACTCGATCTGCCGGATGACGCTGCACAACATCGCACCGATCGACAGTTTCTACCTGGGCTTCTTCCACGGTGAAGACACGGTCGTGATCCCGTACATCTACGACCACGATCGGCACCTGCAGCCGGACGTGACCAAGTTCGGCAAGGGCGGTCTGTCCCACTGGATCCGCAGCAGCGGGCGGCCGTACGTCTTCCGCTCCGATGACGGTGCGCTGCTGAGTCGGACGATCCCGTTCGGCGACCCGGACGAGATCTCCGCCGACGCGGTGATCGTGCCGCTGAAGGACCCTGACACCGGTGACATCGCCGGACTGATGTCGATCCAGAGCTTGACGCCGGACGTGTACGACGACGAGGTCGTTCACGCGGCGCTCTGGCTCGGGGAGGCACTGATGCTTGCGCAGGCTCGCGACCGCCACGTCGGAGCCGCACCCGAGGCGCTGTACTCCTTGCATCCCGAACTCAACAGCGCGATGTCGGGCGATCCACGAGAACGCTTCGTCCAGATCACCGACCAACTTGAGGCGGCCTACCGTCGGACCGGCGAGATCGCTCGGGCCGTCGAGGAAATCGGCGACGACAAGTTGCTCCGTGACATCGCGGCCGTACGCATGACGCTCGAGCAGACCCAGGTCGACATGGCCGAATGGATGCTCACCCAACCGTTGACCTCCGGCGCGGTCGACGATCAGCAACCGGTGCGGGTCGATCTGACTCCGCGCGAGCACCAGGTCGCGACGATGATCGCCACCGAGCAGCTGACGAACGCGCAGATCGCACAGGAACTCGGCATCTCACTGAAGACAGTCAAGACACATGTCGGCAGCGTGCTCGGCAAGCTGGGTGTCGGCCAGCGCTCGGCGATCGTTTTCGCGATGGCCGACCTGCTGGCCACATCCCCTCCGGAGCCGCGCAAAAGGTCCTAGGACCCTCGCCGGCGAACCTACGCCGAAGTCTCATGGCGACGCTTGACGAAACCCGGCACGATGTTCATGGCGGAGATTCGAGGAAGGGTCCGATGTTCCATCGGCCTCGAAAGACCACCACGCGGTAGCCAGCATGCAGGGGGGATGCTGGCTATCGGTGTTTCCCGAGCCGCTCAGGCGGTCGACCCGGGCGGCTGCAACGCTGCGGGGGTCGCCCCGGCAGGTCCTAGACCTACTCCGGGTACTGAACCGATGGCGCCGAACGGACCCACCGACTCATGGCACGAACGCCTCGGTCGGTCCGCTCGCCAGGGCCAGCAACCGCTCGAACTCGGCGCGGTCCGTGGTGTTCTCACCCAGACGGTTGGGCTTGCCGGCCCCGTGATAGTCACTGCTGCCGGTACGGATCAGCCCATGACGGGTCGCGTACTCCAGCGCGTGGGCCCGCTGCGCCGGCCCTTGGTCACGGTGATCCACCTCGATCCCTGCGAGCCCGGCTTCGATCATCGCCTCCACCGTGGCGTCGGCGACCACCCGTCCGGTGACGTGGGCGAACGGGTGGGCGAGCACCGGCACCCCGCCCGCCGCCAGCACCAGTTCGACCCCGCGTACCGGATCGACCGCGTAATGGCCGACGTGGTACTTGCTGCCGGAGAACAGAAACCGGTCGAAGGCGTCCGCCCGGTCGGCCACGGCACCGATCTGCACAAGCGCGTCCGCGATGTGCGGACGTCCGATCGTGGCGCCCTGCGCGACCTGCTCCTGCACGTGTTGCCAGGTGAGGCCGGTGTCGGGTTCGAGCAGGTCGACCATCGCCATGGCGCGCCCCTCGCGGGAGATACGCGCGTTCTCCATTTCGCCCAACAGCCCGCTGTGCTGCGGGTCGACGAGGTAGCCGAGCAGATGCAGACTCAGGTGATCGATCTCGCAGGAGATCTCGATGCCGGGGACGAAGCCGATCCCCACGTCCTGCGCGACGCTCCGGGCTGATTCCCAGCCGGAGGTCGTGTCGTGATCAGTCAACGCCACGACGTCGAGACCGGCTTTCTGCGCCGACCGGATGACGTCGGCGGGAGTCTGGGTTCCGTCGGACTCGATGGAGTGGGTATGGAGGTCGATGCGCACCCCAGCAGGCTACGCCGCAGGCACAATCGGACAGGCCGGGCAGGGAATCAACGAGGCCGATCCACCGGGCGGAGGAACGGCTACTGTCGGTGCGAAGTCAGACGTCGTGGCGCGATGACCGCTCGCTGCCCACGTGGATGACGCTCGACTCGAAGAGGAACTGATGAACGACGCACCCCGGCCGCTGCGGCGCGCCGTGCTGCTCATGTGGGTCGGTGCCACCCTCTCCGCGCTCAGCGCCCTGGTGGCATCGACGCTGCGCGACGATATTCGAGCCGGACTCGAGGAACGTGGCCGCACCCACCCCCGGGAGCGGCTTACGGCGATCGAGGTGGACCAGGCGACGAGCACGATGGTCACCGTGCTGGCTGTGTCCGCCTGCGTCGCAGCAGTCATCTGGTTGGTCATGGCCTGGCTGAACCGACGTGGACGTCGGTGGTCGCGGATCGCGGCGACCGTGCTCGCGCTGTTCGCGCTGCTGCACACCTGGAGTCTGCTGACACGCGGCTATCCGTCGCCGGTGGCGACCGTGCTCGCGTTGGCGGTGGCTCTGGTGGGGGTGGCGGCAGCGGCACTGTTGTGGCATCCGGAGAATGCTGAACATTTCGCGCGCTCAGAGGTATCCCGCACTACCCTGGACGCCCGGCAGGACCGCACCACGGTCTAGCCTTGCGGCATGCGCCTAACTGCCTGCCTCGCCACTGCTGCCACTGCCGTCCTGCTGACTTCGTGTGCCTCCGATGCGCCGGTCACGGTCAACTCCTCGACCAACTCCTCGACGAGTTCCTCGACCACGTCCTCTGCCGCGAGTTCGACGTCGACCGAGTCGCCCTCCTCCTCGACCTCCAGCAGCACCTCCTCGAGCTCCAGCCCGCAGTCCTCCTCGCCCAGCGAGAGCCCGACCAGCTCGGCATCGAGCAGCGCAGGCGGCGGGCTGCCGTCGGGCGCCGAGGCCGACAGCAAGAACGAGTTCCACGTCACCAAGCCGGCCGGTTGGGCCAAGGCGACCGTGCCGAACGCCCAGATCGTCCTCGCGATCAAGGCCGACAAGCCGACCGGTGGCGTCTTCAGCAACTTCAACGTCGTCAGCACCCCGGGGGCCCCGGGGCAGAACCTCGATGCCTACGTCAACGCCGGCGCCACGCAGATGCGTCAGCAGAACGCCACCGTGACCCCGGTGGCCGACCGAAAGATCGCCGGCGGCGATGCCAAGGGCTACGTCGTCAAGCGCACGGTAAGCGGCAAGGACATGTCGCAGACGCAGTACTTCACCCAGAAGGGCAACACGGTCTACATCTCGACGATGACCAACGCCACGAGCGAGAAGGCTGCGGGTGACAGCGCGATGAACGCGATCCTCGGCTCCTGGACCTGGACGAGCTGATCCGTGGCCGTGCGACGATGGTCGGGTGAGTGAAGAGCAGAAGAAACCCGAGCACCGAAGCCGTCCGTACACCAAGGCATTCCGCCAGTTCGTTGCGTCCGGTTGGGCCGAACGGGACACCAGCGCGCCCGACCGCGCACGGGTGGCCGATTTCGCGGCCGACCGGCGCGCGTCGGCCAGCGCCGATTTCGCCGGTCGACGACTGGTCGTGCCTGCCGGCGGCCTGAAGGTCCGCAGCAACGACTGCGATTATCAGTTCCGGCCGCACTCGGCGTTCGCCCACCTGACCGGCCTGGGCAGTGATCGCGAACCCGATGCGGTGCTGGTGCTGGAGCCGACCGAATCCGGCCACGAGGCCGTGCTGTACTTCCGTCCGCTGGCCGGGCGCGACACCGAGGAGTTCTTCGGCGACTCGCGCTACGGCGAGTTCTGGGTCGGCGCCCGCCCGACGTTGGAAGACATCGAGGCCGAGCTGGGTGTGACCGCTCGGCACATCGACGAGCTGCCCGACGCGCTGGCCAAGGATGCCGGCGCCGTCCAACTCGCCGTGGTGCGCGACGCCGACCGCGAGATCACCGCGTTGGTCGACAAAGTGCGCAGCGAAGCGGGTGTCGAGCAGCAGGAGACGACGCTCGACGACGAGCTGGCCCGCGTTCTTTCCACCATGCGTCTGATCAAGGACGACTGGGAGATCGAGCAGATGCAGGACGCGGTGGACGCCACCGAGCGTGGTTTCGAGGCGGTCATCGCCGATCTGCCGAAGGCGTTGGAGAGCGGACGCGGCGAGCGCTGGGTGGAGGGCGTCTTCGGACTGGTCGCCCGCCACGAGGGCAACGGCGTCGGATATGACTCCATCTGCGCCTCCGGTGACCACGCGAACACGCTGCACTGGATCAAGAACACCGGCGAGGTGAAGGACGGCGACCTGCTGTTGCTCGACGCCGGCGTCGAGGTCGACTCGCTCTACACCGCCGACATCACACGGACGTTGCCGATCAACGGCACGTTCTCCGAGGTGCAGCGCAAGATCTACGACGCGGTGCACGCCGCCCAGGAGGCCGGCATCGCCGCGGTGAAGCCGGGCAACAAGTTCAGCGATGTGCACGCGGCCGCGATCCGAATCATTGCCGAGCACCTGTTCGAGTGGGGCCTGTTGCCCGAGGGAGTCGATGTCGAGAAGACGCTCGACACCGAAGAGGGCCAATACCACCGTCGGTGGATGGTGCATGGCACGAGCCACCACCTAGGTATCGACGTCCATGACTGCGCGCTGGCCCGGAAGGAGGATTACATGGACGCCGAGCTCAAGCCGGGCATGATCCTGACCGTCGAGCCGGGGTTGTACTTCAAGGCGGACGACCAACTCGTGCCGCAGGAGTTCCGTGGCATCGGCGTCCGAATCGAGGACGACGTCCTGGTGACGCAGGACGGGCACCGCACCCTGTCCGATCACATGCCACGCAGCAGCTGCGACGTCGAGGAGTGGATCGCCCGGGTGCAGCGCGGCTGATCGGCCCCACGACGAAGGTCCTCAACCGAATTCGGTTGAGGACCTTAGTCATGTGCGAGGAGGCTGCTGTGCTGGCAGCGGCTTCCCGACGAATCAGCGGCTGAACAATCCGCGCAGGGCGCTGGAACGCGACTTCTCCGTGCGGTATGCGTCTGCAGCCTTGACGATCGCCAGCTGGTGGCGCGTGAACGGCGTCTGACCGAGCATCACCGGCCTCCTCTCCTGGGTCTTGTCGGTGGCCTTGATGTTCTCTATCGTACATTTCGATATCGAAAACTTCCAATTTGAAACAACGAGACCTTCGACACACTCCTTCCCCGGACGACAGCCGCCCGCCGAGAATTCGGCGGGCGGCTGCGGTCGGGTCGTCACCAGCTCACCAGAGGTTCAGACTCCGCTCGAAAATGCCTGCGATGTCTTCCTCGGTCACCGGCTTGGGCGAGGTGGTGAGCAGACGCTGCTGCTTCATCGTCCCCTCCACCAGGTCGGAAATGTCGCTGCTGTCGTAGCCGACCGCGCCACACCCGTTCGGGATGTCGATGTCACGCATGAGGTCGATGAGGACGGTCGGTAACAGTTCGGCGTCAGGGACGGAGTCGTAGTTCTTGTCAGCACCGGCCGCGAGCAGCCGGGCAGCTTTCAGGTGCCGCTCGGGGTCGGCATCGAACGTGAACCGGAAGGCCTCAGGAGCCGTGAGCGACACCGACATTCCGTGCGGCACCATCGGCTCGTGAGAGGGGTAGTCCTTCGGGTGGAAGTCCTTGACCCGGCCGGCGATCGGATAGGCGTTCGCGTGCGGGATGTGCACGCCGGCATTCCCGAAGCCCATGCCGGCGAAGGTGGCGGCGAGCGCCATGTCCGCACGTGCCTCCAGGTTGTCTCCGTCGTGGACCGCCGTGCGGAAGGACCCGGCCAGCAGCGCCAGTGCCTTCTCCGACCACATGTCGGCGATTGGGTTCGACCCGCAGTAGGGCACCCGCTCGTGCGGTTGCTTGTGCTCGTAGGAGGTGTACGGACGCGCGGTGTACGACTCGAGGGCGTGGCACAGGATGTCCATCCCGGCGGCGGCGGTCACCCCGGCCGGCTGGGTGAGCGTGACCATCGGATCGATGACGGCCATCGTCGGACGCAGCCGGGCGTGACTGATCCCGGTCTTCACCTTGAGCGAGAGCACGTCGAGCACACAGATGGTCGTGCTCTCCGAACCCGTACCGGTCGTGGTGGGGACGGCGACCAGCGGCTTGAGCGGGTTCTGGGGCGCCTTGCCACCACCGACGGGTGCGTTGATGTAGTCCATCAGTTCGCCCTCGTTGGACGTCATCAGGTTGATCGCCTTGGCGGTGTCGATGCTGCTGCCGCCCCCGACGGCGACGAACGCGTCCCATGGGCCGTTCGACCGGCCGTAGTCGACGGCCTCACGCAGCGAGTCGTCGGTGGGCTCGACATGTGTGCCGTCCCAGACGATGGCCTCGATGCCGAACTGACCCATCTGGTCGGCGACGCGCTGTGCGACCCCGGCTTCGGCGACGCCCGGGTCGGTCACGACCAGGACGCGCTTGGCTCCGGTCAGGCTGAGGTCGTAGCCGATCTCGTCGGCCGCGCCGGGACCGAACTTCAGCTGCGGCGCACCGTAGGTGAAGACGCTCTCCGGGGACTGTGGCGTGGGAAGGGTGCTCATCGTGTGGCCTTTCGGGATCGGGTTGCGGGTTGACGTCTCTGGGTGACCATGGCGCCTGCGGCGTCGGCATAGTCGACGGCGATCAGTTCGGGGCTGATCGAACCGTCGTGGTGGATCCACTGTGCGATCGAGGTGCACATGGTGGAGATCGAGTTGCCGAGTGTCACCACGAGGCGGTCGGCATCGGGGTTCTCGCGCAGAGCGGCGCGGATGTCGTCATCCAGCATCCTCTGCACGTCCTTGCGGTACCGGGTGATCCGGCTGCGGTCCGACGGCGCGAGACTGCGCATCTCGCTCGCACCGAGGAAAGCCAAGCGGGGACGCCGTGCGTGGTAGAGCGCGAGGCATTCGACCGTGCGATGCAGTCGCTCATCGGCATCCGGGTCCCCGTCGCGGGCGGCTTCCAGGCGCCAGAAGAGGTCGGCCATCGTGAGGTCGAGCAACGCAGGCAACATGGACTGCTTGGACCGGTGATAGTGATAGAGGCCGGCCACGCTGAGCCCCGCACAGTCGGCGATGTCGCGGATCGACGCTCCGTGAAAACCCTTCTCGCAGAACGCGATCAGCGCACCGCTCAGTGCTGGGTCGAGCGGGAGATCGTGGAATGTGCGCCAGTCACCGGCGCCGCTGTCCGGCAGGTCGGGCCATGAAGCAAGACCCTTGGCTGTCGCCGGCGGATGCGGGAGGTCGCCCACATCGCCGGGCTCGAGCAGCCGCGGCGCGGACACGTCGAGCTCGTCGGCGATGTGGAACAGCCGGTCCACCGAGAGCGCGGTGTTGCCGTTCTCGATACCGCTGAGTGTCGCCGGGCTGACCTCGAGCCGAGCGGCGAGGTCGCGCAACGAGATTCCCTGTCGCTGCCGGTGCGCGCGCACCGATCGCCCCACGCGCACGCCCGTGGTGATCGTCGACATGTGTTCAGGCTAGATGAACATGATGATCCGCGAAAGAGTTGTTGGACGAGCGTCTACCTGGTGAGAATCTGGCTGGATCCCTGTTGACATCCCGTCGTCGGCTTGTGACGCTGACCACACACGTCAAATATGACCGAGCGGGCGTTCGGCCCGCTTCTCACTGCGGAGGTCCCACATGTCAGACGCCATCAGCCTCGACGAACTGCTCAAGGACTCCCCCTCGAACTGGGGCAAATGGGGCCCGGACGACGAGGTCGGTTCGCTGAACTACCTCACCGATCAAGAGGTGTTGCGTGGCATCAAGTCGGTCACCAAGGGCGAGGTGCACACCCTCCAGCGCTTGATCAACGACCCGAAGGGCGACCCGGTGTGGCCAGGCCGCGCCCCCGCGGAGCGCACGATGCTGCTGGACGAGGCCACCTGGGACAGCGACGACGCACCCCAGTATCCCGGCGGCCTGCACTACGCCGACGACAAGATCAACGCCTTCCTGCAGGGCTCCACGCAGTACGACGCCCTCGGCCACGTCTGGTACGGCGGCAAGCTGTGGAACGGCTACGACGCCCGCACCACCGTCGGCGGCATGGACAAGGCCAGCGTCGAGCCGATCGCGCAGCGCGGTGTCGTCGGACGCGGCATCCTGCTCGACATGGCGCGGTTCGTCGGCAAGGACGCGATGGACAAGGGTGAGACCTTCACCCACGAAGACCTCGTCAAGTGCGCCGAGGCCCAGGGCACGACGATCGAGAAGCACGACATCATCGTGATCCGCACCAACTTCATCCAGCGCTTCTTCGACGAGGGTGAGAAGTTCTACGAGGGCTTCAACGAGCCCGGCCTGGTCTACAGCCCCGAACTCGTCGAGTGGTTCCAGGACATGGAGATCCCCAACCTGGTCACCGACACGATCGCCAACGAGGTCACCTACGACCCGAACAACGGCGTCGCCCTCGTGCTGCACAACGCGCTCATGCGCAACCTCGGCGTCACGCTCACCGAGATCTGCGACCTGGAGACGCTCGCGGAGTCCAGCGCGCAGGACAAGCAGTACACCTTCCTGTACGCCGCCGCTCCCCTGAAGGTGCACCGCGCCACCGGTTCGCCGGTCAACCCGCTCGCGATCAAGTAGCAGCGAGCACGAGAGGACCTGACGCAGAATGAGCAACGCCGAGCACCCCTGGCTGGCGCGGTACGAGGACGGTCAGCCGCACCGCATCACCGCCGACCGACCTGACATGTTGTCGCTGTGGCGTGAAGCCGTGAAAGCCGCACCGGACGACACCGCCGTCCTGTGGTTCGACCGCGCATTGTCCTGGAAGGAGATCGACGAGCGATCCGACACGCTCGCAGTCTTCCTGCAGGAGAGCGGTTTTGCCGAGGGTGACCGGCTTGCTCTCTACCTGCAGAATCATCCCGCTTTCCTCATCGGGTTGGTCGCCGCGTGGAAGGCCGGTGGCTGCGGCGTCGCGATCAACCCGATGAGCAAGGCCCGCGAACTCACCTACCTGCTGGGTGACTCCGGTGCCGTGGCGGTGCTGTGCCACGACGAGCTGTACGACCAGGTCGTCGCGGGCGTGGTCGAAAGTGGGCAGACGTCCGTCCGCACCGTGGTCAGCGTCAACCCGCTCGATGAACAGAGCCGCGACGACGAGCGCCTGTTCGCCGACGTCCGCCGGGGCGACGCCCCCGAGGGCACGACCGCGCTGTCGCAAATCATCGAGGAGTACGCCGGGCGCGAGCCGAGGACGCGCACCCCTGCCCCGGACGACATCGCGGTGCTGACGTACACCTCCGGCACCACCGGTGTACCGAAGGGTGCGATGAACACCCACGCCAACATGGCGTTCAACTCCTCCACCTATCTGCGGTGGATGAAGCTCACCAGCGAGGATCGCGTGCTCGGCATCGCACCGCTGTTCCACATCACCGGGCTCGTCGGGCACGTGGGGGCGGCGATCGCGGCTCGTTGTCCACTGGTGCTGGCCTACCGCTTCGAGCCGAACGTCGTGCTCGACACCTTGCGTGAACACCGCCCGACGTTCACCATCGGATCCATCACGGTCTTCATCGCGCTGTCCTCGACACCCGGCGTCAGCAAGGACGACTTCTCCTCATTCCGGCTGATCTACTCCGGTGGCGCACCGATCGCGCCGGCGGTGACCGACCGGTTCGAGAAGCTGTCCGGTCACTACATCCACAACGCCTACGGTCTGACCGAGACGAACTCGCCGACGCACTGCGTGCCGGCTGGATCAAGGGCTCCGGTCGATGAGGATTCAGGTGCACTGTCAGTGGGAGTCCCGGTGTACGACACCGTTGTTCGCATTGTCGGCGAGAACGGCGAGGAGCTTGCGCCGGGTGAGGTCGGCGAGATCTGCAGCAGTGGTCCACAGGTCATCCCGGGCTACTGGAACAAGCCGGAGGCGACCGCGGAGTCACTGCCGGGCGGCGAACTGCGCACCGGTGACGTCGGATTCATCGACGCGGACGGCTGGTTCTACATCGTCGATCGCAAGAAGGACATGATCAACGCGTCCGGCTACAAGGTCTGGCCGCGCGAGGTCGAGGACGTCCTCTACACCCACCCGGACGTCCGGGAGGTCGCGGTCGTCGGCGTGCCCGACGAGTACCGCGGTGAGTCGGTGAAGGCGTACGTGTCGCTCAATGACGGCTCGTCGACCACCCCCGAGGAACTGGTGCAGTTCTGCAAGGAACGCATGGCCGCCTACAAGTACCCGCGACACGTCGATCTGATGGACGAACTGCCCAAGACCACCACGGGCAAGATCCTGCGCCGGCAATTGCGCGACGACGCGAAGACGGGTTCGGCTGCGAGTCAGTAGTCTGCGCGCATGAGCGAGGTTGGTGCGGTGCTCCCCCGGTCGGCGATCAGCTGGCTGGTCGTCGAGGGTCGACCATGGCCGGTGTGGCACGCCGTCGACGGCAGTCGGTTGTACGTCGTGAGTGGCCCCGACGAGCAGCAACTGCCCGTGCTGCCTGAGCAGATCGAGGTCATCCTGCGTACCAAGGACACCCGCGCCCGGGTCGGCCCGGTGCCTGCGAGCGCCTTCCGGCTGCGTCCGGGCGTGCCGGCCTGGGAGCCCGCGATCACCGCTCTGATGGGCGCGCGCCAAGGCGCTCCGGGTCAACAAGTGCTGGACCGGTGGAAGGCCTCCTGTGCGGTCTGGGCGATCGACGTCGATGTCGACGCCCCGGTCCCGCAACCCGGCGCGAACGAGCCTTCCGGTGCCCGTCCGCCGGAGCAGACGCCCGCGACGACCGACCGTTGGCGGCCACGACACTTCGGACGGCTACGCCGCAGACACTGAATCCCCTTCGGGGACATAGGCTGACCTGTTGTGAGCACCCGGATCTTCGTGTCGAGAATCGCCGGGCTGACCGTGCTCGACCCCCTGGGCGACCGCGTCGGCCTGGTTCGCGACGTCGTGGTGAGTTTCACCGGTCGCAATCCCCGCGCCATCGGCCTGGTCATCGAGGTGCCGGGCAAGAAGCGCGTGTTCCTGCCGATGACCCGCGTGACCAGCATCGACCCCGCAGCCCTGATCAGCACGGGTCTGGTCAACATGCGCCGGTTCGAGCAGCGCGCCACCGAGACGCTCGTGCTCGCGGAGATGTTCGAGCGCCGGGTCACCGTGAATGACCCGGACGGCAGCTTCGAGGCGGTCGTCGAGGACATCGCGATCGCGCGCAATGCGCGCCGCGACTGGATCCTGACCAAGGTGTTCGTCCGGCAGAGCGGCCAGGCGCAGTCGTCCACCAGCCGGGCCGTGTCCCGCCTGATCCGCCGGCGTCCCGGCACGACCTCGCTGGTCGACCTCGATCAGGTGCAGGGCCTGCGCCGTCAGTCCGGGGCGCAGAGTGCCGAGCGCCTGCTGGAGACCTACGAGGACCTGCGCGTGGCCGACCTCGCCGAGGTCATCCACGACCTCAACCCCAAGCGCCGGGCCGAGGTCGCCGCTGCGCTCGACGACAGCCGACTGGCCGACATCCTTGAAGAGCTGCCCGAGGAGGATCAGATCGAGATCATCGGCGGCCTCGAACGAGGACGGGCCGCCGACGTCCTGGAGGCCATGGAACCGGACGACGCGGCCGACCTGCTCGCCGACCTACCGCCGGAGCAGGCCGAACACCTGCTGCAGTTGATGGCCCCGGACGACGCCGCCCCGCTGCGCCGGTTGATGACCTACGAGGAGAACACCGCCGGCGGCATGATGACGTCCGAGCCGGTGATCCTGGGCCCGGACGCCACGATCGCCGAAGCGTTGGCGATGATCCGCCGCGAGGAACTTGCGCCGACGCTCGCCTCAGCAGTCTTCGTCTGCCGCCCACCGCTTGAGACACCGACCGGACGCTTTATCGGCCTGGTGCACGCCCAGCGACTGTTGCGGGAACCGCCGAACACCTCGGTCGGGATGGCGGTCGACCAGACGGTCGAGGCGATCCCGGTGGATGCCAACCTCGAGGAAGTGACGCGCACGCTGGCCACCTACGACCTTGTCGTGTTGCCCGTGGTCGATGAGAATGGGTACCTGTTGGGCGCGGTCAGCGTCGACGACGTGCTCGACCACATCCTCCCGGACGACTGGCGCGAAGGTCGGCACGACGTCCGCAGCGCTTCCTCCGTCAACCGTTCGGGAGGTGGTCTGCGATGAGCGAACGTGCCGAGCGCCCGGACAAGAAGATCGACCGCAAGCAGACCGTGCGGCGCGAGACGTCGAGTTCACGCCTGGACCAGCCGCGCGAACTGCGGCGACGGTTCTTGCCACGGCCCGGCGTCGATGCCGAACGGTTCGGGGTGCTGTCCGAGCGGTTTGCGCGGTTCATGGGAACGCCGGCGTTCCTGCTCTACATGACGGTGTTCGTCGCCCTCTGGCTGGCCTGGAACACCTTCATGCCGGAGGCGGCGCAGTTCGACCCGCGTGCATTGAACTACACCCTGCTGACGCTGATCCTGTCGTTGCAGGCGTCGTACGCCGCTCCGCTGATCCTGCTCGCGCAGAACCGACAGGACGACCGTGACCGCGTCGCTCTGGAACAGGACCGTGGACGCGATGAGCGCAACCTAGCCGACACCGAGTTCCTCACCCGCGAAGTCGCATCGCTGCGACTTGCGTTGCGCGACACCGCAACTCGCGACTTCGTCCGAAGCGAGCTGCGCAACCTGCTGGAGGAGATGGAGGAGCGCGGGATTCTCGGCCAGCCCACGGAGTCCGAGCAGAAGCCGCGCAAGAAGAAGGACAAACCGCAGCGGAGTGAGTCAGGCACGGCCGCATTGGGGTGATCGCGCTCAGGCGCCTACCATGGAAAGCATGTCTGTCGCCCCCACACTCGATGCCGTCCGCGCTGCACTCGCGACCGTCGAGGACCCTGAGATCCGAAAGCCCATCACCGACCTCGGCATGGTGGAGAGCGTCGACATCTCCGACTCCGGCCACGTCAGCGTCACGATCCTGTTGACGATCTCCGGCTGCCCGCTGAAGAGCAAGCTCACCTCCGACACCACCGCTGCCGTGCAGCGGGTCGAGGGCGTCACCGGCGTCGAGGTGCGTCTCGGCGTGATGAACGACGAGCAGCGCGCAAACCTCAAGGCGTCGCTGCGCGGCGGAGCTGCGGAGAAGGAGATCCCGTTCGCCAAGCCCGGTTCACTCACCCGGGTGTATGCGGTCGCGTCCGGAAAGGGTGGTGTCGGCAAGTCGTCGGTCACCACCAACCTCGCTGCTGCGATGGCCCAGAACGGCCTTCGGGTCGGCGTGGTCGACGCCGACATCTACGGCTTCTCGGTGCCGCGCATGCTGGGCGTCGACCAGAAGCCGACGCAGGTCGACGACATGATCCTGCCGCCGATCGCCAACGACGTGAAGGTCATCTCGATCGGGATGTTCGTCCCCGGCAACCAGCCGGTCGTCTGGCGCGGCCCCATGTTGCACCGGGCGTTGCAGCAGTTCCTCGGCGACGTGTTCTGGGGCGACCTGGACGTGCTGCTGCTGGACCTTCCGCCCGGCACCGGTGACATCGCGATCTCGGTTGCCCAGCTGATCCCGACCGCGGAGATCCTGGTTGTGACCACCCCGCAGCAGGCAGCCGCCGAGGTCGCCGAGCGCGCCGGTTCCATCGCGCTGCAGACCAAACAGCGCATCGCCGGTGTCATCGAGAACATGTCATGGCTCGAACTGCCCGACGGCACCCGCCAGGAGATCTTCGGATCCGGCGGTGGCCGGGCCGTCGCAGACTCACTGTCGCGCTCGGTCGGTGCGTCCGTCGAACTGCTCGGTCAGATCCCGCTCGACACCGCGTTGCGTGAGGGTGCCGACACCGGCGCCCCGGTCGTCCTCTCCCGTCCTGGCTCCCCCGCCGCAGTCGCGCTGCGCGCGATCGCCAAGGGCCTCGGGACGCGTGCGCGCGGGCTGGCCGGACGTTCGTTGGGCCTCACCCCGAGCGTCCGCTGACCCCGCTGGTCCGGACACTCCGCGGCGGTGTCCGGGCAGCTTGTTCCTTCATCCGTGCGACCGATCGCTACGAATACTCATCGCCCGTTTCGAAGCAAGGACGGTTCACAACGACAGGTTGGAGCTATGACAGTTTCCGATCGCGCAACCGATTTGGGCGTGCTGATCGCATCGTGCGCCGCCGGTGACCAAGACGCGTTCGCCAGGACATATGACCTGGCGTCGACCCGCGTTTACGGAATGGTGCTGCGTGTACTGCGCGATGAAGCTCTGACCGAAGAGGTCACCCAAGAGGTGTTTCTCGAGATTTGGCAGAAGGCGTCGTCCTTCCGTGGGGGCGGGACCGCGTGGGGCTGGGTGCTCGCCATCGCCCACCGACGCGCGGTGGACAGAGTCCGGTCTGTCGAGGCGGCTCGCCGCCGGGACGAACGGTACGCCAACGAGCCCGTCGGCGCCGCGGTTGGTCCTGAGGACACCGTGGTCGCGGCGGAGACAGGACTCGCCGTCCGGCAATGCCTGGAAACTCTCAGCGCAGTGCAACGCCACGCCATCGAACTCGCGTACTGGGCGGGGCTGACACAGCATCAGATTGCGGAGAAACTGGGCGCGCCGCTCGGCACGGTGAAGTCCAGGGTGAGGGACGGACTGCGAGAACTGGCCGCCTGTTTGCGAGGGGTGCACGGAGGAGACAATGTCTGAGTCGATTCACGATCTTGTCGGGGTCTACGCGCTCGATGCGGTCGACGACCTGGAAAGACGACGGTTCGAAACCCACCTGACCACCTGCGCGCGTTGTCGCAGCGAACTGGAACTCATGCGATCGACTCTGGAAGGATTCTCGCTCGACACAGCACAAGTGCCGCCGCCCGGGCTGAGGTCGAAGGTACTGGCGGCGTTCGCCGAGCACGTTGCACAGGAGACCGGCGCGGACGAGCGTGCGCCGGCACGCGGGCGCACCGGTGATCGCGTTCACCGGCCCGCGGCGGCGCGGCGTCGCGGAATCAGTAGGCGAGCGCTGCTCGTCGCAGGAGCGACGGCCGCGATCGCGGGCGTAGGGACAGTCACCGTGCGGCAACTGCGCGAACCGCAGTCGGCCAACCCCGCCGAGCAGATCCTGGCCGACGACCAGGCACGCCGGAGCACAGCCACCTACCGCGGTTCACAGGTGACGGTGGCCTGGACGTCGGACGGTCTCGGCGCCGTTCGTTTCGACCCGGTCCCGCAGTCGATTGCGGGGAAGGCGTACACGATGTGGCTGATCAACGGCGCAGGCGGTACGGCCAATGCGGGAGCGCTGACGACGTCGCAGATGTCGCACAGGTCGTCGGTATCGATACAGCTGCGAGGTGACCTGCGACGGGCCAAGACATTCGGAGTCACCCTCGAACCGAGCGGTACCACCCCGCAGGCACCGACCTCCCCGCCGCTCTTCGTGGTCGAACTCGTTTGAGGCAGCCGGTCGGTCACGCCGAGACCGTGCTCCGGGCGTGTTCGTCGGTGACCTCGCCCGGATCCCATCGCAACAGATCGCCCGGTTGGCACTCGAGCACCTCGCACAACGCCTCGAGCGTCGCCAACCGAACGGCCTACGCCATCGACGTAGTGGAAGGAGTCGTGGGAGAACACTGTGCCTCGACGTGCCATCGTCAGCAACCGCCAACCGATGACGTCGCGCAACGTGCGCACCACCACTGATCCATGACGACTCCCTCTCCGACCTCTTGCACACCACTACTGCTCATCGAGCAACGATGTTGATCGTTCGTAAAACGATAGGAGCGTCAAGGATTCAGGTGGCGTCGTCGTCGTACGGGGTGGCGCGGTCGGGGTCGTAGCGCATCGGTTCCCAGGTGGAACCCATGTCGTCCATCATCGGGTCGTGCTGCCCGGGGGCCTCGGCCGCGTCGTCGTCCTCGTCGAACAGCGCCTGCCGGACGATCTTGCGGGGGTCGTACTGCCGCGGGTCGTACTGCCGCCAGTTGATGTCGGCGTACTCGGGGCCGATCTCGTCCTTGAGCTGCGACTTCGCGCCTTCGGCATACTCGCGTGCCTGCTTCACCCAGCCGCGCAACTTCGCCACGTATTCGGGCAGTCGCTCGGGGCCGATCAGAAAAGCGGCCAGGCAGACGAGAAGGACGAACTCCCAGGTGTCGATACCGAACACTGGTGTTCTCTCCTTCCCTCGTCCGCAGGCCGAAGCAAAGCCTACGACGTCCTGTGCACCGAAGACGCCGGGTGGCGGTTCAACTGCCGGCGGCGGTGCGCATTGTCACGGACTTCTGTTCACCGCCGGTCTTGAATCCGACGGTGATCGTGTCGCCGATCTCCTTGGAACGCAAGGTCACCAGGAAGGTCTTGGGGTCCTTGGTGGCCACACCGTCGATCGAGGTGATCACGTCTCCCTCCTTGATCCCGGCCTTCGCAGCCGGCCCGTCGGGGTTGACCTTCGAGACCTTCACACCGTCGCCGGAGTAGCCGGGGTCGAAGTCGACACCGATGACCGGGTACTCGGCCTTGCCGGTACGGATGAGCTGATCGGCCGTCCGGCGAACCTGGTCCGCGGGGATGGCGAACCCCAGGCCGATGCTTCCTCCGCTGCGCGAGGAGTAGATCGCGGAGTTCACGCCGATGACATTTCCCCGCAGATCCAACAGCGGGCCACCGGAGTTTCCCTGGTTGATCGCCGCGTCGGTCTGAATCGCGTTCATGTAAGAGCGGGAGTTGGACTCACTGCTGGCGCCTCCGGACGAGTCGTCGCCGCCGGTGACGACGGGCCGATTCAGCGCACTCACGATGCCGGTGGTGACCGACCCGGTGAGGCCGAGCGGAGCACCCACCGCGATCACCGACTGGCCGACCTTCAGGTCGTCGGACTCGCCGAGTTCCAGCGCCGGAAGATCCTTGCGCTCCACTTTCAGGACCGCGAGGTCGTACGTCGGGGAGACCCCGACGATCCGGGCGTCCGCTTCCGACTGGTCGGAGAACAGGACCTTGAGCCCGGCGCCGTCACCACCTGCGGACGCGACGTGGTTGTTGGTGACGATGTAACCGTCCGAGCGCAGCACGAAGCCGGATCCGCTGCCCCGCGGAACCCCGGACGAACTGCTGATCCTGATTGTGACGACGCTCGGCAGAGCCTTGTTCGCGATGGCTTCGACATTGCCGGCGGCTACGCCTGCGGATGGTGAATCTTGTTGATCTGCAAGTTCATTGCCGACGAATCCGCCGACACCGCCGCACAACAGAGCAAGCAGCGCGGCGCTCGCGATCAACAGACCGGTCCGCCGGGGAGGACGTGGTGCGGGTGCCTGCGGACCATCACCAGGACCGAGCACCGGCGGCGCCGCAAATGGGCCGGGGGCGCTGCCTGTCGGGTTCTCTGCGCCGGAGCCAGGCGTGGCCGGGCCGTGCGAGTGCGGGGCAACGCCCGGGCGCGGGATGGGAAGGGGTCTGGATCGCGGGTCCTGCGACATGGTGTCCATTCTCGATCGTGACCCGGTCGTGCACCGACGCGGGGCAGAGGCCGGTCGGGACCCACTTCTGCGGGGACTACGGACGCGGCGAGCCGGGAGCGTTCTGCTCGAAACCGATCACCCGCGCCATCGGCGCCTGCCCCGTGGCCGGCTGACTGCGCATCACCGGCATGCGAGCGGGCGTGCCGTTCTGCACCGGAGCATGAATGGCGACGACGGCCGCGCTGATGCAACCGACGACGGCCAGCGCCGCGATACCGATCGGCTTGCGCGCGGAGACGTACTGAGCGGGCGCGTGGCAGGGAATCGTCGCCGGCGATTTGGACGAGGACCGTCGGGTCGGCATCGGTTGGGTCGGCAGATCACCCAGACTGAGCAGTCCGGCCATGAAGTCGGAGTCGCCGCGAGGCGCGTTGGCCGGAACCCCGCGCATCCGCTCGATGAGATCCCGCTCGGCGGCCACCTTCGAGCGACAGCACTGGCACGCGACCAAGTGCCGCTCAAGGACGGTTGCCGTCTTGGCGTCGAGGACTGCGTCGACGTAATCGACGAGCACGTCGTGCTCGGGACAGATCATCCGCCGACCTCCACGGGCCGCCCCAGACCGAGCGAGGTGCGAGCGGGGACGACCGGTTCGACCGGGCGAACCGCGGGGTCGCGGTGCGCCAGGGCGGCACGCAGTTGGGCGCGGCCGCGGTGAATGCGGGATCGGACGGTGCCCAGCTTGACGTCCAGCGTCGCGGCGACTTCTTCGTAGGACAGGCCCTCGATGTCGCAGAGCACGACCGCGGCGCGGAAGTCGGGCGACAGTGCATCGAGCGCACGCTGGATGTCGTCGTCGAAGTGTGCGTCGGCGTACAACTGCTCCGGGCTGCCGGTGCGGCTGACCAGCCGGGCGGCGGCGTCGTCGGACAAGGCGTCGAACCGGATGCGCTGCTTGCGGCGCATCTTGTCCAGGAAGACGTTGGTGGTGATGCGGTGCAGCCAGCCCTCGAAGGTGCCGGGACGGTATGAGCCCAGGGAGCGGAACACCCGGACGAAGACATCGTGCGTGAGGTCTTCGGCGTCGTGGACATTGCCCGTCAGGCGGTAGGCCAACCGGTAGACCCGCGTGGAGTGCTCGGCGACGATCTCCTCCCAGGTCGGCGGCTGCCAGCCTGCCGGGGCCTGGTCGGGCACCACTGTCTTGGTTCGCTTCAACGTCGTCCTATCGGGCGTTGCGGTCATGTCGTTGTCCCCCAGTTCGTCCAGTCGTTGCGCGGCTCCAGCCTCACCCACCCGGCTGTGTGTCAGCTGTGTGACCGCGGTGCAGGTGCTGTCGAGCCCACCGACTGGACGCCCGAGAGCGTCATTCGGTTCAACGATCGGTCTCGCTTGTTTGTTTCCCCTGATCGATTCCGCATCCATTTTCGCACTGTCGGGCGCGCCAAGTAGATTTGTCAGCCATGACATCCATGCGACCCGGTACCTGGACCTACGCCGAGGAGTTCACGGTCGAACCGGAGCACATCGAGCGCGCGCGATCCCGTGGCGACGAGCTCGGATGCGTCCCCGTCGGCACCGGCACGGGAGCGGCCCTGCGCATGCTGACCGCGTCCTGCCAGGCCCGGTCCGTCGTCGAGATCGGCACCGGTGCCGGCGTGAGCGGCCTGTGGCTGCTGACCGGCATGCCGTCCGACGGCATCCTGACCACCATCGACATCTCCAGCGAGCATCAGCACGCCGCCAAGCAGGCGTTCGCCGAAGCGGGCTACCCACCGCAACGCACCCGCACGATCGTCGGCAGTGCGCTGTCGGTCCTGCCCCGGCTCACCGACGGTGGCTACGACCTGGTGCTCGTCGACGGCGAGAAGACCGAGTACCCCCAGTACGTCGAGCAAGCGCTGCGCCTGTTGCGTCCGGGCGGGGTGCTCGCGATCGACAACATGCTCTGGCACGACCAGGTCGCCGACCCGACCGCTCGCGACGAGGTCACCCGTACGCTGCGCGACCTCGGCAAGCAGTTGCGCGACGACTCAGATCTCGCCACCACGATGCTGCCCGTCGGCGACGGACTGCTGGTCGCGATCAAGCGCTGACCGTCCGGAACAGCACGAAAGTCCCGTGGATCAGTTGATCCACGGGACTTTCCGTCATCTGTACCGGGTGATCAGCCGATGCAACCCTTGATGGCGTCGCCCAGCGCCTGCGCCTCTTCGGCGTTCATCTCGACCACGAGTCGGCCACCGCCTTCCAGCGGCATGCGCAGCAGGATGCTCCGGCCTTCCTTGGTGACTTCGAGCGGGCCGTCGCCAGTCCTCGGCTTCATCGCCGCCATGGGTGCTTCCCCTTCCGCCGTGTGGCTTTCGTGACGGGCGCGTCGGCATCCACACAGTTCGTTTTTGTCTTGCCGATGACTCGGTGACGCACCCTTTACGCCGACCATTATCCCCCAGTGCGGGCGCGGGGAGGAAATTCGGCGGTCAACGAATTGCAACGATCCCCCGACCGGCCCCGGTCTGTCGCAACGGCGCCCATCCCACGCCGCGACAGACCGTGGCAGCATGTGGCCATGCTCGCCAGGTCCGCCGTCTTCGACATCTACGGCGACCACCTGCTGTCGAGCACGAAGTGGGCCCCCGTCGCGGCACTTGTGCAGCTCACCGGCGTCATCGACATCGCCCCGGCGGCGACCCGCACCGCGATCTCGCGCATGGCCCGCGAAGGCTGGCTCACCGCCCAGACCCGGGACGGCGCGCGCGGCTACGCGATGACCCCACGGGCCGCGCAGCGCCTGGCCACCGCCGGACAACGGATCTACGCCGACCACACGCCCGAGTGGGACGGTCGGTGGCACATCGTCGTCGTCGAACACAGCGGCGACCGGTCGGCTCGAGCCCGCGTCCGGGCCTCGATGGAGTACCTGGGCTACGCCAGGCTGGCCGTCGACACCTGGATCGCTCCCCGTGCGAGCGACGACCTCGCAGGCACCCTCGGGCCCGGCTATCGCGAGTTCCACTCAGAGTTGTCCGGTGACCCGCGGCAGTTCGCGTCGTCGATGTGGGACCTGGAGCAGATCGCCGACGCGCACCGACAGTACGACCGCTGGCTGACCGAACTGGTGCAGGGCTTCCCCGACGATGCGAGCGACGAAGAGCGTTATCTGACAAGGACGCTCGCAGTTCACGAGTGGCGCAAGTTCCTGTTCCGTGACCCCGGCCTGCCACCCGAGGTTCTACCCGACGCGTGGCCGGGCACCGTTGCGTCCGAGCGCTTCCGCGACGTGGCCGCCCGGCTGCGGCCGGGAGCGTCCGCGTACGTTGAGTCCTGTATCCGCACCGCACTCGGCCGGGCCTGAAAGCCCGTCCGTGGCCTGATCAACCAAGGAGAACGTCCATGACCGAGGCCCCTGTCGTCGTGGAGCGGGACGGCGGTGTCGCGACCGTTCGGATCAACCGCCCGAACGAGATGTGCGCGCTGGACATCCCGACCAAGGATTTGCTGCTGTCGTCGTTGCAGGCGACTGCTGAGGACGAGAGCGTGCGGGTCGTCGTGCTCACCGGCACCGGCCGCGCCTTCTGTGTCGGCCAGGACCTCAAGGAACACCTCGGGCTGCTCGAACTCGGTTCGGACGCACTCGACACCACCGTCGAGGAGCACTACAACCCGATCGTCGAGTTGCTGTCAACCATGAACAAACCGGTGATCGCCGCGGTCAACGGTGTTGCTGCCGGCGCAGGCGCTGCCTTCGCCTTCGCCGCCGACCTACGCGTGCTGCGCGCGAGCGCTGGTTTCAATCTGGCGTTCACCGGTATCGCTCTATCCTGCGACTCCGGGTCCTCGTGGACGCTGCAGCGTCTGGTCGGTATCGCCAAAGCGAAGGAGCTGCTGTTCTTCCCGCGCACCGTCAAGGCCGACGAGGCCCTCGAACTCGGGTTGGCGACCACGGTCGTCCCCGACGATGAATTCGATTCCGCCGTCGCCGAATTGGCTCAGCGGTTAGCATCGGGACCAACGATCGCGTACGGATCCGTCCGGCGCGCGGTCGGATTCGCGGCAACTCATGAGCTGTCCGAATCGTTGGCCAAGGAAGCCGAGTTGATGAAACTCACCGGGGGCACGGCCGATCACCGCTCGGCCGTGGACGCGTTCATCGCGAAGAAGCCACCGGTGTTCGAGGGACGCTGAGCACGAAGTCGAGGAAGTAGGGCACATGGACTGGACGACACTCTTCTGGATCGTCGCCGGACTCGCCCTGATCGGGCTCGAGGTCCTCGGCGGCGAGTTCGTCCTGCTCATGCTCGGCGGTGGCGCTCTCGCAGCAGCCGGCACCTCCGCGGCCGGCGCCGACACCTGGGTCAGTGCCGTGGTGTTCGCAGTCGTCTCGATCGCCCTGCTGCTGCTGGTCCGTCCGCCGCTCAAGCGACACTTCCTGTCCGGACCGATGCACGCGATGAACACCGACGCCCTGCTCGGCGCACGCGCAGAAGTGGTCGAACAGGTCACCGAGGACGGCGGCCTGGTGCGGATCGGCGGCGACATCTGGACTGCTCGTCCGGCTCGACCGGACATGACCTTCGAACCCGGCGAGAAGCTCGTCGTGGATCGGATCGACGGTGCTGTTGCCGTCGTTGACAGCGACAATTTCGGGGAGAACTGAATGGAACCGTTACTCATCATCGCGGCGATCATCGCCATCCTGGCGGTCATCATCGTGGTCAAGTCGGTGGCCGTGGTGCCGCAGGCGGAAGCAGCCGTCGTCGAGAGACTCGGCCGATACACCAAGACGGTGTCGGGGCAGCTGCTGTTCCTCATGCCGTTCGTCGACCGGATCCGCGCTAAGGTCGACCTGCGCGAACGGGTGGTGAGCTTCCCCCCGCAGCCGGTGATCACCGAGGACAACCTGACGGTCAACATCGACACTGTCGTCTACTTCCAGGTGACCGACCCCCGCTCTGCCGTCTACGAGATCAACAACTACATCGTCGGCGTGGAGCAGTTGGCCACCACGACTTTGCGTAACGTCGTCGGTGGCATGACGCTGGAGGAGACGCTCACCTCCCGTGAGGTCATCAACACCCAGCTGCGTGGCGTCCTGGACGAGGCCACGTCCCGCTGGGGTCTGCGCGTCGCCCGTGTCGAGTTGAAGTCGATCTTCCCGCCGCCCTCCATCCAGGAATCGATGGAGAAGCAGATGAAGGCGGATCGCGAGAAGCGTGCAACCATCCTGGCCGCCGAGGGTCATCGCGAGTCGGCGATCAAGTCGGCCGAGGGTGACAAGCAGAGCCAGATCCTCGCCGCAGAAGGTGCCAAGCAGGCCTCCATCCTCGCCGCCGAGGGTGACCGTCAGTCGCGCATCCTGCGCGCCCAGGGTGACCGTGCCGCGCTGTACCTTCGGGCCCAGGGTGAGGCCAAGTCCATCGAGAAGACGTTCGCCGCGATCCGTGCGGCCAAGCCGACGCCCGAACTGCTGGCGTACGAGTACCTGCGTCAGATCCCGGAGATGGCCAAGGGCGAGGCGAGCAAGGTGTGGGTCGTGCCGAGCGACTTCGGTTCAGCGTTGCAGGGCTTCGCGAAGTCCTTCGGGCAGCAGAGCGACGACGGCACCTTCCGCTACGAGATGCCGTCCTACGAGGACGTCCCCAAGGTGGACGAGGACGAGGTCGAGGAATGGTTCGACCTCAGCCGCGACCCGGCTGTCGCCAAGGCCGTCGCCGAGGCCGAAGCCGTCGCCCGTCAGTCCGTCGCCGGCGACATCATGGAGGAGGACGCCAAGCGTCGCTCAGAGCGCCGTGCCGACCGTCAGGCAGCCAAGGACCAGGCGGCCGTGCGGAACCAGCAGCCCGCCGCGCAGGATCCACGGGCGATCACCGGCGGTGACGGTGGCTCGACCCAGGCTCACCCGACACTGCCGCCGCAGCAGGCTCCCGACGGCTTCGGCCAGGGCGTCCAGTTGCCCAAGCACCCGGGGCAGCAGGACTGACCCATCCGCTTCACCGAACAGCCCCGCCGATCACCGGCGGGGCTGTTCGTTTCGGACGTTCCTCACCTGGTCTCGATCGCGGCACTCCGCTAACGCTCCGCACCTACTCGACCAGCGTGTGGGTAAGTCTCGTAATGCTCCGCACCTACTCGACCAGCGTGTGGGTAAGTCTCGTAACGCTCCGCACCTACTCGACCAGCGTGTGGGTAAGTGTCGTAACGCTCCGCACCTACTCGACCAACGTGTGGGTAAGTCTCGTAACGCTCCGCGCCCACTCGACCAGCGTGTGGGTGAGTCTCGTCCTAATCTGCCTTGGTGTCAGATCGCGCTGTCGGCGGGCGGGGTGAAGTGCAGCAGTTCGTCCACCCACCAGATCTGCCAGCCGAGGAAGACGACAGCCCAGGCGGCGGTACGCCAGCCGACCAGCAACCGGTCCCCCGACCGCTGTTGCGCGGCCCCGACCAGGATCGCGGTGATCGGCCAGAGGAACAGCAGGAAACGGAAGGTGCTGCTCCAGACGTCCACGATGGCCAGCAGGTACAGCGAGTACGACACCATCCACGCGCGCAGCACGAAACCCAGTCCGCGCGACCAGGGCCCCGTCATCATCATGAACACGACGGTGACCAGGACGAAGAGCACGATGACGCCCCTGCCCTCACCGAACAGGATCTGGAAGTTGGTGTACCAGGGCTTGAACGGCACGACGTCTCCGGCACGCCACCCGGCCTGGGTGCGCGTGTAGGCGTCCAACTCCCCTGTGCGCCAAGCAGCCACGGCCGGCCAGGCAAGGCCGCAGATGCCGGTCGCGATCAACGTCCCGGACGCGCCCAGGACGTCACGAGGGCGCAGCCGCAGATCGTGCCGGCGCAGCACCATTCGCAGCAGCACCGCCAGCACGACCCCGACGAGCGACAGAGCGATCGGTCGTTCGAAGCCGAGCAGCAGCGCGGTGGCGCTCGCTGTCAACCAGCGTTCCCTGGTGATCGCCCACAGGAAGATGGTCAGCAGCAGAATCCCGAGTGACTCGGTGTAGGTCATCTGCAGCACCGGCGACGAGGGCGCCACCGAGAACAACAGCGTGGCGGCGAACGCGCCGCGCGCACCGATCCGTTCACGCAACAGCACGCTCATCAACACGACAGCGGCACCGGCACAGGCGATCGAGATCAGTGATCCCGCGGCGCCGAACGACAACCCGCTGACCAGCATCAGTCCCGCTGTCATGGCCGGGTAGAGCGGCAGGAACGCCCAGGTGTTCTGCGCGACCTCGCCTTCCTGGTCGAGCGGCAGCACCTTCGGGTAGCCCTCACGGATAATCTGCTCGTACCACTTGCCGTCCCACGAATGGACGATGTCCCAGTAGCCGAGCGGTCCGCGCTCCTCCCGGTAGGCGACCACCATCTCGCCCGTGTGCGGCGCAATGCGGGCCATCAGCACCGCCGAGAACAACCGCGCGAGCAGGAACACGCCGAGGACCCACCAGCCCAGGTGGGCGTCGACGGACCGACCCAGACGCTGCTGGACGCGCATCAGCGCCGAACAGGCTGCCAGGCTCATCGCGGCTCTGCGTGCCGGTGACATCCGGCGAGATGATCGTCGACGAGACCGCATGCCTGCATGGCTGCATACATGGTGGTCGGCCCGACGTGCGCGAAACCGTTCTGTTTCAACGCTTTCGACAGTGCCACAGACTCTGGTGTCCGAGCCGGCACGTGGCTAGGGTGCGTCGGCGGACGGTGGTGCTGCGGGGCGAACGACCAGACGAATTCGTCGAGTCCGCCTCGCTCACGCAGGGTGAGCGTCGCCCGCGCGTTCGTGATCGCCGCGTCGATCTTGCGCCGGTTACGCACGATGCCGGCGTCCTTCATCAGCCGGTCGACATCGCCCTGGTCGAAGCAGGCGACTGCATCGGGGTCGAACTCGGCGAAGGCCGCGCGGAACGCGGGTCGTTTGCGCAGGATCGTGATCCACGCGAGGCCTGACTGGAAGGCCTCCAGGCAGATCCGCTCGTACAGCACCTGCTCACCGTGTACGGCCCGACCCCACTCGTCGTCGTGATACGCGAGATAGAGCTGATCGGACCCGGCCCACGCACAACGTGGTATGCCGTCCGGTCCGATAACGATTGCGTTGTCCCCCAAGGAAATTCTCTAATACTCGATGCGGTGGTCCCGCTCGGCACGCAGACGGGCGATCTCGGCGTCGCGGTCGTCGAGCGCCTCACGGAGGCGGTCGAGGACGTCGTCGACCTGCCCCATGCGGTAGCCGCGCACGGTCTGGTCGAAGCGCAGGGACGCGACGTCGTCCGAGGTCAGGTGGCCGTCGGGCAGGGTCTCGAAGGGTGTCGTGGTGACCGCGTCGTCCATGAACCCGCCGAAGCGTCCCATGACAGCGGCAACCGCCAGGCCGGCCACGACCACGAGCAGGACGATGAGAACGACGATCACCCGGACAGGGTAATGCCCGGAGGCCTCGCGATCCGACTCACGCCGGAGGGTGCAGCAGGCGGTCCTCACGGATGATGATCTCGACCGCCTCGGCCGGGTCGTCGACGATCTGCAGTCGCTTCACGTCGTTCGGCGAGATCATCCCCTCGGCCAGCAGCGTTCCGGTGACGAAGTCGAGCATCGGAGTCCAGAAGTCTGCGCCCAGCAACACCACCGGGAAGCTGGTGATCTTCTGTGTCTGCGCGAGCGTAATCGCCTCGAAGAGTTCGTCGAGCGTGCCGAATCCGCCTGGGAGTACGACGTATCCCTGCGAGTACTTCACGAACATCGTCTTGCGGACGAAGAAGTAGCGGAAGTTCACACCGAGTTCGACGTACTCGTTCAAGCCGGTCTCGAAGGGTAGTTCGATGCCGAGTCCGACGCTGACTCCCCCGGCCTCGCAGGCCCCCTTGTTGGCTGCCTCCATCGCGCCCGGTCCACCACCGGTGATGACCGCGTAGCCGGCTTCGGCGAGCAACCGTCCGACCTGCACAGCCTTGGCGTAGTGCTCGCTGCCGGGCTGGAGACGGGCCGAGCCGAACACGCTGATCGCCGGTCCGAGTTCGGCGAGCGCGCCGAATCCCTCGACGAACTCCGCCTGGATGCGCATCACCCGCCAGGGGTCGGTGTGCAACCAGTCGGAGTCGGGTTGGCGATCCAGCAGACGCTGGTCGGTGGTGGTGCGGGGCACCTGCGAACCACGCAGCGTCGTGGCCCCGCGGCGGTAGTCACGGCGTTCGATCTCGACCATCTCGATCTCGGCGCGAGTCATACCGATCGGCTCCTCCCCCTTGGCTGCGTTCATCGTGCTTGGCCCCCGTCCGCGAAGTCGGGCGACAGCCATCGCCGCATGGCCTCCAGGGCGGCGTTGATCTGATCCTCGGGGCAGCGTTCGTCGTCGGTGTGTGCCAGGTTCGGGTCACCGGGCCCGAAGTTCACCGCCGGGACGCCGAGCGCCGAGAACTGTGCGACGTCCGTCCAACCCTCCTTGCCGACGACCGGGAGTGCGAGCGCGTCGACGAACCCCTTGGCGGCGGGCTTGTCGAGGCCGGGCTTCGCCCCGTCGGCGGCGTCCTTGACCTCCATCTCGTACCCGGCGAAGACCTCGCGCAGATGGGCCAGCGCCTGCTCGGTGTCGCGATCGGGTGCGTACCGGTAGTTGACCGAGACGACGCATCGGTCAGGGATGACATTGCCCGCGATGCCGCCGGCGATACCGACCGCGTTCAGCGCCTCGTGGTAGGCCAGGCCCTCGACGTCGACCGTGCGTGGCTCGTACGCGGACAGCCGGGCGAGAATCTCCCCCGCCTCGTGAATCGCGTTGTGTCCGTTCCACGGTCGTGCCGAATGAGCGGCGATGCCCTTGGCCGACACGTCGACCTTCATTGTGCCCTTGCAGCCGCCCTCGATCCCGCCGTCCGTCGGTTCGAGCAGCACCGCGAAGTCGGCCTGGAGCCAGTCGGGGTGATTGCGCACGAGCCGGGCCAGGCCGTTGAACTCGGCTTCGATCTCTTCGCAGTCGTAGAAGACGTAGGTGACGTCGCGGGTCGGTTCGGGCACTCCCGCCGCGAGCGCCAGCTGCACCGCGACCCCGCCCTTCATGTCGGTCGTCCCACGCCCGAGGAGCATCCCGTCGACCCGGCGCACGGGAACGTTCGGCGGGTCGGTGATCGGGACGGTGTCGATGTGCCCGGCGAGCACGACGCGCTCTTCGCGGCCGAGGTCGGTGCGGGCGACGATCGCGTTGCCGTCCCGCTGCACGCTCAGATGCGGCAGTTCGCGCAACGCCGCCTCGATCGCGTCCGCGATCGCCTGCTCGTCCTTGCTCACCGATGGGATGTCACACAGGGCGGCGGTCAAGGTCACGACGTCCGTGTTCAAGTCGAGAGAAGCCATGGAACACATCTTGTCGGACGGTCGCTACCGGGCTTCGCGGGGAGTCTCACCTAGCCTTGAGGCATGACCGAGCAGCGCAACGCCTGGGGCTACGGCCTGGCCACGATCACCACCGACGACCGGGTGCTCGACACCTGGTTCCCCGCCCCGCGACTGGGGCAGGCCCCGGCGGACGATCCGTACGGTGCACCTTCCGAGCTGGCCTCCCAGGTGCGCGAGGACCCGCGCCGCCAGGTGCGCACGAAGGTGGTGCTGACCAGCATCGACCTGGACGAGGCACCCAAGGACGCCTCGGACGCCTACCTGCGCCTGCACCTGCTCTCCCACCGGATCGTGCAGCCCAACTCCATGAATCTGGACGGACTGTTCGGCGTGCTGCAGAACGTCGTATGGACCAACCTGGGCCCTTGCGCCCCGGAGAACTTCGAGAGCGTCCGGATGCGCCTGCGGGTCGACGGACCGGTGCAGGTCTTCGGTGTCGACAAGTTCCCGCGGATGACCGACTATGTGGTGCCGAGCGGAGTCCGGATCGCCGACGCGGACCGTGTCCGTCTGGGTGCGCACCTGGCCGAGGGCACTACGGTCATGCACGAGGGCTTCTGCAACTTCAATGCCGGCACCCTGGGCACCTCCATGGTCGAAGGCCGCATCGTGCAGGGCGTCGTGGTCGGTGACGGCTCCGACATCGGCGGCGGCGCCTCGATCATGGGCACCTTGTCCGGCGGTGGCACCGAGCGGGTCAGCATCGGCGAGCGTTGCCTGCTCGGTGCGGAGAGCGGCATCGGGATCGCGCTCGGCGACGACTGCGTGGTCGAAGCAGGGCTCTACATCACCGCCGGCACCAAGGTCACCATGCCCGACGGTTCGGTCGTGAAAGCACGCGAACTGTCCGGCGGATCCAACATGCTGTTCATCCGCAACTCCGAGACCGGCACCGTCGAGTGCCGTGCCCGCGAGGGGAAGGGCATCGAGCTCAACGAGGCCCTGCACGCCAACACCCACAGCGGCGACCACACCACCGGCGCCCGAGCGTGATCTTCGGACGCAAACGGCGCCGCGACGAAACCACGGAACTGTACGACCGGCATCGCAACGACTCCGCTGACTCCTACGCCGACTCCTACGGCGACCCCCACGGCGATGCCGACAGCGACTGGGACGATGAGGACGCCCTTCACCTCGGCAACGCGCGCTTCGAGTCCGATCACCGGCGCACTCGCCTGTCCAGCACGCTCGGCTGCTTGCTACCGCTGGGCTTGCTGGCTCTCATCGCCGGTGGTGGTTACTACGGATATCAGCGGGTGCAGGACGCCGTCGGATCCAACTCCTGCAAAGTGCGTGACGACCGCTTCGACTACCAGTGGAGCCCGGAGCAGGTGGCCAACTCGGCCACGATCAGCATGATCGGTACCGACGTCCTGCGGCTGCCCACCAGGGCGAGCCAGATCGCGAACGCCACCGCGATACAGGAGTCGAAACTGCGCAATCTGCGCAGCGGTGACCGGGACTCGCTCGGACTGTTCCAGCAGCGTCCGAGCATGGGCTGGGGCACCGCCGAGCAGATCCTCGACCCGGTGTACGCCAGTCGCCGGTTCTACGCCGCTCTGGTGAAGGTCGACCAATGGCAGACCCGGCCGTTGACCGAAGTGGCGCAGGACGTGCAGCGCTCCGGTTACCCGGAGGCGTATGCCGATCATGAGACCCAGGGTCGCGTGCTGGCCACCTCCTTCGAGGGGAAGTTCCCCGAGTCGCTGGGCTGCCGACTGGACGACCCGACCGAGCCGGGCTCTCCTGCCGACGTCGTCGCGAAGCTTCGCGAACAGACCGGGGTGACCGCCACACCGAGCGGCAAGTACGTCACGGTGCGTGCACAGTCCACGAAACAGGCGTGGGGCATCGGCCATTGGGCCGTCGCGCATGCGCAGTCCGAGCAGATCAGCTCGGTCGTCGTCGGCGGGCGGGCCTGGAACCGCACGTCCGACCGCTCCGGCTGGACGTGGGACAAGGCGAGCAATCCGACGGCCTCCGAGACGACGGTGCGTATCGAACTGCACTGAGCGGGGTTGTGGAACTGCAAGCCGACCCCCGCACACCCCAGTCCGGTCGTCCTGTTGCACGGCACGTTCTTTAACCTCGGTCAGAACTTCGCGGCGATGTCGCCGATGGCCCTCGAACTCTGACGGGCCCGCACGCAATAACGACCGGATCCCTCTCCTACCGCTGTAGTAGAGGGATCCGGTCGTTATTGAAACCGCTCGGTGTGGGTCAGGCGGACGGGTAGTCGCGCTCGGTCTCACCGATGTAGATCTGGCGCGGACGGCCGATCTTGGTGGCTGGGTCCTCGACCATCTCGCGCCACTGGGCGATCCAACCCGGCAGGCGGCCGATCGCGAACAGCACCGTGAACATCTCGGCGGGGAAGCCCATCGCCTTGTAGATGATGCCGGTGTAGAAGTCGACGTTCGGGTACAGCTTGCGCGACACGAAGTAGTCGTCGGAGAGCGCGATCTCCTCCAGCCGGCGAGCCATCTCCAGCTTCGGGTCCTCGACGCCGAGCGCCTCGAGCACCTCGTCGGCGGCCTTCTTCACGATGGCCGCACGCGGGTCGTAGTTCTTGTAGACACGGTGCCCGAAGCCCATGAGCTTCACGCCGTCTTCCTTGTTCTTGACCTTCTCGACGAACTTGTCGACGTCGCCGCCGAAGTCGTTCTCGATGGTGTCGAGCATCTCCAGCACGGCCGAGTTCGCGCCACCGTGCAGCGGACCGGACAGCGCGTGGATGCCGGCCGAGATCGAGGCGAACAGGTGCGCGTGACCCGAACCGACCAGACGGACGGTGGAGGTCGAGCAGTTCTGCTCGTGGTCGGCGTGCAGGATGAACAACTGGTCGAGCGCCCTGGTGACGGTCGGGTTCGGGGTCCAGTCCTCGGTCGGGTAACCGAAGGTCAGACGCAGGAAGTTCTCGACGAGGTCAAGGTTGTTGTCCGGGTAGAGCGTCGGCTGACCGGCGCTCTTCTTGAACGCGTAGGCGGCGATGGTCGGCAGCTTGGCCAGCAGCCGGATCGTCGACAGCTCGATCTGCTCCTTGTCGGTGATCGACAGGGAGTCCTGGTAGAAGGTGCCGAGCGCGGACACCGCGGCCGACAGGACCGACATCGGGTGCGCGTCACGCGGGAAGGCGGCCAGGAGGTCCTTGAGATCCTCGTGCAGCATCGTGTGCCGCTGGATCTTGCCAGTGAACTCCTCGAGCTCTTCCTTGGTGGGAAGCTCGCCGTAGATCAGCAGGTAGGAGGTCTCCAGGAAGGTCGACTTCTCGGCCAGCTGATCGATCGGGTAGCCGCGGTAGCGCAGGATGCCCGCGTCGCCGTCGATGTAGGTGATGGCCGACTTGCAGGATGCGGTGTTGACGAATCCGACGTCGAGCGTGACATTGCCGGTCTCTTTCAACAGAGCCGAGATGTCGTAGCCGTCGTTGCCCTCGGTCGCCGGGATCACGGCGAACTCAAGCTTCTTGTCACCCGCAGCGAAGGTGGCCGGAGCGGTGTCAGTCATAAGGGAAATGCCTTCCGTCCTCGCGAAAATCCGGCGCAGACGCCGGTTGCTGAGCCTGACGATGACGGTACCCCAGCACTGCACCGGCAGATGGGGCACCCCGGGTGTCAAGAATTACAGTTCTGCAGACGTAGTGAAACGCGTCCGCCGCCCACCGGTCAACCGTGATCAATCGGCGGTCAGACGCGCCGCCGCCTGCTCGATCCACTCGTCGGGGGCGGTCAGCGCGACGCGGACGTGGGCTGACGCAGCTGCGCCGTAGAAGTCTCCGGGTGCCACCAGGATTCCCTTGCCGGCGAGTTCGTCGACAGTCGTCCGGCACGGTTGCCCTTTGGTCGCCCACAAGTACAGACCGGCCTCGGAATGGTCTGTGCGCCAACCGGATTCGCGCAGTGCGCCGAGAAGGGTGTTTCGACGCGAGCGGTAGCGCTCCTTCTGGATGGCGACGTGCTCGTCGTCCTGGACCGCGGCGAGCAGGGCACGCTGCACCGGCCAGGGCGCCATCATCCCGGCGTGCTTGCGGAAGTCGACCAGCCTCTTGACCAGAGCCGGATCACCGGCGACGAACGCCGCCCGGTAGCCGGCCATGTTCGACTGCTTGGACATCGAGTAGACCGACAACAAGCCGGTGTGGTCGCCGCCGCAGACCCGCTCGTCCAGGATGCTCGGCGTAGTGAGGTCGTCGACACCGTCACGCCAGTCCAACTCGGCGTAGCACTCGTCGGACGCGACGATCACGCCGCGCTCACGGGCCCACCGGACCACCTTGGCCAGGTGATCGATGGGCAACACCTGACCGTGCGGGTTGCCAGGAGTGTTGAGCCACAACAGTTTCGGAGCACGCGGACCGAACTGAACGGTCGACTGAGCAGGCACCGGGGTCGCGCCGGCGATGCGCGCCCCGACGTCGTACGTCGGGTAGGCGATCTCGGGAAAACCGACAGCATCTCCCGGCCCGAGGCCCAGGATCGTCGGCAGCCAAGCGACGAGTTCCTTGCTGCCGATGGTCGGCATGACGCCGTCGGGGTCGACACCGGGCGCATTGCGCCGGCGCGCGAACCAGGCCGAAATCGCCTCGCGCAGATCGGGGGTGCCCCAGACCTGCGGGTAGCCGGGCGCATCCGCGGCCGCGATCAACGCGTCACGGACGACCTGGGGAGTCGGGTCGACGGGCGTGCCGACCGAGAGGTCGACAATGCCGTCCGGATGCGAGTTCGCGACAGCCTTGGCCTGCGCCAGGGTGTCCCAGGGAAAATCAGGAAGATGACGATCGACGGGCACGCGCCGGCCGGATCACTCGTCGTGCGACTGCGGCGGCAGCGCCGCGATCAGCGGGTGGTCCTTGGGGATGAGACCCATCTTCGCCGCGCCGCCGGGGCTGCCGAGGTCGTCAAAGAACTCGACGTTGGCCTTGTAGTAGTCGGCCCACTCCTCGGGGGTGTCGTCCTCGTAGTAGATGGCCTCGACCGGGCAGACGGGCTCGCAGGCACCACAGTCGACGCACTCGTCCGGGTGGATGTAGAGACTGCGTTCACCTTCGTAGATGCAGTCGACGGGGCATTCCTCGATGCACGCCTTGTCCTTGAGGTCGACACAAGGCTGGGCGATGACGTACGTCATGAGGAGTCCTCCTGATGATGATGGACCGGCTGGTCACTTTCTGCTGACCTAGTATGCAAGCCGTATGGGCGACGAGCTTACTAAGTCTCACCTTCCCTGGCCGGTTCGTGTCGGACGCAGGGTTGCGGTCCGTCGCCGACTTCTTCCGGGCGACCCGACCGGCGCCGTGTTCACCGACGTGACCGGCGAGCTGCTCTGCGCGGACGGCAGCGGGATCGAGGTCGATTCCCGGCACGGACGCGTTCGTGTCGAGTGGGCCGACGTCGTCGCGGCCAAGGAGATTCCGCCGAAGGCATCACGTCGTGGTCATCCGCACCGCACCGTCCCCATCGACGACCTGCAACGACTGATGGTCGACGGCCTGCCGCCGCTGACCAGCGAGCATCTCGGCGATTGGCTGCTGCGCAGCGCCGAAGGATTCACCGGACGAGCCAATTCCGTTCTTGCCGTTGGCGATTCGGGCTTCTCGCCTTCGGACGCGGTGGACCGCTGCGTGGACTGGTACGCCCGCCTCGGATTGCCTGCGTTGTTCCAGATCGCCGGCCCGGTCGGTTTCGATCCATCGGATCACCCGGTGGTGGCCGAGATCGACCGGCGCGGCGGACGTTGCTCGCCGCGGGTCGCCGTCATGACCGCGGCGGTACGCGAGATCGCGCTGGCGCGATCCGCAATAGCCGTCACCGTCGATGCCACAACCCGACCGACGGACCAGTGGTGGAGTGCGGCGAGTCCGCGCACGATCGACCGACGAACCGTCGCCGCACGCGTTCTCGCCGGCGTCGAGGACGGCCGATACCTGACGCTCTCCGACACCGCGCCGCGCGCGAACACCCGCCTCGCATACTCCCCCGGCTGGGTCGGGCTCTTCGACCTGCACGTGGCAGAAGCGTTTCGCGGCAAGGGCTTCGGGCGGACCCTCGTCGGAGCTGCTGCCCGCGAGGCCGACCGACGCGGCGTCCGCTCGATGTATCTGCAGGTGAGCAGCGACAACGCACCGGCCATCGGGCTCTACGAATCGCTCGGGTTCAGCACGCACCACGAGTACATCTACGCCCGTCTCTGAGTCACTCGCGTTTCCGCCCCGCCGGTTGAACCGAACACCCGTCACGCGCGCTGGCCCGCGCTCCTAGGGAGAGGGCGCACTCAGCGCCGCTGGTTGAGCCGAACGCCCGTCGCCGCTGGTTGAGCCGAACGCCCGAGGGACGAGGGCGTACGCGCCGAAACCAAGGCAACCACCCACGGCCACCCAGCCACCGCCGTTCTCCACGACCGATCGCCGCTGGTTGAGCCGAACGCCCGAGGGACGAGGGCGTACGCGCCGAAACCAAGGCAACCACCCACGGCCACCCAGCCACCCCCGTTCTCCACGACCGATCGCCGCTGGTTGAGCCGAACGCCCGAGGGACGAGGGCGTACGCGCCGAAACCAAGGCAACCACCCATGTCCACCCGACCACCCGTTCTCCACAACCCGCGAGTAACCAATTCGGTTGTCCACAAACGACATTCGTTCGAACCATTCCAAACTCGGTTCGAACAGGTGTACGATGAAGGCATGTCGAACACCACGACGAAACCCCTCGGGCAGGACACGATCACCCCGCGTGACCTGCTCGAAGCAGTGATGCTCGAAGGCAGTGTCGACGCAGCCATCGAACTGGCATCGCACCCCGAACTGGTACCAGGCGCGAACCCCGCGACCATCCAACTGCTCATCGCCCAATTGCTGGCACACAACGTGTTCGAACGCCTCAGCAGCGACGACCCGTTCACCGTGGACGCAGCCGGCGACGAGTTTTTCACGCAGGACGACCTCACCGGGATCGACCAACAGACGGACGGTGAGCAAGGTGATGGCGACCAGGGTGACGACGAGGATCACTGGGTGACACAGGCCCGGCAGTTCGAGGAATCGATCCGGGTGGCGCACTCGGTGATGAACACCGCCGGCGCCGTCCGGGCGATCTCGATCAGCCTGCACCGCCGGCGTGCGCACCTGGACCACACCCACCGGCCGCACCTACACCACCGAACCCGGACTCCTACAGACCTACCGGGACGCCGAAGGACTCTGATCCGTCGCCGCGTCAGTGTGCCTTTTCGAGCGCGGACTCCTCGGCCTCGAGTTGCTCGACGAATTGACGCTTGCCCGCCTGCCAGGCGTTCTCGTCCTGCCCGGTGCGCCAGTAGCCGGAGATCGAAACCTGATCACGCGGCAGGCCCCGTTCGATGAACAGGTACTTGCGCAGGTCCTTGATCATGTCGGCGTTGCCATGGACGAACGCGTGCACCTCACCGTCCGGCCATTCGGCACGCCGCACCGCGGCAGCGAGACTGTGCCCGTGGCCGAGACGCTCCTCGTCCCGGTGCACCCAGGTGATCTCGACACCCTCCCCGGCCGGCATCGGGATGTGCGAATCGACGTCGCGAACCTCGACGAAGACCTTCGCCGAAGCTCCGGCGGGAAGTCGTTCGATGGCGGCGGCGATGGCCGGCTGCGCTGACTCGTCACCGATCAACAGGTGGACGCCGGCGTCCGGGCTGGGCGCCCAAGCTCCACCGGGACCCATGAACCCGATGCTCTCCCCCGGCTGCACGCGCGCGGCCCACGGCCCGGCGATGCCGGCGTCCCCGTGAACGACGAAGTCGAGCGCCAGCTCACGGGTGCTCGGGTCGAACCAGCGGATCGTGTAGGTGCGGGTCACCGGCCACTGCTCGCGCGGACGTTCCTCGCGAATGAGTTCGGGATCGAACGGCCACGCGTAGTCGGCGCCCGCCGGCGGGAAGAGCAGCTTCACGTAGTGGTCGGTGAACTCCAGTTCCCCGATCTGCGCCAGGTCGTCGCCGGCGACGACCACCCGAACGAGTTGCGGTGCCACTTGCTCGGTGCGGACGACGGTGACGGACTTCGGGACGCGGCGCGGACGATCAGACATAAGGTGAGCCTAACTTCATGCGAACGGGGCCTGTCGCTCCCCCTGAAGAGCGACAGGACCCGTGGCACTCGCGAGCTCAGGAGCTCTTGACCTCGCTGCGCACCATCCGCCAGATGCCGAGGGTCAACGGCAGTACCAGCCAGATGAGCACGGAGACGACAAGCTTGGCCCAGTCGTCACCTTGCATCTGCGCATCGAACAGCGGCTGCAGAGTCTGGCCGGTGTCGGCCCACTCACCGACCGTGCGCATCCAGGAGACGGAGGCGACCATCGACCAGACGATCGGCAGGAACAGGTAGGTGACGATCGCGCCGGGGGTGTTCTGGATGAGCGCACCGAACGCGAAACCCATACCGACATTGATCAACTGCGCGACCAGGATGCCGACGACCACCTGCCACGAGACCGACCACGACGGGTCGGAGCCTCGCACCATGTCGGTGAGCAGCGTGAAGCCTGCAGCCATGAGCGCACCGAGTGCGACGATGGCGAAGCCGGCGATGAGGACTGCCAGCAGCTTCGAGGCGGCGACCCGTGCCCGCTTGGGTTCGAGGGTGAAAGTCACCAGCCCGGTGCGCTGCGACCATTCGGTGGTGACGGCCATGATGCCGAGGATCGGCAGGAGGAAGCTCTGCGGAATGATCGTCGCACCGAGGAAGTTGCCGAAGTCCTTGTTCGTGTCCGCCTTACCGGTGAACGCGAGGAGCGCGACAACGACGGCCGTCACCAACGCGATGCCGATGAGCAGCCAGCGCCCGCTGCGGGTGTCGATGAGCTTGCGCAGTTCGACGGAGACCAGGCGCATGAACGGCACTCGGGATACCTCGCCCGGATCGAGTCGAGACGGCAGCCGGACACCCGACGGTGCCTTATCGAGGTGCTGGTCGGTGGTGGCGTTGATCATGCTGCGACCCCTTCTCGGGCGTCGCCCGCGGTGAGTTGGAGGAACATGTCCTCGAGCCCGGCGGCGCCGGCACTGGTGAGTTCGGTGAGGACGATCTGGTGCTGCAGCGCAACCTTGCCCACAACGATCGGTTCCGCGTCGACGCGCAGCTTCTGCCCCACAGCGGTCACCGAAACGCCTTGTCCGGCAAGAGCTTCACCCAGGCGCTGGTTGTCGGTGCTGGTGACCGAAGTGCCTGCTGTGGCGAGCAGTTCCTGCTTGGTCCCCTGCGCCACGATGCGACCGCGGCCGATGACCACGAGGTCGTCCGCGATCACCTCGATCTCGTGCAACAGGTGTGAGGACAGCAGCACGGTGCCGCCCTCGTCCGCGAACCCACGCAGCAGACTGCGCATCCAGCGAATGCCCGCCGGGTCGAGTCCGTTGGCCGGCTCGTCCAGGATCAGCACCTTGGGGTCACCGAGCAGCGCATGGGCGATCCCCAGCCGCTGGCGCATGCCTAGCGAGTAGTTGCGCACCTGACGCTTCGCCTCGACGGGGGTGAGGCCCACGACTTCGAGCAGTTCGTCGACCCGCCCCTTCGGCAGACCCATCGTGCGAGCGCCGAGAGTAAGTACCTCACGTCCGGTGCGCCCCGGGTGCTGGGCCGACGCATCGAGCAACACCCCCACGTGGCGGCCCGGGTTCGGCAGCGCGGTGTACTGCCGCTCGAGAATGGTCGCAGTACCGGCGGTGGGTGGTGTCAGCCCGACCATCATCCGCATGCAGGTCGACTTGCCTGCTCCGTTGGGGCCGAGGAATCCGGTGACCCGGCCGGACTCGGCCCGGAAAGTCACGTCGTCCACAGCGCGGTGGGATCCGTAGGTTCTGGTCAATCCGTTGACTTCGATCATGGTGACCATCCTTCGCGTCCGAGGACGGCGGCGCATCGGCCTCGGGGATGCACCTGGTGCGACTTTCGTAGGGGGTCGGCTGCGACCAGGGACGGATACCGGCCTGCCCCGCCGCTGCCTACGCTGGAGCGATGACCGCAGCTCTTCGTCCCTCCGCACCGCAGGCACCGGCGCATTCGTCGGGACGCTTGGGGCACGCCTGGGGCGAGGCATGGCGCTTCGGCTCGGCGACGATCCTGAGCGTCGTGCTCGTGCTGGTGCTCGCCACCAGCAACTACCCCGGCTACGAAGCCGAGTCGCGCTGGTGGATCGTCGAGATCGGGGCTGGCCTCGCCTCCCTGGGCCTGCTGTTCTTCCGGCGTCGCCGGCCGATCGCGATCTGTGCCTCGACGATCGTGCTGTCGTCGGTGGCGGTCGCAGCGGTGCCTCCTGCGGCGATCGCCTTCATCTCGTTGAGCACCCGCCGCCGGTGGGCGGAGATCGTGGTCGCATCGACCGGGTGGCTGGGCGGCCAGGTCGTCTACGAACTGCTGCACCCCATGCCACAGCGCTCCACCGCCGACATCATGAGTTCCGTCATCATGTCGCTCCTGAGCACGGCCTTCTGTGTGGCTGTCGGCGTCGCGATCGGCGCCCGCCGGGAGTTGGTCGCCAACCTACGTCGCCAAGTCCAGGCCGCGGGCGAACAGGAGAAATCACGCGTCCAGCAAGCCCGACTAGGTGAACGCAGCCGCATCGCCCGCGAGATGCACGACGTCCTGGCTCACCGGATCTCGCTGGTGGCCATGCATTCCGGCGCGCTCGCCTATCGCACCGGATTGTCCGAACAGCAGGTGCGCGAGGCCGCAGAGATCATCCGCGACAACTCGCAGATTGCGCTGACCGAGCTGCGCGAGGTGTTGGGCGTCCTGCGCGACGCCGAGAACGTGGGCATCGAACCGCCACAGCCCAATCTGTCTGCCGTCCAGGCTCTCGTGCAGGACACCCCGACCGACGACGGACCGATTGATCTCGTCATCCATGGGGACCTTGACGACATCCCGGAATCGTTGTCTCGCAGTGGTTTCCGGGTCGTGCAGGAGGTGTTGACCAACCGACGCAAGCACGCGCGTGGGGTCCCGATCACGATCGACATCGACCGCGACGAGGTAGGCCTACGCATCCGCACGAGCAACCCCGTCACCCGACAGGAGACCGGTCTGCCGGAATCAGGACTGGGTCTGTTGGGACTCACCGAGAGGGTGGAACTTGCGGGCGGCTCGCTGCACTACGGCATCGACCGATCGGATCGGTTCGTGGTGAAGGCGGTGCTGCCCATGCTGCGCGACAGTGAGAAGGTCGGCGTGTGATCCGGGTACTGCTGGTCGACGACGACGCTCTGGTGCGCACCGGGCTGCGGATGATCCTCGGCGGCGCGCCCGACATCGAGGTGGTGGGTGAGGCGAGCGACGGTGCTACCGGGCTCGATATCGCCCGCGACTGTAAGCCGGACGTCGTACTCATGGACATCCGGATGCCGGTGATGGACGGCATCAAAGCCACCGCGACGCTGCGTGCGGCGGACGACGCGCCACACGTCATCGTCCTGACCACGTTCGACGCCGACGACCTTGTGGTGCAGGCATTGCGCGCCGGTGCCGGCGGCTTCCTGCTGAAGGACTCGCGACCCGAGCGACTGGTCGGTGCCGTCAAGGCGGTTTGCCAGGGCGAGCCGATGCTCTCCCCCAGCGTCACCCGGCAACTGGTCGACCGGGTCACTGCATCCACGCCCGTCAACCCCGCGAACGCCGCCCGCCTGGAGCGACTCACCGATCGCGAGCACGAAGTTGCGGTCCTGATCAGCCGTGGGTTGTCCAATGCCGACATCGCCGCCGATCTCTACATGAGCGTCCCGACCGTGAAAGCCCACGTCTCGCGCATCCTGGCCAAACTCGACGCCGGCAACCGCGTCCAGGCGGCGATCATGGTGCACGAAGCGAGCCGCTGACCCGGCTGCTGCTCGATCGCCCAGGTGCCCGGCCCTCAGAGCGCTTGGTCGAGGATCTGTGCCAGGTGAAGACCCTTGCGATCGGCGAGGTCATCGGCTTGGGTCCGGCAGGAGAAACCGTCAGCGAGCAGGACGGCGTCAGGTGAAGCTTCGAGCGCAGGGAGCAGCTGTTGCTCCGCGATCTTGACCGAGACCTCGTAATGCCCTTGCTCCACACCGAAATTGCCGGCAAGACCGCAGCAACCCGACAGTCGCCGGACGTCGGCTCCGGCAGCCTTGAGCAACTGCGCATCGGGTGACCAGGTCATGACCGCGTGATGGTGGCAGTGCGGCTGGGCGATGATCGCGCGACCGGACAGGTCCGGTGCACGCCAGTCGGGCAACGACGACAGGAACTCCGCCAACGTGAGAACCGCGCCCGCCACCCGGTCGGACGCCTCGCCGCCGATGAGTTCGTGGGCATCGCTCCGGTACACCGCCGTGCATGACGGCTCGAGACCCACGATCGAAAGCCCTTGTGCTGCAGCGAGATCCAGCTCATCAATGGAACTGCCGAGGGTCTTCTTCGCCTCATCCAGCTGGCCGGTGCTGATCAGTGTCAGCCCACAGCATCCGTCCCGCTCGATGATGACCGGTTGCGCACCAGCGGCACGCAGAACCCGGACCGCAGCCGCTCCGGTGTCGGGAGCGAAGTAGTCGGTGAAGGTATCGACCAGAAGAACGACCTGGCCGGGTTCGACGTTCGCCGCATCGAACAGCGGCACACCGTTGTCGCGACACCAGGCACGGAAGGTGCGCGGTGCCAATCGCGGAATGGAGCGACGGGGGTCGACGCCGGCCAGCTTCTTGGCGAACGCGAACCTGTCACCCACGCCACTCAGCGTCGAAGCAAGACGAGAGGTCTTGCGACTCAGGCGAACCCACTGCGGCAGACGGCCCAATGAGTAGTGCGACGCCGGACGTCGCTTGCCCTTGTACGTCTGGTGCAGCACCTCGGACTTGTAGGAGGCCATGTCGATGCCGGTCGGACAGTCGGACAGACAGCCCTTGCACGACAGGCACAAGTCGAGAGCGTCGCGCACCTCGGGCGCGTCCCAGCCGCTGACGAGTTCTCCGTTGAGCATCTCCTGCAGGACACGGGCGCGGCCTCGCGTGGAGTCCTTCTCCTCGCCGGTGGCGAGGTAGGAGGGGCACATGACTCCGTGCGTGCCGCTGTTGTCGGCGCGGCACTTACCGACGCCGGTACAGCGGTGGACCGCTTGCGCGAAGTCGCCGCCGTCATGCGGGTAGCGCAGCGCGAGCGGCACCGCGGGCTTCCTCGCCGCAGGGATGCGCAGGTGTTCGGTCGGAGCATCTGGGTCGACGAGCACTCCGGGGTTGAGCAGACCGTCGGGGTCGAAGATCTGCTTGACCCGAGCGAACAGTTCGATGGCCTGCGGTGAGTACATGTGCGGCAGTAGTCCGCTGCGTGCACGGCCGTCCCCGTGCTCCCCGGACAGCGAACCGCCGTACTTCGCGACGAGCTCGGCCGACGCATCCAGGAAGTCACCGAACCGGGACGTCCCTCCCGGCGCGGCCAACGGGAAGTCGATCCGAATGTGCAGGCACCCGTCACCGAAGTGACCGTACGGAAGCCCGGAAAGATCGTGCTCGACCAGCAGGTCGTCGAACTCGCGCAGGTACGGACCGAGTTCCGCCGGCGGAACGGCTGCATCCTCCCAGCCGGCATGGGCCGGCAGATCCCGCGGTGAGCGTCCGGACAGTCCGGCGCCGTCCTCACGCACCCGCCAGAGCGAGGCAGAAACGACGGGATCAGTGACGATCATGGAATCGAGGCAGGACCCTTGTGCCACAACGAGTTCGGCCTGACGCTGCAGTTCCCCGTCGTCCTCACCGGCCAACTCGACGAACAGCCAGCCGTCTCCGCGCGGCAGCGGCGGCACCGCGGCCGGTCCGCGTCGGGCGGCGAGGACGTCGACGATCCGGCGGTCCATCCCCTCGACGGCGATCGGCGCGAACGGCAACAGCCCGGCCGCGGCATCGCCGGCGTCGTAGATGTCGGCGTAGCCGAGCACGATCAACACGCGCCGTCCGGGTTCTTTCACCAGTCGGACGGTTACCTCGGTCGCGATGGCCAGCGTCGCCTCCGACCCGGAAAGGAACCGTGTGACGTCGAAACCGTTCTCCGGCAACAGTTCCTGCATCGCGTAGCCGGAAACCTGACGTCCGAATCGGCCGAACTCCTGTCGGATCAGCGCCAGCGAGGAGCCGACCAGCGCGTCCAGTTCGCCAAGCACCGGCGCGGACGCCGACACATCGCTGCGAGGAGCACCCACGGACGTTCGCAGCACGGTGCCGTCGGCGAGCGCCGACTCGAGCGCGAGCAGGTTGTTCGAGGTCTTGCCATAGCCCAATGCCCTCGATCCGCACGCGTTGTTGCCGATCATGCCGCCGATCGTGCAGCGGGTGTGCGACGAGGGATCAGGACCGTACCGCCACCCGGCAGCGAGCGCCTGTCGTTGCAGGGCTGCATGGACGATGCCCGGCTGGACGACGGCAATACCTGCCTCCGCGTCCAGGGACAGCAACGTGTTCATATGCCGCGAGAAATCAAGCACGACCCCGCTGCTGATCGCGTTGCCGGCACAGGAGGTGCCCGCTCCCCGTGCCACGACCGGGAGCCCGAGCTCACGACAGACCGACAAGGTCGCGAGCACCTCGTCCCGATCGTGCGGACGCACGACCGCCGTCGGCAGCAAGCGGTACATCGAGGCGTCGGTCGAGTACGCGGCGCGGTTCGTGCCGTCGGCCAGGACGTCACTGACTCCGGCCCGGCGCAGGGCGTCGGCAGCGATCGAAGGAGTGGTGCTCACGCCCCAGAATCTACTTCTTGGTCGACGTCGCCGCCGGTGCGGTCGAGGAGGGAGACACCGAGGCAGACGCCGAGGCAGACACCGGTGCGGTCGGTGTGGTCGGTGGACTCGACGCAGCCGCGCCGGTGGCCGACGCCCGTGGCGCCGTCGAGGTCGACGGGGCGTTCGGGTCAGGGCCGCAGACGACCTTGTCGGACGGGATGTACTTCGTGGTGTTCGCCTCGTTCTTGACCACCTTGCCCGAGAGGTCGGTGACGACACGGGTGACGGTGACCTTGAAGCCCTGAGCCGGCGCCTGCACCTCGCACCCCTTCTTGGTGATGTAGCGCGTCTTGGGCTCGGTGAATGCGAACTGGGGTCCGGTGTTCGTCGAGACGTTGAAGGTCTTTGTGCCGTACAACCTGATCATCGCGGCGCTGTCCTGCGTGCCGGCCTCGATGCGGATCGGGCGGCCGGTGTCGTTCGTCCACCGCAGGTCGATCGTGGGCACCCAGAGCGTGGACTCGCGTCCCATCGGGTACCGCGGGATCCAATAGGCGTGTGGTGTGTGCTCATCCAGACGGACTCCTGCAAAGAATGCGGCGTTGTACATCGTCGTCGAGACCTGCGAGATGCCACCGCCGGTGCCCTTCTCGTGGATGCCGTCGACGAGCACCCCGGCCTCGACGTAGCCATTCGCCTTGGTGATCGGAGTCAGTGACTGCAGAAGACTGAACTGCTCACCGGGTGCGATGACCATGCCGTTGATCTTGGCCAGCGCGACCTGGATGTTCTTGGTGCGGGATTCGTTCTGGGCACCGCCGGGGTAGCGCGACACGAACTCGGAGATCTTCTGCGTGCCGAGGTTCTTCAGGTCGGCGGCCACCATCGCCGCCTTGACCGGCTTGGACTTCAGCGTGAGGGTGCGGGTCGGGTCGGTCAGCGCCTTGATCAGCAGCGGGCCGGCGCCTGAAGGGTCCACCTCGAAGCCGTTCTTGGCTCCCACGATGCTGCCACCCGGACCGTAGTGCGCGTTCTCCGCAGGTGTGGTGAGTTCACCGGACAGGGTGTCGAGCACTTCGCGCAGCTTGGCCTCGTCGATCACCGGCTTCAACGTGCCGTCCTGGACCTTGGCGCTGAGCACGGCGCTGATCGCGACGGGCGTGATCTTGGAGGTCTTGGCGCCGACCTTGACGGTGACCGGCCCGCTCATCGCCGGGCCGGCGAAGTCCTTCACGAAGGCGTCGATCTCGGCATTGGTCAGCGGCGGCTCGACGTGGCCGATGGTGGCGGTGTAACCGGTCTTGGCCGGCCAACCCTTCGCGATCTGCTGGGCGACGGCGTCGGCGCGGATGCCTGTGCCGTCCTTGGAACGGACGACGTCGACCTTGCCGCTGTTGAACTTCACCGACCCGTTGACGGCGGACCCTTTGAAGGTGCCGGCGGCCGCGGTGATCGCAGCAGCCAACTTCTGAGTGTCGGCCTTCGCCGTCAACGGCCGGTTCTCGCGCGCGCCGAACAGGTGCTTGCCCACCACGGACGGATTCAGCGAGAACCCGGTGAGTCCGTCGGCCGCGCGTCCCGGATCGAGGGAGAGACCGGAACGGGCGGCGTCCAGAGTGAACTTCTTGCCTCCGGCGCTCACGGTGATCGGACGATTCATCATCGAACGCGTTCGGGTCGAGACGGCGTCCTCGGCCTTCGCCTTCGTCATGCCGCCCACGTCGACGCCTGCAATCGTGGTGCCGTCGGGGATCTTGTCGGTGACGGCGGCAGCAGTGCCAACGTAACCCAGACCCAGGACGACCGCCGTGCCACCGGCGATCGCGGCGATCCAGCGGCCCCGACGCGAAGGCTTATCACTCACTGCGTTCTCACCCATCTGTCCATGCCTTGATCCGTGCCGACCCTCGCTTGTCGCCGGGCCACACCGCGCAGGCGCGATCTACTTGTGGCTGCCGAAGCGGCCCCTGAAATAGACCAGCGCCTCCCCCGGCTGGTCGGCGATGTGCAACGACAGTACGTCGCCGACCACGATCGTGTGGTCGCCGGACACGAGCGTGTCACCGGTTCGACACACGATCGTTGCCAGCGCGCCGTCGAGCAACGCGACACCCGTCTCGTCACGGTGATGCGGCACCCGATCGAGCTGACTGTGCAGGGGGCGCCCCCGCGTCGAGAGCCACACCGCGGCGGCGCGCTGCGAAGCGTCCAGGATGTTGACGCTCCAGACACCCGCGGACATCACGGCGTCGTGGAAACGAGCCTCCCGCTCCACGCAGATCAGCAACCGCACCGGATCGAGCGACACCGACGTGACGGCATTCGCCGTCATCGCGTGGTCGTGCCCGTCGGCCACAGTGGTGACGACGGTGACCCCGGTGACCAGACGTCCGATCGCCTGCCGGTAGGCGTCGGGGTCGACATCCACCGGTAGGCCGTCAATACTCTGATTCATGGGGGCCACCATCTAATTGCGTTGCGGCTCAGGACTTCTCGGCGTTACGCGCCTTCGATGCAGCTCGGTTGCGCTCACCGGCGTCGAGAATCACCTTGCGGATACGGACGCTCTCGGGCGTGACCTCCACGCACTCGTCCTCGCGGCAGAACTCCAGACTCTGCTCCAGCGACAGCTTGCGCGGCGGGATGACCTTCTCGAAGTTGTCGGCCGAGGAGGCACGCACGTTGGTGAGCTTCTTCTCCTTGGTGATGTTGATGTCCATGTCGTCGGCGCGGGAGTTCTCGCCGACGATCATGCCCTCGTACACCTCGGTGCCGGGCTCGACGAACAGCACGCCGCGCTCCTGCAGGTTGACCATCGCGTACGCGGTGACCGGGCCGGTACGGTCGGCGACCATCGAACCCGACATGCGGGTGACGATCTGGCCGTACCACGGCTCGTAGCCGTCGAAGACGTGGTGCGCGATGCCGGTGCCGCGGGTCTCGGTGAGGAACTCGGTGCGGAAGCCGATGAGGCCACGCGAGGGCACCTTGAACTCCATCCGGATCCAGCCGGTGCCGTGGTTGGTCATCTGCTCCATGCGACCCTTGCGCGCCGCGAGGATCTGGGTGATCGCGCCGAGGTACTCCTCCGGCGTGTCGATGGTCAGGGCCTCGACCGGCTCGTGCGTCTTGCCGTCGATCTCCTTGGTGACCACCTGCGGCTTGCCGACGGTCAGTTCATAGCCCTCACGCCGCATCTGCTCGACCAGGATCGCGAGCGCCAACTCACCACGGCCCTGCACCTCCCAGGCATCCGGACGCTCGGTCGGCAGGATGCGCAGCGACACGTTGCCGATGAGTTCGCGGTCGAGGCGGTCCTTGACCAGGCGGGCGGTGACCTTCGCACCACGCACCTTGCCGGCCAGCGGCGAGGTGTTGGTGCCGATCGTCATCGAGATCGCCGGCTCGTCGACCGTGATGAGCGGCAACGGGATCGGATTCTCCGGGTCGGCGAGCGTCTCACCGATGGTGATCTCGGGGATACCGGCGACGGCGATGATGTCACCCGGGCCGGCGCTGTCGGCGGGCTGACGCTCCAGGCCCTGGGTCATCAACAGTTCGGTGATCTTCACCTTCTGCTGGGTGCCGTCATGACGGCACCAGGTGACCTGCTGGCCCTTGTGCATCTCACCGTTGTGGATACGCAGCAGCGCCAGGCGTCCGAGGAAGTTGCTGGAGTCGAGGTTGGTGACGTGTGCCTGCAGCGGAGCGTCGTCGTCGTACGACGGTGCCGGGATCGTCTCCAGGATGGTCTTGAACAGCGGCTCCATCGAATCGCCTTCGGGCAGTTCGCCGTTCGCCGGACGAACCGTCGAGGCAACACCGTTCTTGGCGGACGCGTACACGACCGGGAAGTCGAGCTGGTCCATGTTGCCCTGCGCATCGTCGAGCAGGTCCATGAACAGTTCGTAGGCCTCTTCCTCGACCTCCTCGATGCGCGAGTCGGGGCGATCGACCTTGTTGATGCACAGGATCACCGGCATGTGCGCGGCGAGGGCCTTGCGCAGCACGAAGCGGGTCTGCGGCAACGGGCCCTCGGACGCGTCGACGAGCAGCACGACGCCGTCGACCATCGACAGGCCGCGCTCGACCTCTCCGCCGAAGTCGGCGTGGCCGGGGGTGTCGATGATGTTGATGGTGATCTTCTGGCCGTCGGCGGCGGGGCCGTCGTAGCTGATCGCGGTGTTCTTGGCGAGGATCGTGATGCCCTTCTCGCGCTCGAGGTCACCGGAGTCCATCACCCGCTCACCGGTCGTCTCGACGGTTTGGCGTTCGGAGAACGCACCCGTCTGCCAGAGCATCTTGTCGACAAGAGTGGTCTTGCCGTGGTCGACGTGAGCAACGATGGCGACGTTTCGAACGTCGTCGCGGGTCTTCAAGGGCATGACCGCGATTGTCTCATCCCGGGCACACTGCTTCCGACCACAGACCATCGGTCCCCGACCGCGCACGGCCTTGACCGGACACCAGGACTCAGATCGGTAACGGCCTGGATGGAGCTGGTGTGTTTGTCCTCACGTGCGGTCTAGGGTCACCACATCCGTACGGAGCGGGGTCATGCTGCCCGCCCACCCCGATGAGGAGAAAAGATGCAGACCTCCAGGAAGGCCTCCGCGCTCGCGGTTGTCAGCGCAGCCGCGCTGGTGCTCAGCGGCTGTGCCGAGTCCAAGCGCGAAGAGGGTGGAAAGGGGTCCGAGAGCGGCGGCCAGTCGAACGCCACGATGACCTTCGCCGCCGCGGGTGCGCCCAAGACCTTCGACCCCTTCTACGCGACCGACGGCGAGACCTTCCGCGTCGCCCGTCAGATCTTCGACGGCCTGGTCAACTTCAAGCCTGGCACCGCCGACCTCGCACCGGGCCTGGCCACCAGCTGGACCCCCAGCAAGGACGGCAAGACCTGGACCTTCAAGCTGCGCAGCGGAGTGAAGTTCACCGACGGGACGCCGTTCAACGCCGAGGCCGTCTGCAAGAACTTCGAGCGGATGGACAAGCAGAACGAGGCCGGCCAGACGGCGGCCGAGTACTGGTCGGACAACATGGGCGGCTTCAACAAGTCCAAGGACGACCTCTACCAGGGCTGCACCCCCAAGGGCACCGACTCGGTCGAGCTGAAGCTGTCGCGTGCGACCTCCAAGTTCCCGTCGCTGCTCGGCCTGCCGGCCTGGTCGATGCAGAGCCCCACCGCGCTGGACAAGTACAAGGCCAACGACGTGAAGGCGCAGGGCGACGGCATCACCCAGTCCGAGTACGCGTCCAAGTACCCGACCGGTACCGGTCCGTTCAAGTTCGAGAAGTACGACGTCCAGAACAAGACCATCACCCTCGTCCGCAACGACGACTTCTACGGTGAGAAAGCAAAGGTCGGCAAGCTGGTCTTCAAGATCATCCCCGACGGCACCTCTCGTAAGCAGGCGTTGTTGGCCGGTGACATCGACGGTTACGACCTGCCCAACCCAGTCGACTGGGACTCGCTGAAGAAGGCGGGCATGAACCTCGAGGTCCGCCCCGCGTTCAACATCCTCTACCTGGGTCTGAACCCGACGAAGAACCCGGCACTGAAGGATCTCAAGGTCCGCCAGGCGCTGTACCACGCGATCAACCGCGAACAACTGGTCAAGAACCAGCTGCCGGAGGGCGCGACCGCCGCCACCCAGTGGTACCCCAAGACCGTCGACGGCTACAGCGACTCGGTCATGAAGTACGACTACAACCCGGAGAAGGCCAAGCAGTTGCTGAAGGAGGCCGGACAGTCCAGCCTCTCGATCGACCTGTGGTACCCCTCCGAGGTCACCCGGCCCTACATGCCGGACCCGCAGAAGATCTTCCAGGCGATCAAGGGCGACTGGGAGAAGGCCGGCATCAAGGTCAACACCGTCACCAAACCGTGGAACGGCGGCTACACCGACGGCACGGCCAACGGCGCCTCGCCGGCATTCCTGATCGGTTGGACCGGCGACTACAACACGCCGGACAACTTCATCGCGAACTTCTTCATGGGCAAGCAGATGGGCATCTCCGCCTACCCGTGGGGCGCGCAGTTGAAGAAGGAGATCACCGACGCCGACAGCATCGTGAACGCCGATCAGCGCACCGCTGCGTACAAGAAGCTCAGCGAGAAGCTGATGAAGGAGTACGTGCCGGGTCTGCCGATCTCGAACTCGCCGCCGGCGATCGTGTTCGGCAAGAACATCAGCGGCATCGTCGCCAGCCCCCTCACCTCCGAGGACTTCTCGACGGCCGTCAAGAAGTAAGCAGGCTCCGACCTGACGAACGGCGGCGGCCGTGCCCTAGTGTTGCCGGGCACGGCCGCCGCCCGTTTCGGCCCTTCCGCCACCTTCGCACGAAAGGTTCCCGCGTTGCTGCGATACATCGCTCGCCGGGTGGTCCAGATGATCGGCGTGATGTTCGCGCTGTCGCTGTTGATCTTCGTGTGGTTACGAATGCTCCCCGGAGGCACCGTCTCGGCGATGCTGGGCGAGCGAGCCACACCTGAACGCGCCGCTCAACTGCGCAAGACCCTCGGTCTCGACCAGCCACTCCCCGTCCAGTACTGGAAGTTCCTCACCAACGCCCTGCAGGGCAAGTTCGGAGTCAGTTCCCAGGTGCAGGCCGGTTCCGACGCCATGGACGTGTTCCTCACCCGCCTCCCGGCCACCATGGAACTCGCCGGCCTCGCGATCGTGATCGCACTGATCACCGCGATCCCGCTCGGTTACCTCGCCGCCAAGCGCCGCGGAGGTATCTTCGACGCGCTCGGCATCGGCGTCTCGCTCGTCGGTGTGGCCGTGCCGGTGTTCTTCCTCGCGGTGGTCCTCAAGCAGTTCTTCGCGGTGGACTGGCACCTCTTGCCCGTGTCCGGGCGCCAAAGCCCCGAGCTCGAGGCGACCCGCGTCACCGGCTTCTTCATCTTCGACGGACTGATGACGCGGGAGTTCGATGCCGCGTGGGACGCCTTCAAACACCTCATCCTGCCCGCGATCGCCCTCGCGACCATCCCCTTCGCAGTGATCTTCCGGATCACCCGTGCCGCGGTGCTCGACGTGCTGGACGAGGACTTCATCCGCACCGCGGAGGCCAAGGGCCTCAAGCCGAGCACCATCCGCACCCGCCACGTCATGCGTAACGCCATGCTCCCGGTCGTCACCACGGTCGGCCTGCAGGTCGGCGGGCTGCTCACCGGTGCGGTGCTCACCGAAACCGTCTTCTCGATCCCGGGCCTCGGCGATGCGATGAAGGTCGGTTTCCAGGAGCGCGACTTCTCGGTCGTGCAGGTGCTGATCATCATGGCCGCCCTCACCTACGTCCTCGTCAATCTGCTGGTCGATATCGCCTACGCCTACATCGACCCTCGAGTCAGGATTCGGTGATTCGACCATGGTCTTGAACAGCAACTCCAAGAAGGCCCGTATCGACGAACTCGCCGAGCGTGCGGCCGTCCAGGACGGACTGGACGGCGGTGGCATCAATGACGGCGAAGGAGTAAGCCTGATCGCGAGCGCCTGGGCACGGCTGCGGCGCAACCCGATGTTCATCGTCGGGGCGATCATGGTCGCCCTCATCTTCCTCGTCGCGCTCTTCGCCGACGTGCTGGCGCCGCACGATCCCACGGTCCGCTACCTCGCCGACAAGGTGAGCCGGGCGAACAACCCCGTCCCGGGAGCGGAGCCGGGCTATCCGCTCGGCGCCGACGACCTCGGGCGTGACCTGCTCAGTCGTCTGATCCACGGGTCCCGCAACACGCTGATCATCGCGTTCGGAGCAACCGGCCTGGCCTTCTTCGGCGGTCTGGTACTCGGCACCCTGGCGGGCGCCTTCGGCGGATGGATCGACTCGGTGGTGATGCGCGTCGTCGACATCATGCTGTCGCTGCCCTCGCTGTTGCTCGCGTTCTCGATCGCGGCCCTGTTCGGACGCGGCTCGCAGACCACCGTCATCGTCGCCATCGGCATCGCGATGATGCCGACCTTCGCGCGCCTGCTGCGCGGCTCGATGATGGCGCAGCGCTCCAGCGACCACGTCCTGGCGGCGCGCTCGCTCGGCGTGAAGAAGTCCGCGATCGTTTTCCGGCACATGCTGCCCAACTCCCTGTCGCCGGTGCTGGTGCAGGCCACCATGGTGTTCGCCACCTCGATCATCGACGCAGCGGCGCTGAGCTTCCTCGGCGCCGGTAACCCCGACGACACCAAGCCGGAATGGGGCCAGATGCTCGGCCTGGCGCAGGAGTACTTCGACACCTTCCCGCACATGGCCGTCTACCCCGCGTTGTGCATCATCGCTGCCGCCCTCGGTTTCACGCTCATGGGCGAGTCCCTGCGTGAGGCCCTCGATCCCAAGTCCCGGAGGTGACCACGGTGACCATCACCGCTGATGCCAACCCCGACCGTCCGGCAGCGTCCGCCGACGTCCTGCTGCAGGTCCGTGACCTGACCGTCGACTTCGGCACGAAGGGCAGCAAGCCCTTCCGTGCGGTCGATCACGTCTCGTTCGACGTCCGCCCCGGCCAGACGGTCGGTCTGGTCGGTGAGTCCGGTTGCGGCAAGTCGGTCACCTCGATGGCGATCATGGGCCTGTTGCCCAAACGGGGTAACAAGGTCTCGGGCACCGTTCAGTTCGAGGGCACCGACCTGCTGTCGCTGTCCGACAACCAGATGCGCGAGCGCCGCGGCCGCGACGTCGCGATGATCTTCCAGGACCCCCTGTCGTCGCTCAATCCCGTTGTACCCCTGGGCATTCAGGTCACCGAGGTCATCGAGCGGCACCGCGGACTCTCCCGCAAGCAGGCCATGCCCGAGGCCAAGGAACTGCTCGACAAGGTCGGCATCCCCGACCCGAATCGGCGGCTGAAGGAGTACCCGCACCAACTGTCCGGCGGTATGCGTCAGCGCGCGCTGATCGCGATGGCGCTCGCCTGCAAACCACGCCTGCTGATCGCCGACGAACCGACGACCGCCCTCGACGTCACCATTCAGGCGCAGATTCTCACCCTGCTCTCAGAACTCGTGCGTGACTCGGGTACGGCGCTGGTGATGATCACCCACGACCTGGGTGTCGTCGCCGGCCTGTGTGACGAGGTCAACGTGCTGTACGGCGGACGTATCGTCGAACGCGCCGCGCGGCACGACCTGTTCGCGCAGCCTCGTCACCCGTACACCTACGGTTTGCTGGAATCGATCCCCAGGTTGGACGCGGCCCGTGGCCGGCTCAATCCGGTGCCCGGTTCGGTGGCCGACAACCTGCCGTGGACCTCGGCATGTGCGTTCGCGCCCCGGTGCTCGCAGCCGATCGGTCGGTGCACCGAGCAGACCCCCGAGTTGGAACAGATCGAACCCGGACTGGACGGTGACCGGCTGCTGCGCTGCTTCAACCCGATCGAAGGAAAGGACCGCCGATGAGCACCGCCACCACCGCGCACGGCCGCTCGCAGCATTCGCCCGGCGACGACGTGCTGGTCGAGGTCACCGGTGTCAAGGTGCACTTCCCGATCAAACGGGGAGTGATCTTCGACAAGACGGTCGGCTATGTGTACGCGGTCGACGGCGTCGACCTGCAGATCAAGCGTGGCGAGACGTACGGTCTGGTCGGCGAATCCGGTTGCGGCAAGTCGACATTCGGACGTGCGTTGCTACGCCTGGAAGACCTGACCGAGGGCACGGTGATCTTCGACGGCGTCGACGTCGCCTCGCTTCAGGGTGAGGAACTGCGCCGCAAGCGCAAAGACATGCAGATGGTCTTCCAGGACCCGCTGTCCTCCCTCGACCCCCGCCAGACCGTCGAGGCGCTGCTGCTCGAGGGCATGAACGCCCACGGACTCGCGAAGGACAAGGCGGCCGCCAACAAGCGGCTGCGCGAACTGCTCTCCGCGGTCGGCCTGCCCGCGGCAGCGCTGAAGAAGTACCCGCACGAGTTCTCCGGTGGTCAGCGTCAGCGCATCGGCATCGCCCGCGCGCTCTCGGTCGACCCGAAGCTGATCGTGGCCGACGAACCCGTGTCCGCGCTCGACGTCTCGGTGCAGGCCCAGGTCATCAACCTGTTGGAAGACCTGCAGGAAGAGTTCGGCCTCACCTATCTGGTCGTCGCGCACGATCTCGCGGTGGTTCGCCACATCAGTGATCGCATCGGCGTGATGTACCTCGGTTCGCTCGTCGAGGAGTCGGACGCCGACGATCTGTACGCGCACCCGCTGCACCCGTACACGCGCGCCCTGATGTCAGCCGTCCCGGTGCCCGACCCCGTCGTCGAGGACAACCGCGAGCGGATCATCCTCGTCGGCGACCTGCCGAGCCCGGCCAACCCGCCGAGCGGCTGCCGATTCCACACGCGGTGCCCGTGGAAGCAGGAGACGAAGTGCGACACCGAGCGTCCCGAACTGCGCATCGTGCAGATCGACGGCGTGCCCCAGGGACACCAGGTCGCCTGCCATTACGCCGAACAGATCGCGTCCGGGGAGTTGCAGCCCCACGAGGTCAAGGCGGTCGCCACCGACCAGACCGGTGACTCCTCCGACGAGGCCGGGTCGATGTTCGAGCCCGAGAAGCTGTAGGCCGCAAAGACGCGTGCGACGTGGTCGTCCTGGTGCAAGGCGACCACGTCTCACGCGTTTTCGGTTCAGGCTTCGGGCCAGAACTCGCGCATCACCGTCCGTAGCGTGTCTGCGCTGGCGGTGAAGCGCTGCGTCTCCTGCTCGTCCAGGTCGAGTTCGACCACCTCGCGCACCCCGCGGCGGCCGATGCTGGCCGGCACCCCGATGTAGATGCCCTCCTGGCCGTACTGCCCTTCGAGCAACGCGGACACCGGCAGCGTCACCTTCTGGTTCGACAGGATCGCCCGGGTGATGCGGGCCAGCGCCATGCCGATGCCATAACTGGTCGACCCCTTGGCGGCGATGATGTCGTAGGCGGCGTCCCGCGTCCGAACGTAGATGTCCTCGATGTCGGCCTCGATCTGCGGGTTCGCGGCGATCCGCTTGGCGAGGGAGCGGCCCGCGATCGACGCGGCGCTCCACACCGGCAGCTCGGAGTCGCCGTGTTCGCCGATGATCATCGCGTGGACGTTGGTGGTGGCCACCTCGAAGTACTGCGCCAGGTTGTACCGCAGTCGCGCCGTGTCGAGGCTGGTGCCCGATCCGAGCACCTGTGCCGACGGCAGACCGCTGTGCCGCCAGGTGGCGTAGGTGAGGATGTCGACCGGGTTCGTAGCCACCAGGAAGATGCCGTCGAACCCGGACGCCATGACCTTGCTGACGATGTCCTGGGTGATGCGGACGTTGGTGCCCACCATGTCGAGCCGGGTCTGGCCGGCCTTCTGAGCAGCACCGGCACACAGCACGACGATGGCGGCGTCCCTGCACTCCTCGTAGCCGCCGTGGGTGACGGTGATCGGACTCGGCGCCCACGCCTCGCAGTGGTTGAGATCGGTGACCTCGCCACGGGTGCGGTTCTCGTCGGTGTCGAGCAGCACCAGTTCGTCGGCGATGCCCTGGTTGACCAACGCGTACGCGTAGGCGATGCCGACCGCGCCGGCACCGATCAGGACGACCTTGTTCTCGACGTACTTCATCGGGCTCTCCCCTGCAGACGGATGCGCTGACGGGGCCGAGCCTACGAGCCCGCCCGTGACCAACGCGAATGCAGCAGGTGAACGATCGGCAGATCGTCGCGCAACCAGCCCACGTCGAACAGGTCATCGAGCGGCAGCCAGCGCAACTCGTCGTGATCCTCCAGCGGCGCGGGTACGCCCGAGGTGATGACAGCCAGGAAGACGAACATCAGATAGTTCTCACCGAGCGGCCAACCGCCGTCCTGCGGACCGGGCACGTCGTCGCCGAGATGGACGTGAACTCCCAACTCCTCCAATAGTTCTCGGCGCATAGCCACCTCGTGGCTCTCACCCTCGTCGACCTTGCCACCGGGGAACTCCCAGCCGCCGGCAAGGGCTGCGGGGGCTGACCTGCGGGCGGCGAGCAGAAGCGTCGGTGCAGCCAGATCGTCGACGATCGCAGCCCCGACGACGTGCCGGTTCACGCGTCCGCCTTCACACCGTGCGGATCAGTGAAGAACAACACGGCGACGACGCCGATGAGGACGACGGCCGCCGGCAGGTACAGCGATTCACCCATCGCGCGGGAGAACTCGTGGGCGACGTGCGGGATGTGACCGATCGATCCTCCGGCGGCGCCCGGTTCCGGTGAGGTCAACCCCGCCCCCGCGCCGAGCCGGTCGGCCAGTCGAGCCTCCATCAACGAGGCGATCGCGGCACTGCCGAGCACCGCGCCGACCTGGCGGGTGGTGTTGTAGACACCCGAACCGGCGCCGGCTCGCTGCGGCGGCAGGGTGCGCGTTGCGGTCACCGACAGCGGTGACCACATGAAGCCGTTGGCGACGCCCAGCAGCAGGATCGGCATCAGCACGAGCCACAACGGCGTGTCTCGGTCGAGCAGATACCCGAGCCACACCAGCGCCACAACGAAGCAGGAGAGCCCGAACCCGGCGAGGATCCGCGGATGCATCCGGTCGACCAGGCGTCCGACGAAGGGTGCGAGCGCGGCGGTGAGCAGGGCCATCGGTGCGAGCAGCAGCGCCGCCTGGGTCGGCGTCCAGCCGCGCACCACCTGCGCCCAGAGCATGATCGGGAACGCCATCGCGGTGATCGCCAGTCCGACGGTCGCGATCGCCACGTTGGCGAGGGAGTAGTTGCGGTTGCTGAACAGGACCAGCGGCACCAACGGCTCGGATCGGTTCACCCGCTGCCAGTACACGAAGGCAGCCAGGACGAGCAGTCCCCCGATGATCAGCAGTGGCACCGAGATGAACCCCGTGATGGTGCCCCAGTCGTAACGCTGTCCCTCCTGAATACCGAACACCACCAGGAACATCCCGACCGCCGACAGCCCCACACCAAGCAGGTCGAAGCGATGCGACTGCACCGACAGGTCGGGCACCAGGCGCCAGGCCAGCACGAACGCGAGCACCCCGATCGGCACATTGATGATGAAGATCCATTCCCAGCTGAGCTCGTCGATCAGCACGCCGCCGAGGATGGGACCCACGAGCGTCGCGACTCCCGCGGTCGCGCCCCACGCACCCATCGCGGCGCCACGCCGTTCGGCCGGGAAGATACGCGTGATGATCGTCATCGTCTGCGGCGACAACAGGGCTGCGCCGACGCCCTGCACGACGCGCGCGGTGATGAGCCCGCCGATGGACGACGTCAGGCCGCACCACAAGGACGCGAGCGTGAACACGGTGAGCCCGACGAGGTACACCCGCTTGGGACCGAAGCGGTCGCCGAGGCGTCCGGTGATCAGCAGCGGCGTCGCGTACGCGAGCAGGTAGGCGCTGGTCACCCACACCACCCCGGTGATGTCGGCGTCCAGTCCCTCGATCAGCGCCGGCGTCGCGACCGAGACGATCGTGGAGTCGACCAGGATCATGAAGAACCCGAACAACAGCGCGAACAGTGCGCGCCAGGAATCCTTCAGATCATCGGTAGCCATGCGGCAACGATAGGCCTGCTGTCGGCTGGTCAGATGAGCCTTCCCTTCGTGGACACCGCCGCTTCGCCCGAGCACAGTTGGAGGGAGCGCTCCGTGCACAGTTCCGTGCACGGTTCCGTGCACGGTTCCGTGCACACTTGCGAGCACAGACAGACGACGCGCGGGAGGAACGACATGAGCACCGACGCCACGAAGGCGGACGTCGTCGTCCCGCACCCCGACGAACCGCACACCGAGAGCACGGCCAGCCGGCTCAATTGGTTGCGCGCCGCAGTGCTGGGCGCCAACGACGGCATCATCAGCGTTGCGGGGCTGGTCATCGGTGTCGCCGGTGCGACCAACGACCGTCAGTCCTTGTTGGTCGCGGGCAGCGCCGGACTGGTCGCGGGAGCGCTCTCCATGGCGGCCGGCGAGTACGTCTCGGTCAGCACTCAGCGCGACGGCGAGAAAGCGTTGATCGCCAAAGAGATTCGCGAGCTGGAGGAGATCCCCGAGGAGGAACTCGAGGAGCTCACGCAGATCTACCAGAGCAAGGGTCTGGATCGCGAGCTCGCGGAACAGGTCGCGGTGAAGCTCACCGCCAACGACGCGCTCGCCGCGCACGCCGAGGTCGAACTCGGGATCGATCCCGACGAATACACCAACCCCTGGCACGCCGCCTGGGCCTCGATGGGCGCGTTCACTCTCGGGGCGCTGCTGCCGGTGCTGGTCATCCTGCTGCCGAGCAGCATCAACGTGCCGGTGACCTTCCTCGCGGTCGCCATCGGTCTGATGACCACCGGCGCCGTCAGCGCCCGTCTCAGCGAGGCGAACGTGCGCGCCGCCGTCCTTCGCAACGTCCTCGGCGGATCGATCGCGATGGCCGTGACCTTCGGCATCGGCAGCCTGGTCGGCACCGGAGTCTGACACACGTCTGACTCACCGAGTGGCCGGGCTACGGTCGGGTGGCCGGGTTATGTCCCGGCCACCGGTTCACAGCCCGGCCACTCGGCGAGTCTCAGAACAGACCGGTGACCTGACTCTCCGCATCGACCGAGATACGTTCTGCACCAGGAGTTTTCGGCAATCCGGGCATCGTCATGATGGTGCCACAGACGAAGACGACGAAGCCTGCGCCGGCGGCGAGACGGACCTCGCGCACCTCGAGGGTGTGTCCCGTGGGCGCTCCGCGCAATGCCGGATCGGTCGAGAAGGACATCTGGGTCTTGGCGACGCAGACCGGCAGGTCGCCGTACCCCTCCGCCTCGAGTGCGGCGATCTGCCTGCGGACCGCGGCCGGGATGTCGACCGAACCCGCGCGGTACACGCGCGTCGCAACGGCGTGCAGCTTCTCCTCCAAGGATGCCTCGTCGCCGTAGGTGAACTGCAGGTCGGGTGACGGGCTCTCGGCCACGGCGAGTCGGACGGCGCGCGCCAGGTCGAGTGCACCTTCGCCACCGTCGGCGAAGTGGGTCGCGAGTTGCACCGACACCCCGCGGTCGGCCATGCGCTTGCGCAGCAGATCGATCTCGGCGTCGGTGTCGGACGGGAAACGGTTGATGCCCACGACGACCGGCAGACCGAAGACGTTCTGGATGTTCTCCAAGTGGCGGTAGAGGTTCAGCAGACCGTCGTCCAACGCCTGCAGGTTCTCGGTCGTCAGATCGGCCGTTGCAACGCCGCCGTGGTACTTCATCGAACGGATCGTCGCGACGATCACGACGACGTCCGGACGCAGCCCGGTCATGCGGCACTTGAGGTCGACGAACTTCTCTGCGCCGAGGTCGGCACCGAAGCCTGCTTCAGTCACGACCCAGTCCGCGTGTGCGAGACCGGCATTCGTCGCCATGACCGAGTTGCAACCATGCGCGATGTTCGCGAAGGGACCGCCGTGCACGAACGCCGGGTTGCCCTCGAGGGTCTGGACGAGGTTGGGCGACAACGCGTCCTTGAGCAGGGCTGTCATCGCGCCGTCGGCCTTCAGGTCAGCCGCGGTCACCGGCTCGTTGTCACGCGTGCGGGCCACAACGATGCGTCCGATCCGTTCGCGCAGGTCCTCCAGGGAAGTGGCCAGACAGAAGATCGCCATGATCTCCGAGGCCACGACGATGTCGAACCCCGACTCGCGCGGGATGCCGTTGATGACGCCGCCGAGTCCGATGACGATGTCGCGCAACGCCCGATCGTTCACATCGAGCACCCGCTTGAGCAGAATGCGCCGCTGGTCGATGCCGAGCTCGTTGCCGTGGTGCAGGTGGTTGTCGAGCATCGCAGCCAAGAGGTTGTGAGCCGCTGCGATCGCGGCGAAGTCACCGGTGAAGTGCAGGTTGATGTCGGCCATCGGGTTCAGCTGCGCGTAACCACCACCGGCCGCGCCGCCCTTCATCCCGAACACCGGACCGAGCGAGGGCTCGCGCAGGCAGACGATCGCGTTCTCGCCCAGCTGGTTGAGCGCGTCGGTGAGACCGACGCTGGTCGTCGTCTTGCCCTCGCCCGCCGGGGTCGGACTGGTCGCGGTCACCAGCACCAGCTTCGAACCGGGCCTGCGCTCCGAAGCGGCGACGTGTCGCACGTCGACCTTGGCTTTGTGATCGCCGTACTTGTACATGGCCCGAGCCGGGATGCCGGCTCGTTCGGCGACGTCTTCGATCGGCCGCATGGGGGTGGTGGCGGCAATCTCCACATCACTGGGTTGCGTCATGGATCACACTCTGCCGCACCCGCTCCGGCGGCGCAGCGGATGCCGGACCGAACTCGACTAAGCAAACGCTTACCAAGCCGGGATCGAACGTCTACCGTGGGAACAACCACTGCCGTCCGATGGATCGAGGCTGAACGATGCAACGCCAGTTGACCGACGAGGACCGGGCTTTCCAGCAGGAAATGCGCCGGTTCTTCACCGAGACCGTTCCCGAGGGGCTTCGCTCCGGCCTGTCCAAGGACGGCGAGGTCGACCCCGACGTCATGCGTCGCGCCCAGCGGTTGCTCAACGAGCACGGCCTGGCCGTCCCGCACTGGCCGACCGAGTTCGGTGGCAAGGACTGGACCGAACTGCAGCGGCACATCTGGCGCACCGAGATGCAGGCGGCCAACGTCCCGCCGCCGCTGGCGTTCAACGCCAACATGATCGGCCCGGTCATCGCCTCCTTCGGCTCGCAGGAGCAGAAGGAGCGCTTCCTGCCGCCCACCGCGAACCTCGACATCTGGTGGTGCCAGGGCTTCTCCGAGCCGGACGCCGGCTCCGACCTGGCCTCGTTGCGCACCACCGCCGTCCGCGAGGGCGACGAGTACATCGTCAACGGTCAGAAGACCTGGACGACGCTCGGGCAGTTCGCCGACTGGATCTTCTGCCTGGTGCGCACCGACCCGAACGCGCCGAAGAAGCAGATGGGCATCTCGATGTTGCTCATCGAGATGAACTCCCCCGGCGTGACCCTGCGTCCCATCAAGTTGATCGACGGCGGCCACGAGGTCAACGAGGTGTTCTTCGAGAACGTCCGCGTGCCGGCTGACCAGCTCGTCGGCGAGGAGAACAAGGGGTGGGACTACGCGAAGTTCCTGCTCGGCAACGAGCGTGTCGGTGTCGCTCCCGTGGGCTCGATCAAGCGCAACCTCGCCGACGCGAAAGCCTATGCGGCACAGACGAAGACGGCGACCGGCACGATGCTGGACGACCCGCTTCTCGCGGCCCGGATCGCCGAGCTCGAGGCCGAGGTGATGGCCCTCGAGGTCACCGTCATGCGCGTCGCGGGCAACAGCAAGGAGGGCAAGCCGGACCCGGTGTCCTCGATCCTGAAGTTGCGCGGCAGCGAGTTGCAGCAGGAGGTCCTCGAACTCATCACCGACATCGCCGGACCGGCGTCGCTGCACTGGACGCCGACCGACGACATCGAGGAGTGGGCCGCGCGCTCCACGCCCATGTATCTCAACTTCCGCAAGGCATCCATCTACGGCGGATCCAACGAGGTGCAGCGCAGCGTCATCTCCGGCGGCATCCTCGGACTGAAGGGCTGAACAACCATGGACTTCACCTACGACGACGAACAGAAGGCCCTGCAGAGCGCGGTGCGCGAGATGGCGAATCGCCTTGTGCCGCAGGAAACTTCCGGTGATGTACCGGTCGGTCCGCGGCCGCTCGACCGGGACGCCTGGACGGCCATCGCCGAGATGGGCTTGCTGGGTCTGCCCATCTCCGAGGACGCCGGCGGCATGGGCGCGAGCCCGGTCGAGGTGTCCATCGCCGCGGCCGAACTGGGCGCTGCCCGCCTCGAACTCCCCTACGCCGACGCCATGGCGGCTGCCGTGGTGGTCGCCCGTGGCGAGGGCGGCGACGACCTGCTCGAGTCGATCGTCGACGGCAGTTCGGTCGTCCTCACGGCACTGGCCGAGCCCGGCCGCGCCTGGGACCCCGAACACCCGGAGGCGACCGCGACCAAGTCCGACGACGGATGGACGATCACCGGCCACAAGCTCGGCAACAACGACCTGACCGAGGCCGACGCCGTCGTCATCACGGCGCAGTGCCCGGACGAGGGCTGCACCTGCGTCTTCCTGGTCAGGGAACCGAAGGCGTCCGGCGCGAGCGTCTCGTTCGAAAGCGCCGAGGCGATCCGCCTCGGCGACCTCGACCTGCTCGCCGAAGGCCTCAATGTCGGCATCATCGCGCTCGGCGGTGAAGCGCTCGGCGCCATGGGTGCGGCGCTGCGCTCGACCGTGGAGTACCTCAAGACGCGCAAGCAGTTCGGCGTGCCGCTGGCGGCTTTCCAGACGCTGACCCAGCGTGCTGCCGACATGTACGTCAGCGTCGAACTGGCCCGCAGCACAGTCAATTTCGCATCGATGGCCATCACCGACCACCCGGGTGACAGCGCGACCGCGTCGCGGCTGAAGCTGATCACCGGGCGCACCGGTCGCCACGTGGGACAGGAAGCGATCCAGTTGCACGGTGGCATCGGCATGACCGCGGAATACTCGGTCGGCCACCACACCACGCGACTGACGCAGATCGAGCACACCTTCGGCGACAGCCGGTACCACCTGGCCCGCCTGGCCGCCGGAGTGCGCGAACACGAGATGGTCGACGTCCTGGCGTGAGCCCGACTCCGTTCACTACACTGGATAGTAGGTACGAGTGGGAGGTTCAGCCATGATCGTCGTCGGCTACAACGACACCCCGGACTGCGAACGCGCGCTCGAATGGGCGGCCAGTGAGGCACGACGCAGCGGCGACAAGCTGCGCGTCGTGTCCGCCACCGGAATGCCCACGTTCGCGGACGCCGGCGCAGGGGTGATGATCGACCGCCAGGTCATTGAGGACGGCGCCGCCGAGATGGCGAAGATCGGTGCGGAGAAAGCGTCCGCGCTGGGTGCGTCCGACGTCGAACCGCACCACTCGCTGGGCAACCCGGCCGAGATCCTCGTCGAGGCAGCTGAGGGTGCGCGCGTGATCGTGCTCGGCAGTCGCGGACGCGGTCCGGTGCTATCGGCTCTGCTCGGTTCGGTCTCGTATGCCGTTGCGGCACACGCGAAGTGCCCGGTCGTGGTGGTTCGCGCGGATGCACCGTCCGTCGGTCCGCAACACCCGATCGTGGTCGGGGTGGACGACTCCAAGCCGTCCCAGCGGGCCCTCGCGATGGCCTGCGAGGTGGCCGCCGAACGCGGCGCGCCGCTGCACCTGGTGGCCGTGTGGTCGCAGCCTGCCGCGACCATCGCAGCCGCCTCGTACGTCGACGGCGCGGTGCTGATGACCGCCGGTGAAGGCATCCACGAAGCGGTCGAGGCCGAGTTGCGCGGCACTGCTGATCGGCTCCGCACCGATCACCCCGACCTCTCCATCACCGCCGAGGTGATCGAGGGCGATCCGGCGTCCGCTCTCGCCGCCGAGGCCGACCGCGTCGGCGCCTCGATGCTCGCCATCGGCACGCGCGGTCGCGGCGGGTTCCGCGGCATGATGCTGGGCTCGGTGAGCCACGGTGTGCTGCACTCCGCCAAGTGCCCGGTGGCGATCGTGCGCTGACCACGACGAGTCCGGTTCGAGTGTCATGAGGGATGAGGCGTGTCTGCCTCATCCCTCATGACACTCGCGGGCCCCGGCGGGAATGCGGAGGCGGTCCCCGGCTTTGATAGGAGCATGAACGTCGACATCTGGTCCGATCTCGCCTGCCCGTGGTGCTTCATCGGCACCGAACGTTTCCACCAGGCGCTGGCCGATTTCGAGGGCCGCGACGACGTCCGGGTCATCTGGCACAGCTACCAGCTCGACCCGAACCTTCCCGAGCACTTCGAGGGTTCGGAAATCGACTACCTGACCGAATCCAAGGGCATGCCCCGCGACCAGATCGAGGCGATGACCGAGCAGGTCGCCGGCGTCGCCGCTGCCGACGGTCTGCAGTTCGATTACGCCAACCTCAAGGTCGCGAACAGCCGGCTGGCACACCACCTGGTGCACCTGGCTCAGTTGCGCGGCGTTGCGACCGAGGTCAATCGCGCGCTCTTCGCTGCGCACTTCGAGAACGGCGAGGACATCGCCGACAAGGACGTGCTGACCCGCATCGGCACCGAGCACGGGCTGTCCGCGGACGAGATCGGTGAGGCTCTCGGCTCCGAGCAGTACGACACCGCGATGCGCTCGGACACCGATCAGGCCAAGGGCATCGGGATCAACGGCGTACCGTTCTTCGTCGTCGACGGACGCTTCGGCGTCAGCGGCGCGCAGCCGGTCGACACCTTCGCCAAGGCGCTCACGCTTGCCCTCCAGGACGCCCCCCAAGGCGGCGGCTGCTGCGGCGGAAGCTGTTGCGGCTGAGGTCTATCCGACCGCAGCTGCCAGTCGGTCGATCGAACCCAGCAACCGTTCGGACGTCGTCCAGCGCGCCCGTTCGAAGCGCTGTTCGTCGGTGAGGCCGGTCCAGTCGTAGGTGTGCGTCACCCGGGTCGAGCCGGTGTCGATCGGTTCGAGTTCCCAGCGCCACAGATGGCCCGCCTGCGGCTCGCCGACACCGGAGGGCTTCCAGGCGATCAGCCGACCCTCCTCGAACTCGACGACGTGGTTGTCGCGTTCCTTGCCCTTCGTCGTGGTCATCCGGAAAACATCACCGACCTGGCGGACCCGTTGTCCTGCAGCGGCTTTCGAGAGGTTGTCGTTTCCGTCCCACTCCGGCTGCCGGGCAGGATCGGCGATGAGTTCGAAGATGACGTCCGCGGGTGCGTCGATGTCGCGGGTGGCCGAGACAACCCTGACGAAGTGAGGAATCACAAACGCCTGATGTGTCCGACCCGATCGAGACCACGACGATCGAGGAGACCAACGACCAGGGCGAGGCCAAGGAGGCCCGCTGCCCGGTGATCCACAGCGCGGCAGCGGACCCCGATCACAACAAGCGGTGGTGACCGAACCGCCTGAACATCAAGATCCTCGCCAAGAACTCCCCGGCTCGTAACCCGCTCGGCGAGGAGTTCGACTACGTCAAGGCGTTCGAGACCCTCGACCTGGCCGAGGTGAAGAAGGACATCGCACACGTGATGACCGACTCCAAGGACTGGTGGCCGGCCGACTTCGGCACCTACGCCCCATTCATGATCCGCATGGCCTGGCACGCCGCCGGCACCTACCGCGTCCAGGACGGCCGTGGCGGTGCTGGCACCGGCCAGCAGCGTTTCGCTCCCCTGAACAGCTGGCCCGACAACGTCAGCCTCGACAAGGCCCGCCGCCTGCTGTGGCCGATCAAGAAGAAGTACGGCAAGTCGCTGTCCTGGGCCGACCTGATGGTCCTCACCGGCAACGTGGCGCTGGAGCAGATGGGCTTCAAGACCTTCGGCTTCGCCGGCGGACGCTTGGACGCGTGGGAGCCGGACGACGACGTGTGCTGGGGTCCGGAGACCGAGTGGCTCGGTGGCGACCACGGTGGAGCGGAGCGTTACAAGGGTGACCGCAAGCTCGACAACCCGCTGGCCGCCGTCCAGATGGGTCTGATCTACGTCAACCCCGAGGGCCCGAAGGCAACCCTGACCCGGTCGCCTCGGCCAAGGACATCCGAGACACCTTCGGTCGCATGGCGATGAACGACGAGGAGACCGTCGCGCTCATCGCCGGTGGCCACACCTTCGGCAAGACCCATGGCGCCGCCGAGGTGGGCGACCACCTCGGCCCCGACACCGAGGCGGCCGGCCTGGAGAACCAGGGCCTGGGTTGGAAGAACAGCTTCGGCACCGGCCACGGCGACGACACGATCACCAGCGGTCTGGAGGTCACTTGGACCTATCACCCGACCCGCTGGGACAACGAGTTCTTCCACATCCTGTACGCCTACGACTGGGAGCTGTTCCACAGCCCGGCCGGTGCGCAGCAGTGGCGTCCGAAGAACGGTGGCGGCGACGACATGGTGCCGATGGCTCACGACCCGTCCAAGCGTCGTGAGCCGCGCATGCTCACCAGTGACCTGGCGCTGCGGTTCGACCCCGAGTACGACAAGATCTCGCGCAAGTTCAAGGACGACCAGGACGCCTTTGCGGACGCCTTCGCCCGCGCGTGGTTCAAGCTGACCCACCGCGACATGGGACCGCGTGAGCGTTACGTCGGCCCGGAGGTTCCGGGCGAGGAACTGCTATGGCAGGACCCGGTTCCGGCCAACGAGCTCGGCACCACCGAGGCGAACATCGCCGCTGCCAAGCAGGCGATCGAGGGCTCCGGCCTGACCGTTCAGCAGCTGGTCAAGACCGCCTGGGCCGCTGCATCCTCCTTCCGAGCGAGCGACAAGCGCGGCGGCGCCAACGGTGGCCGTATCCGCCTGGAGCCGCAGCGCAGCTGGGAGGCCAACGACCCGGCAGAGCTGTCGCAGGTCATCCCGGTGCTGGAGAAGATCGCGTCCGAGAACAACCTGCCGGCGGAGTACGCGCTGCTCGACCGCTCGAACCTGCTCACCCTCACCCCGGGTGAGATGACGGTTCTGCTCGCGGGTCTGCGTGGCATCGGCGCCAACACCGCAGGCTCCAAGGTGGGCGTGCTCACCGACCGCGAGGGTGCGCTGACCAACGACTTCCTAGTCACGCTGCTGGACCTGGAGACCTCCTGGGAGCGCGGCGAGGGCGACCTCTACAACGGCAAGAACGCCACCTCCGGTGCCACCTTCACCGGTAGCCGCGCCGACCTGGTCTTCGGTGCGAACTCCGAGCTGCGCGCCGTCGCCGAGGTGTACGCCTCGGACGGCCATGGATCGCGCCGACTTCCAGCGTGCCGAAGAGGTCCTTCAGATAGGCGGGGACGGTCGCGAAGCCGGCGCCGTAGAAGGAGATGATCACCAGCGCGAAGACGACGAACATCCACGTCGCATTGTGTCCGGTCGAGGCGAGCAGCAGGTACATGACCGCTCCGACACCCAGGTACAACATGTAGATCGGCTTGCGTCCGATGTAGTCCGACAGTGCCGACCAGACGAAGCGCCCGCCCATGTTGGCCAGGCTGAGCATGCCGACGAACCCGGCCGCGACCGCTGCGGTGATCGCCGAGCTGCCGCCGCCCATGATCGCCATTCCGGTCGCCAGGCCCGGGCGGTCGGGGAACCACTTGATCAGCGTCGAGACCGGTGAGATGTAGCCGATGCCCAGACCGATGCCGCCGAGAATGCCGTACCCGAGGTAGAGCAGCCAGAGCTGACCGGTCGCGATGCCGAGCGAGCCCACCAGGAAGCCGGTGAACCAGAAGACGGCGGAAACCAGCATCGCCCGTCGCGGACCGTTGCGCTCGACCCAGCTTCCGCCGATCGCCGCGGACAGACCCAGGCAGACGATCGCGATCGAGAAGACCCACGGTCAGATTCACGACGAGGGCCGCAACGCCCCTCTCCGGCACCACACCGATCGGCGAGGAGAGATGTGCTGTGTAACCGGCGTCCATCTTGCCGCCACCTCGCGTGTCCCATATCCGGGTCGGGGTGGTCGGGTTGTATGCGCCCCCGGCGGGAAAGAAACCCGCCACGTCGACGAGCACACGGGCCGACGCTGCGGTGAAAAAGGGCAATCTTGCCGTCGGAGCCCACTTCGACGATCGCCTGATTGGCGAGCGTGCCGCCCGTGACGTAGTTGAGGTTGGACGCGCCCGGTCGTGGGTCTCCCGAGCGTGCCCGCCGAACTCTGGACCGCGCCGGACCGGCCGCCGCAGGCTCGACGAAACTGTGACCTGAAACGCGGGAGGGCGGGGACCGCCGATCAGTCGCCGACGGTGTGCTTCGCGCGAGTCACGATCTTCGGGTCGGGCGCGAAGACGACGGACTCGTCCTTGTCCTCGTAGTCGAACTGGTGCAGGAAGGCGCGCATCGCGTTGATGCGAGCCCGCTTCTTGTCGTTGCTCTTCACCACGATCCAGGGCGCGTACCGCTTGTCGGTGAGCTCGAAGTTGGCTTCCTTGGCCTTTGTGTAGGCCTCCCACCGGTCGAGGCTCTCCAGGTCCATCGGCGACAGCTTCCACTGACGCACCGGGTCGATCTGGCGCAGCGCGAAGCGGGTGCGCTGCTCGTCCTGGGTCACCGAGAACCACAGCTTGGTGACGGTCGTGCCGCTCTCGACGAGCATCCGCTCGAAGCGGGGCGCCTGGCGCATGAAGACGTCGTACTCCTCGTCGGTGCAGAAGCCCATGACGCGCTCGACACCCGCGCGGTTGTACCAACTGCGGTCGAACATCACGATCTCACCGGCGGTCGGCAGGTGGTTGACGTAGCGCTGGAAGTACCACTGGCCCTGTTCGGTGTTGGACGGCTTGTTGAGCGCGACCACACGGGCGGCACGCGGGTTGAGGTGCTCGACGAAGCGCTTGATCGTGCCGCCCTTGCCGGCGGCGTCGCGGCCTTCGAAGACGATGACATGCTTGGCGCCGACGTCCTGCGTCCAGTACTGGAACTTCAGCAGTTCGACCTGGAGCTTGTACTTCTCCTCCTCGTACACGTCCCGGTCGAGAAGCTCTTCGTACGGGTAGCCCTGGCGCCAGGTCTCGACAGCCTTGCCGTCGGGTGCGATCAGCACCGGGTCTTCCTCGCTCGCGCCGGCGACCGAGTAGCCCTCGATCTTCAGCTTGTCGATGTACTCACGAAGGTTCATGTGCTGCACCATGAGTCCATTCCATCACCCCGGCGACCTTTCGGCGCCTGTTACGGACGAATACCTGAAACCGATTCCGGCGCAGCGCAATTCCCGTGTGACCGGCTATTCGCCGCCGCTCAGGACACGCGCGAGATGTCCGCCCACCGCAGCGAGCCGACGCACTGCCTCCTCGGCCGGGATGTCCAGCAGTACGGCGGCAATGGCCGACTTCGCGTTGCCGTCACAGGCTGCGAGCGCCGCAGCGGCGGTGGCGTCGTCGGTGCCGGTCGTCTCCGTCACGATGCGCAAGGCGCGACGTTGCAGCTTCGCGTTGGTCGCCACTACGTCGACCATGAGCGTGCCGTGCACTTTGCCGAGACGGATCATCGCGATGGTCGAGAGCATGTTGAGCACCAGCTTCTGCGCGGTACCCGCTTTCAATCGCGTCGATCCGGTGACGAACTCGGGACCGGTCAGCACCTCGATGGGAAGGTCGACCGCGTCTGCGACGGCAGTGCCCGCGTTGTTGACGATGCTGACGGTCGCAGCACCGACCTGCTTCGCCGCGGCGGCTGCGCCGAGCACGTAGGGCGTGCGCCCCGATGCGCTGATCACCACCAGCACGTCGCGCTCGCTCACCAGAGCCATGTGCATGTCACGCGCACCCTGGTCGGCGTCGTCCTCAGCGCCCTCGACCGCACGGGTGAGCGCTCGTTCTCCCCCGGCCATGATCGCCAGGACGGTCTCGGGGCCCGCGCCGAACGTGGGCAGGCATTCGGCGGCGTCGAGCACCGCGAGCCGCGCTGGTGTGCCGGCTCCGGCGTACAGCAGCCGTCCACCGGTTTCGAGTCGCTCGACGATGACCTCCAGTGCTGCCGTGATTTGCGGTGCGGCGGCTTCGACGGCCGCGCTGACACCGCGGTCCTGCTCGAGTTGGGCGCCGACGAGGGCAACGTGCTCAGATCCGGCCAGCGTTCGCGTGCGCGACGCATCAGGCCGGGGCTGCCACCTCGTCCGTCGTGCTCACGCAACACCTGTTCGAGACCGGCCCGTCCGATGGCGTAACCGCTTCCGGCGTCACCGAGCAGGTACCCCCAACCGTCGACGCGGCAATAGTGCCCGTCGGCGGCGACCGCGAGCGCGGTGGCGCCGGTACCTGCGGCGAGTACGACTCCTGCGTTCTCGGCCAGCGCGCCGCCATGGGACAGCACGGCGTCACTCGTCACCAACACGGTCGCGCCGGGGTGTTGGCCCTCCAGCCTGTGCAGCAGTTCGACACGCCGGTGTGGCGCACTCGCCATGCCGGCAAGACCGACAGCGACGGCGCCGACATCACCGAGCGAGCACCGTGTCTGCAATCGGTCGAGGGCTTCCTTCGTACTGGCCACAGCCTGGTCGACGCCGTCCGGATCGGCGACGCCCACGGCACCCGGACCCTCCGCCATACCGACGTGAATACCGTTGCGCCAGAGCGCAACCCGGCATCCGGTCTTTCCGAGGTCGAAGGTGAGGACGCCGTTCATCACGTCAAGCCGGTCGCGGACGCCTGGGATACCTGGTCACCTGGAGCATTCGTTCACAACAGCGAGACCGAATCAAGCCGTCCGGGTGAATCGTGCAGCGGTGAAGACCGCCGGCACCCTCAGAACTGGCGCGCCGCCACGTCAACGCGCTCGACGCGCGTCAACGCGTCCGCAGGCCTGCGGCCGATACCGGTGCGGAGGGTGCGCTCATCACTTCCTGGGTCCGGCTGGGCAACACCCTGAACACCCGCCACGCTCGATGTCCTGATCGGCTGTCTCCGACCGTAGGCTCGAACGATGGCTGAGAACTTCGACGAGTACCTCGCACGCACGCTGGACGAACTGCGGGATGAAGCCGGCGGCGAGGTCGAGCAGGTACCGGCGGCGCTCGCCGAGGCCGACCCCGGACTCTTCGGCGCGGCACTGTGCACCACGGACGGCGAGATCCACTCGGCGGGCGATGACGAGCACGAGTTCACCATCCAGTCGGTGTCGAAGGCTTTCGTCTACGCAATTGCGTTGGAGGAGAGCGGAATCGGCGAAGTGTTGCGCGCTGTTGACGTCGAACCGTCCGGCGAGGCGTACAACGTCGTCTCGGTCGAACCCGAGAGCAAGCGTCCGCGCAATCCGATGATCAACGCCGGCGCACTGACCATCCACGGCCTCGTCGCAGGAGCCAAGGCGAAGCCGGAAGAACGGGTCGACCGCATCGTGGAGCGGCTGTCCGCGATGGCCGGACGCAAACTCACGGTCGACGAAGACGCCGCGAAAGACGAACTCGCACAGGCGAATCGGAACCTCGCGATCGCTCACATGCTGCGGGCCGAGGACGTGCTGCCGGACGACCCGTTCGAAGTGGTGACCGGCTACACCCGCCAGTGCTCGATCCTGGTGACCGTTCGCGATCTTGCGACGATGGCGGCGACCCTGGCCAACGGCGGTTACCGGCCCGGCACCGAGGAACAGATCGTGCCCGTCCACGTCGCCCGTCAGGCGATGAGCGTGATGATGACCTGCGGCATGTACGACTCGGCCGGCGACTGGATGTCCGAGATCGGCATTCCTGCCAAGAGCGGTGTCGCCGGTTCGATCGTCGGTGCCCTCCCCGGCCGCGCCGGTCTGGCCACCTATTCACCGCGGCTGGACGCCCACGGCACCAGCGTCCGCGGCCGTGCGGCCTTCGAGCGCCTCAGCGACGAACTCGACCTGCACCTGCTCGACGACCCGCACCGTCAGGACACGCTCTGGCACCGGTTGTCGAAGAAGAAGTAGCCGGCTGAACTCCTCGATCGAGAGCCGGACGAACGCCGGCTCGCCGCGATCCGTGATCACCACCGGACCCCGCACAGCATCCCGCTTGGCCGCACTGACGTCGCGATTGAGCTCGCGTGCGCTCATCGTCGTCATGGCCGAGCCTCCTGTAGGTACGTACCTACCTCAGGGGTGCGTCGACCCTCCCAGCAAGGGACCAGTAAGTCATGCAGGCGCAGGGTAACCTTTGAGGCCACCATCGCTCGCAGTGCTTCCAAGGCGTGCGCCAAGGCCTACGCAGAGAACGCGAGCATCCCCCAGCGACATCTACCAGCACGTCCAATTGACGAGCTGGAAGAAGTGCCGTTCGTTAACCTCGGGCTTTGCGGGCCACATGTCGTACGACTCAAGTCCGAGCGAGCGAACGATCCTGGCCGTGATGCCGGCCCCCCTCCTCCTCCACCTCGCGTACGACGGCATCCTCAGGCGACTCGCCCTCGGCGATCGACACAGCGGGCACCTGCACACCGGTGATCCCGATCGGAAATCGTCACGCGCGAAGGCGAGCAACTTTAGACATTGAAGCGGAACTCCACGGCGTCGCCACGGCTAGGAACGCATGCACGCCTCACCGGGCCAGACCGGTCTCAGGGCTACGGTCCCTCACCGCGCATGGCCGACTCAGCTGCCTCTCCGCTGGTCATCCAGCACCTGTTCCATCTCATCCGAAACCTCGTCCAGGAGGACCTGGAAGCCGGGCTCCTCGAGGGGGAAGTGGCCGCAGCCAGGAAGCATCACGACCCGGGTCTTGCCGTGAAGCCGACCAAGGTAGTCGAGGCTGAGCTCCGGCATAGTCCAACGATCCTCGGCCGGATGCAACAGCACGACCGGTGGTCCTTGGTATTGCTCGGGTGGAATAGCCGGACCTGCATCGAGGAACGAGCGGTACCAGCCCACCGGCATCGCGCCACCACCGCCGCACGGGTCGGTGAGCACTGCATGACTGAGGCCAGGGTCGTTCGAAATCGCAGACATAGGGGTCAGCACGCGGACCGGGATCCGTGGATTCGCCGCTGGCCCCCGGGCGAACTGCAGCAGTGGCAATCCCAGCCGCGCTATCCACGGGGCTCGCACGATGGCGGCAGCGATGCCCGGCCGAGTCGGGTCGAGCAGGCAGGTCGCGATGACCCGCTTGGCAAGTCCGGTCACTGCAGCGGTGTCGACCGCGAGGGCACCACCCATGCTCGCCCCGACGAGGACAAGTGGCCGCTCGTCATGCTCGCGACCCACGAGATCGACGAGCAGCTGCTGCCAGTCGCCATAACTGACGCTGCGGCGTCCACGCCGCACCCGGATCGTTCGCCCGTAACCGGGCAGATCGACCACCGTAACCCGAGCGCCCAGGCGACTCAGGTGTGCAGCGTAGGGCCACATCGCCGCCGCGTTCCCTCCCGCTCCATGGACCAGCAGCATTCGGACCGAAGCCGTCGGGGCACCCACGTGCTCGATGTGCAGGTCCCACGAACCACCCCCGTCCGGCGCATCCCACCTCCACGACGAGGCCACCCGCCGCACTGGTGCAGGGACGAGGCGCACGAAAGGCTCGTACCGGCGGTCCGTGGAGTCAAGTCGGCCAGTCCGTGCCGGTGGCACCTTCGCTCGACCCTTCGAAAGCGCCCCATACATCCCGCAATGTTACGGGAGTGCCCGGTGTCAGGGACTGATGCGCAGGTAGGTGGGTCAGAAGCCTGTATTAGACATTGAACCTGAATTCAACTGCGTTCCGACACGGAGAACCATCAGCGATGACGTTCCCTCATTACGCGCCGAGATGCGCAGCGAGCGCGTCTGCGACCTCGTCCGCAGTCCGCGCAGCCGTATCGAACTCCACGACCTCATCGGACCACGCGGCGTAATCAGCGCGACGGCGCTGCACGTCCGACCAGGTCGGCTCGCCGACGTGGGTGAGTCCGCGATCCCTGCCGCGGAGCCTTCGCTCATGCTCCCGCGCATCGGAGATCGTGAGGTACACGAACTCGATGCGTGCACCTGTTCGCGAGGCCGCCGTCCGCCATGTCTGCCGAGCCTCGTCACTGTCGTTGACCGCATCAACGACGACATCGTGACCGAGCCGCAGATTCTGCTCCGCCATTGCACGCGCCGCCTCGTACGCCGCGACACCTACTTCCCACCCTGCCGGCAGACCGCATGCAAGGAGCGACTCCTCGACGGCGTCGATGGACAGGTGGACCGACCCCGTGCTCGCCGCGATGATCTCGGCCACGCTTGTCTTTCCGACGCCGGGAAGGCCGGAGATCACGATGAGATGCCCGGTCATGCGACATGCAACGGCGTGATCGCGGCAACCTTGTCGCGCAGTGCACGGCGCTCGAGCCGGAGCTCGTAGTTCGACTGCAGATTCATCCAGAGCTCCTCGGACGTTCCGAAGTAGCGCGCCAGACGGATCGCCGTATCAGCGGTGATCCCCCGCTTGCCGTGCACGATCTCGTTGATCCGGCGCGGCGGCACACCGATGGACACGGCAAGCTTGTTCTGCGTGATCCCGAAGCCCTCGATGAAGTCCTCCATCAGGATCTCCCCCGGGTGGATCGGCTCGATCAGGTCGTCCTCAGTGGTAGTCGACGAGTTCGACATTGTCCGCACCTCCATCTCTCCAGACGAAGCAGAGACGCCATTGCGCGTTCACGCGGATGCTGTGCTGCCCGCGTCGGTCACCGACCAGACGCTCCAGGCGGTTACCTGGCGGGACCCTGAGGTCCTCGACATCCTTCGCCGCATGAATCAGCTCGAGCTTCCGCAAGGTCGCCCTCTGCACCGTCCGGTCAACGCGCTTGACGTACTGCTCATGCCAGATGCGCTCGGTGTCCTTGCTGCCGAACGATCTGATCACTCGACCAGTATATAACGGGGTGCGTCATTAACGCTAGACGTTAAACCGGAACTCCACCACGTCGCCGTCCTGCATGACGTAGTCCTTGCCCTCCATGCGGGCCTTGCCCTTCGCCCGGGCCTCGGCGACGGAGCCGGTCTCGACGAGGTCGTCGAAGGAGATGACCTCGGCCTTGATGAAGCCCTTCTGGAAGTCGGTGTGAATGACACCGGCGGCCTGCGGCGCGGTCCAGCCCTTGCGGATGGTCCAGGCGCGGGCCTCCTTCGGACCTGCCGTCAGATAGGTCTGTAGGCCGAGAGTGTTGAAACCTTTGTGCGCCAACTGATCCAGACCCGGTTCCTCGATGCCGACCGATTCCAGCAACTCACGCGCTTCGGCGTCGTCCAGTTCGGCGACCTCGGACTCCAGCTTGGCGTTCAGGAAGATCGCGTCGGCGGGAGCGACGAGTTCCTGCATCTTCGCCTGGAAGTCATCGTCGGTGAGCTGGTCCTCGTCCACGTTGAAGACGTAGATGAACGGCTTGGTGGTCAGCAGACCGAGTTCGCGGACGGCTTCGAGGTCGATCTCGCCCGGGTGCTTGGACAGCGGGTCACCGGTCTCCAGGATCTTCTGGGCGGCGAAGGCGGCGTCCAGGACGGCCTTGTCGGTCTTCTTGCCCTTGACCTCCTTCTCCAGACGCGGCACGGCCTTCTCCAAGGTCTGCAGGTCGGCCAGGATGAGCTCGGTGTTGATCGTCTCCAGGTCGGACGATGGTTCGACCTTGCCGTCGACGTGGTGGACGTCGTCGTCGACGAAGGCGCGCACCACCTGACAGATGGCGTCGGCCTCGCGGATGTTGGCCAGGAACTTGTTGCCCAGCCCCTCACCCACCGAGGCGCCCTTGACGATGCCGGCGATGTCGACGAACGAGACCGTCGCGGGAAGGATCTGCGCGGAACCGAAGATTCCGGCAAGCACCTTCAGCCGCGGGTCGGGCAACGGGACGACACCGACATTGGGCTCGATGGTCGCGAACGGGTAGTTCGCGGCGAGCACATTGTTCTTGGTCAGAGCGTTGAACATGGTGGACTTGCCGACGTTGGGCAGTCCGACGATTCCGATGGTGAGGGCCACGGGACAAGGAGTCTACCGACCGCTCCGCCATGCCCTGCACGTGCACGCACCCAGCACCGCATCCCCGCCCGGTGATGGTCGGGGAGGTTCGGTGATGTTCAGTGATGTTCCTTCCAGCACGCAATGACGTCGGCCGCGATGGAGTAGGCGAACTCCACCCGGCTGCGCTTGAACGGCCCGATCGGATCGTCCATCCCGGTGCTGTCGACGCGAAGGGTGAACGCGTCCCTGGCGAACAGGACGATGCCCGGGTCGGCCTGAGCCGCAGGCAGACCGAAGGCCGCGAGCCCGGTGATCGGGCGGGAGCCGGCGATGCTCGAACGCTGCTGCGCAAGGCTCTGGGTCGCGGCGGTCGGCGACTGGTGGGCCAGCACGGTGAGTACCAGCGGGCCGTCCGCCAGCCGGAAGGTGCACACGAACTGCTCGCCGTCCCAAGTGCTCGTCCCCCGGGGTTTGGACCCGAGTTGCAGATGTCGCTGCAGGCTGTCCTGGATCTCCGGCCCGCACACCATCGAGGCGGCGTCCGGCGCAGCGCCGGACGACGTGCCCCCCGAGCTCTTCGCGACCGCGCTCGGCGGCGTGGCCGCCTGGGTCGACGACGATTGTGCTGAAGAAGCGCATCCGGTGAGCGCGAGCAAAGTCAGTGCGAGTATCGGTGCGCGGCGCATGATTCCCTCCGTCCGGTCACGCACGGTGCGAACTCATCAACCGCGCGTAAACCACGATGTTGTCCTCGTAATGGCCGACCGACCGGTCGAACTTGCCGCCGCAGGTGATCAACCGCAGCCCGGCGTGATCGAGATTTCCGTAGACCTTCAGGGTTGGGAACTCCGCCTTGTGGTACTGCTCCACCCCTTCGACCCGGAACACCGCGACGATGCCATCGGCGCGGGTGACCGACACGGTCTCACCCGGCTTCAACTCACCCAAGCGATAGAAAACGGAAGGTCCGGCTTTCTGCGAGTCGACGTGGCCGACAATGACAGAAGGGCCGATCTCACCGGGTGTCGGCGAGCGGTCGAGCCAGCCGGCGGGCGTCTGCAGGTCAGCGGGTGGAATGGCCACGACACCGTCGGCGTCCAGTCCATAAGAAGTAAGGGGCTCGCGGCTCATCGAGATCGCCGGCGCATCGAGCCGAACCGGCCGCGACCGGCTGATGACCGGACCCTTCGTCGCCTTGGGAGCGGCCGCCCCCGAACCGGACGCGGGCCCCTGCCCGGGGGTGGAAGGCGCCGGCGCGGTGGACGGCTCCCCTTCAGCCGCCGGCAACGATGCGGCGGCCGAAGGGGAACTGGGCGGTGCGGGGGCCCGCAGGGCGTGCACCACCAGCAGCGATCCGACGAGCGCCATGAGTACCGCGACCACCAGGACGAGACTTCTTCCCATCGGCCCGGACAGCTGGGTTCTCATGACTATCTCCGCTCGTCGGATCGCTGTTCGGGGCTCAGTGCTGCTTGCTGAAGCGTCGACGCGTCACCAGCAACGCACCCGCGCCCATGAGCAGCGCTCCGCCACCGGCGTAGTACGCGCCGGTGTCACCCGAACCGCTGGCGGTGCTGCCACCACCGGTCGGCACACCGCCGTCAGGCATGTCGTTCATCTGCGAGCGGTTGAGCTTTCCGCACAGTGCCGGCGATGTGGCGGCCAGCGGCAGGGACGGCACGAGGTCGCTCTTCGCAGCTCGTGCGGCCGCCGGGATCTTCGCCGGGTCGAGCCCGTGGACGACGACCACGGCGGTCCCCTTCTTCAGCGCCTCCACCGACTTGGCGTCGAGGGAGATTGTGCGCTTGTAGGTGTACTCGGAGCCGGTGGGCGCCGCTTTGACGTCGACGCCGGCGGCCGGGCTGGTGTCGCCCTTGACCGAAAGCGTGGTGACGATGCCGCCGTAGTGCGGAGCGCCTTCGGTGGTGCTGACCACGCCGTCACCGTTGCTGTCTGCGGACGTGTCGGGGCACATGCCCATCGCGCCGCCGTGGATGTGCTGAACGTGCGGGTACGGCGCATCCATGAACGTACTTGCCAGGCCCGACACCTTCTGGGTGACCGTGGCCTGGTTGCCCTGCAGCGTGAGCCAGAGCGAGCCGGACGCACCGGACCCGTTCATCGGGGCAAGGTTGGCCTCATAGGTCCAACCCGTGTCGGCCTGAGCTACCGGCAGCACTGTCGCACCCGCCGCGAGTGCGGCGATCGGAGCGAGGAGAAGCATCTTGGAATTCATCGTTCGGCCTTCCTGGAATGCGGCCGACGCGGTGTCGACCGTTCAGACTCGGGAGCCTCGTGCGCGGTGACTGCCGCGGTGCTCGTTCCCGGCCTTGCTCCAGTGATTCGGAGCGGGGTGGGAAACGGATTGGAACAATTTTCCTTCGTCTCGGACGAACCCCGTCTCGATCAGTTGCTCTGCAGCTCTCTGCCCTTCCATTCCGGCAGTCCGAGGGCCGCGAACATCGCCACGGCGAATGACACCGCGATCAGGACGAAGGTCGTGCCGGTGCCGTAGTTATCGTGCACCCACGGCACGAGCAACGGGCCGATGATGGACGCGATCCGGCCGAACGCCGTCGCGCTGCCGCTGCCCGTGGCACGCATCGTCGTCGGGTAGACCTCGGGGGTGACCGCGTAGAGCGCACCCCACGCACCGAGGTTGAAGAACGACAGTAGGCAGCCGGTCAGCAGGATCGCCGACTCCGAACTCGATTGCCCGAACGCGATGGCCGAGGCCGCCGACCCGAGCAAGAAGGTGGCGAGGGTGAACCGGCGTCCGATCTTCTCGATCAGCACTGCAGCAACCGCATAGCCGGGCAACTGGGCGAGCGTGATCCACAGCGTGAACTCGAACGACTTCGCCATCGGGAAACCCTGCGCGACCAGGAAGGTCGGGATCCACAGGAAGGCCCCGTAGTAGGAAAAGTTCACCCCGAACCAGGTGAGCCAAAGCGCGACCGTGCGTCCGGCAAAACGCTTCTCCCACAACGCTTTGATCGACGGTTTCGCAGCGGGCGGCGGTGTCGGTGACGGCACGGGTTCTATCCCGGACGCCTCCTCGAAGCGCCGCACCGACGCTTCCGCCTCGTCGATCCGTCCGGCTTTCTCCAGGAAGCGCACTGATTCCGGCAGTCCCCGGCGGACGTAGATCGCATACAGCGCTGGGACGACACCGAGCACGAGCGCCCAGCGCCAGCCGTTCTCCTGCGGCACGACGTAGTAGCCGATGAGCGCGGCGAGGATCCAGCCGACCGCCCAGAAGGCTTCCAACAACACGACCATGCGCCCCCGGATCCGAGCCGGCGCGTACTCGCTGACCAACGTGGACGCGACCGGCAATTCAGCGCCGAGGCCCAGGCCGATCACGAAGCGGAACACGATGAGCATCCAGAAACCGGTCGACAACGCCGAGAACCCGGTCGCCAGGCCGTAGACGATCAAGGTGAGCGCGAAGACGTTACGCCGGCCGATGCGGTCGGCGAGGTATCCGCCCATCGACGCGCCCACGGCCATGCCGATGAAGCCGACGGACGCGATCCAGGAGATCTCCGCGGTCGACAGGCCCCACTCCTGCTTGATGGCGACCATTAGGAAGGAAATCAGTCCGACGTCCATGGCGTCGAGGGCCCAGCCGATGCCGGAGCCGCCGAGCAACCGTCCGTGCAGTTTGTTGAACGGCAACCGGTCGAGCCGTTGGCTGCGGGTGAGCTCGCCGGCGGCGACGCTCTTGGTGCCCTCAGTGCTGACGGCGCTGGACATGGGTCCTCCTGGGTGCGGGTGCGGTGCGAAATCTATCGCCCCGGTGACTCGCGTGCGGCAGTTCGCCACCTACGGTGCTTGTCGGTGGTCGATGCGAGGCTGAAGTCATGAGTCAGATCGGGTTCTTCGTCCTCGGCATGGTCGTCGGTGTTGCGGTGGCCGCAGCGGTGCTGTGGTCCTGGTTGCGCACGCGGTACGAGGCGCGCGTGGTGGGCGCGACCACCGAGGCCGGGCTGCTGCGCGAGAGGGTGATCGACCTCGAAGCAGCGCTGGGTGAAGACCAGCAGACCGCCCAGGCACTCGCCCCGCTCTCCTCGACGCTCGCCCGGGTGGAGCGCCAGGTGGAGGCGCTCGAACGCGACCGCGCGTCGCAGTACGGCGCCCTCGGTGCACAACTGCGCGCGGTCAACGAAACCACCGGCGCGCTGCATCAGCAGACCGCGGTGCTCGCCGGTGCGCTCAAGTCCTCGAACACCTCCGGGGCCTGGGGTGAGATGCAACTGCGCCGGGTGCTTGAGCATGCCGGTCTGATCAAGCACTGCGACTTCGACGAACAGGTGCGCGCAATCAGTAGGCACGGCAAAGACATTCGTCCGGACGCCGTCGTCCGCCTGCCCGGTGGCAAAGTGCTCGTGGTCGATTCGAAGGCACCGATCCAGCACTTCCTCGCGGCGCAGTCCGGCGAGGTCGACGACACCGAGCGCGAGCGTCTGCTGCGCACCCACAGCACGGCACTTCGTGGACACGTCGACGCGCTGTCGGCCAAGGACTACTGGAGCGGCTTCGCGACGACGCCCGAGGCGGTGCTGTGCTTCGTGCCGTCCGAGGCGATCCTCGCGGCGGCGGTCCGTACCGACCCCGACCTGATCGATCGCGCGATGGGCCGCCGGGTGCTGCTGGTCTCCCCCGCCACCTTGCTGAGTGCCCTGCAGACCACGGCGCTGGTATGGCGTCAGGACGCGCTGGAGTCCAATGCCCAAGAACTGCTCACGATCGGACGCGAGCTGTACGAACGCCTCGGCACCCTGGGCAGGCACACCCATCGCATGGGCGACTCGTTGCGCCGGTCGGTCGAGGCGTACAACGCGATGGTCGGCACTCTCGAAGCACGTGTGTTGGTGTCCGCGCGGCGGATGGAGTCGCTGGGTCTTGCTTCCGAGCCGGTGCCCGACGTGCCGCCGATCGAGCAGGCACCGCGTCCGCTGACCGCCGCTGAACTCATCGACGCGCTCGACGACGAGGTCGGCCGACCGGCCCTCGACTTCGGTGCCCCACCGAGCACGCAGCGCGGCTCCGAATCGGCCTGATTCAGCCGGCGGGCTGCCTGCCGGTTCCGGCTTCCTGCATGCGCCGGCGAGCCGTCGTGGTGCCCGCCCCGACCGGTCGAACCCCGACGGCCTTACCGAGCCCGAACGCCGGCATGTTCGCGTAGACCGTCTCGTGACTGCCGGGCGAGATCTCGTAGGTCTCGTGCCAGATGCCGACCGTGCCGTCGTCGCCGACGCGCCGCATGAACGCGCGCCACGGCTCGAGGTGGGGAGCCTCACGGTCGGAGGCGAAGTCCTGCAGGTGCTGCACGGAGCGCCAGTAGGTCAGCGCGAGCGTGGTACGGCCGAACCACAGGTCGTACGCCATCATCCCCACCTCGGGCCGCTGCGCGAGGTACTTCAGCATCTTCGGCATCGCGGCGAAGACCGGCGCCCACCGATCCGGCCGATGAATCGCGTTGAACCGCATACCGATCAAGAACACGACCGCTGCGTCGACCGGCTGGTTCGTGTATCGGCCGCAGTGGATTCCGCTGCCCGTCCGTGCCATCGTGCACCACCTCTTCGAGTTTCAGAACAACGTTATAAAACAAGGTTATGAGATGATTCGAGGTATGGCAAGACCCCAGGTGTACGACGATGCGCTGCGAACCGGACTGATCGGTGTCGCGACCGAGCAACTGGCCGACGGTGGCGCAGACAGCCTGTCGCTGCGGCGCGTCGCCGGCGCCGCCGGGACCTCGACGAACGCCATCTACACCTTGTTCGGCGGAAAGAACGAACTGATCGAGGCCGCCGTCGTGGACGCCCTCTCCAGCTTCGCCGCAGCCCAGGAGTCCGCACCGCTGAGCGATGATCCACTGGTCGATCTCCGATCGCTGAGCGACGCCTATCGACGATGGGCCATCCGACGCCCTGCCCTCTACGCGGTCATCTTCGGCGGACGTCTGGGCCAACCGGTCGAGACCGGTCGCACGATTCAGGCGGGTGAGCGCGCCCTCGCCCCCTTGGTCGCTCGCGTCGCACGAGCAGTCGACGCCGGCATGCTGCGCCCCGAGGATCCCGAGCTCATCGCTCGCGCCATCTGGGCCGCCGTGCACGGCGCCGTCTCGCTGGAGAGCCAGGGACTGGCTGACGAATCGCTCTACCGCGCGGTCGAGGCCGCCCTGCTGCGCGGTTGGGCGCCGGACCCTCCGCAATAATCGGCGGGTGAACCGAGCCAGTGACGACCAGGTGCGCCAACTGCTGGTGTACCTGTCTGCAGCACTCATCGCCGGCGGCGCCGGATCGCATGAGGTCGAGCGGGATATTCGGGTCATCGCCACTCGACTCGGACACCCGGGCGTCCAGCTGCACGCGCAGCCGGTCGGCGTGGCGCTGTCGCTCGGCCACGGCACACCCGCGACCTATGAGTCCGTCGAGGGTCCGCTGCGTCTCGATCAGTCCGCAGCGGTCGCTGCGATCCAGCAAGGCCTTCTGGCCGGTTCGATGGATCCGGATGAAGCCCTTCTGCGCTTGCGGGGCCTTCGCGCCCAGCCGCACCGACACCCCGTCAGCGGGATGTATTTCGGCGGTCTGTGCGTCGGCGTCGGGCTGGCCCTCATCCTGCAACCGTCCTGGGCAGCGGTCGCGTTCGGAGCACTCATGTCGCCGTTCGTCGCGATGCTCATGCGCGGCACGGGACGTGGGCTGCTACCCGCTGCCCTCCTTCCATGCGTGGCCGCGTTCGGAGTCTCGCTCGTCGCGTTCTGGGCGTACCGACACGGTTACGTGGCAAGTCCATTGCGCACCCTCCTGCCGCCGGTGGCGGTCTTGCTTCCCGGCGCAACGATCGTGACCGGCCTCTCTGAGCTGGTCAATGGTGCGGTCGTCAGCGGAACAGCCCGATTGACTTCGGGCGCAACGCAATTGGTGATGTTTGCAATCGGCATCGTCGGCGCCGCTGCACTGTTGGACGTCGACGCCGGAGCCCTGCAGAACGCCCGCACCGACGACCTCGGCTGGTGGAGCCCGACTCTCGGACTGCTGCTGGTGACCGCCGGGATCTGCTTGCAGGAGTCCGTGCCTCGGACCATCGCGCCCTGGGTGCTGTTGGTGCTCGCCGCGACGATGACCGCTCAGCTGATCACCCAAGCGCTGACGAACACTGCCTGGACCGGTGCCTTCGTGGGCGCGATCGTTGCGAGCGTCACTGCGTGGTCTGTCGCAGTGCTTCGCCGGGGGTTGCCACGCATGGTGCTCTTTCTACCGAGCTTCTGGCTGCTCGTGCCAGGGTCGATCGGCCTGGTCTCGGTCGCTCAACTCGGGCTGGAACCGCAGCTGTCCGGTCCCACCGCAGCTCTCGCGGCCGGCGTGATCCTCGCTGTCGCCCTCGGCCTGGTGATCGGCACGACGCTGGCCCGTTGGGTGCGCCTGGCCTACGTCGCGGCGCAGTCCCGGCGGGTGAGTGCCGCCGCCGGCTGAAGCTTTGGCCAGATGCCTGGGGTGACGAGATCCGCTCGCGTCAGGATGCGAGCAAATCTCGATACCCCGCGCGACTGGCGCCGATGTCAGCTCCGGCGCGGGACGCCTCAGTGCAGCGAGCCGGCGTCGTGGCGCACCTTGTCGGCGTCCGCGCCGTTCTTGGCCTTGAGGTCGCGACGTAGTTCGTTCGGGAGCGAGAACAGCAGGCTCTCCTCGGCGGCCACGATCGGCTTGACGTCCTCGTAACCGCGCTCGGCCAGGTAGGTCAGCACATCGCGCACCAGCACCTCCGGCACCGATGCACCGGAGGTGACGCCGACCGTCGAGACGCCCTCGAGCCACGCTTCGTCGATCTCGTCGGCGTAGTCGACCAGGTACCCGGCCCGGGCGCCGTGCTCGACGGCCACCTCGACCAGGCGCACCGAGTTGGAGGAGTTGCGGCTGCCGACCACAATCATCAGATCGGTGTCGGGCGCCATCTGCTTCACCGCAAGCTGACGGTTCTGCGTGGCGTAACAGATGTCGTCCGAGGGCGGATCCTGCAGCTTGGGGAACTTCTCCCGCAGCCGGCGCACGGTCTCCATCGTCTCGTCGACCGACAGCGTGGTCTGCGACAGCCAGACGACCTTCTCCGGATCGCGCACGGTGACCTCGTCGACGTGGTCAGGGCTCTCCACGAGCGTGATGTGCTCGGGTGCCTCGCCGGACGTGCCGACGACCTCCTCGTGGCCCTCGTGCCCGATGAGCAGGATGTCGAAGTCGTCGGACGCGAACCGCTTGGCCTCGCGGTGCACCTTGGTGACCAGCGGGCAGGTGGCGTCGATCGTCTTCAACGACAGCGCAGCGGCCTCGTCATGCACGACCGGCGCGACTCCGTGGGCGGAGAAGATGACCGTGGCGCCCTCGGGTACTTCCTGGGTCTCGTCGACGAAGATCGCCCCACGCTTCTCCAGCGTGGTCACCACGTGCTTGTTGTGCACGATCTCCTTGCGGACGTACACCGGCGGTCCGTACAGGTCGAGCGCCTTCTCGACGGTGATGACCGCGCGGTCGACACCGGCGCAGTACCCCCGCGGCGCAGCCAGCAGGACGCGCTTGGTGTCGGTGCTCTCGGCGCGGACGGTCTCGGTCGTCGAAGTCATGCTTGCCATGGTAGGTGAGCGAGCGCCGCGTCCCGAATTGCAGCCACCCTGCGATCTGTCTCACATCGCGAGATCTTCCCGACTCCAGGCAACCGTTCACCGCGGTCACGGCGTCGATGGTTATGACGCGGACACGGGGGTGCCGCGCTCACGGGGGTGAAGGGTCCCGCGTATGTCATTCAGGGGAGGACATACGCGGGACCTTTCCATGTGCCCACGTCGGCAAGACGAACGCGGCTTATTCTCGGCAGCGTGACTCCCCTGCCCGAGAAGGCCGCCGACACCACGGCCGACGAGCCATGGCCGCTGCGCCTGCTGAGCATGAAGATCGGCGACTACATCGACAAGATGTCACCGGTCTGGGTCGAGGGGCAGCTGGTGCAGGTCAACCGCCGTCCGGGAGCGCCCACCGTCTTCCTCACCCTGCGCGACACCGACACGGAGTTGTCGATGTCGGTCACCACCCACGTCAACACGCTGAACGCGATGGGGCCGTCCGTGCAGCCGGGCGCTCGCGTGGTGATGCATGCCAAGCCGACCTTCTGGTCGCGCAACGGTTCGCTGCAGTTGGACGCGCGTCAGATCCGCGCCGTGGGCATCGGCGAACTGCTCGCCCGGGTCGAGCGCCTCAAGCAGTTGCTGCGCAGCGAAGGGGTGTTCGATGCGTCCCGCAAGCGGCCGCTGCCGTTCGTCCCCAAGACCGTCGGACTCATCTGCGGACGCAACAGCGCGGCCGAGCGCGACGTCGTCGAGAACGCTCGGCGCCGTTGGCCGGCAACGAGATTCGAGATCCGGCAGGTTGCCGTCCAGGGGTCGTCGACGGTCGAGGAGGTCACCGCCGCGCTGAGCGAGCTCGACGCGCATCCCGACATCGATGTCATCGTGATCGCCCGAGGCGGCGGATCGTTCGAGGATCTGCTGCCGTTCTCCAACGAGACGATGATCCGAGCGATCTCGTCGGCGCGCACCCCCGTGGTCAGCGCCATCGGGCACGACGTGGACAGTCCGTTGCTCGACTTCGTCGCCGACGTCCGCGCGTCCACCCCGACCGACGCGGCGAAGCTGATCGTCCCCGACCTGCAGGAGCAGCTTGCCGGTGTTCGCCGGTTGCGCGAGACGGGTGCACACAGCCTGCACCGGCGCATCTCCCACGAACGCCAGCGGATCGACATGCTGACCAGCCGTCCGGTGCTCGCCGACCCGCAGACGATGGTGCAGGCGCGCCGCGAGGAGATCGTCCGACTGCAGGAACGCGCACGAATTCGGTTGTCGCACAGGCTCGAACGCTCGCACGACAGCGTTACGCACCTGCAGGGGCAACTGCGCGCACTGTCGCCGCAGCAGATCCTTGAGCGCGGGTATGCGGTCGTGCGTCAGGTCGACGGCAGCGTGATCACCGACGTCGCGGACGTCTCAGCGGACGACCTGCTGCGGGTCACCGTGGCGCGCGGCGACTTCGCCGTCCGTCCCGTCGCGGAGCCCGCGTCGTAGGCTGGCACGCATGCCCAAGCAGCAACCGAAGACCGAAGCAGCCGCCGCCGGCGACGAGTTCGCCGACGTGAAGGAACTCGGTTACGAAGAGGCGCGGGACGAGCTGGCCCGCATCGTCTCGACGTTGGAGGCCGGCTCGGTGTCGCTCGAGGAGTCGATGCGGCTGTGGGAGCGCGGCGAGGCCTTGGCCAAGCACTGCCACACCTGGCTGGACGACGCGCAGGAGCGGGTGCAGCGGCTCACCGGCGACGAACCCGCCGACGACTGACCTCGCTACATCCGTAGTAGACGAAACCGGTTGCTACCAGGACCGATTGCCGAGTGCGAACCTCAGGACGTCTTGGCCGGCTTCAACAGCGAGGCGAACTTCTGCAGCTCGGACCACTCGCCACGACCGGTCACGATCGTCGAGAGGCCGTTCAACGGATCCTTGCGCACCAGCGACGACTGCTTGTTGCTCGAGCGGTACAGCTTGGTCCACTCGGCACCATCGACCTGCACCGTGCCTTGCGGTTTGGCGTAGTTGGTCTGGTGTTTCACCCACATCTCGGTGGGTTCGGCCGTCTGCTGGACGGCGATGTACTTGCTGTCGGGCAGGTCGTAGCCGGCCTGCCAGGTCGGTGGCTGGTTCTGGAAACGGATGACCCGGACGTTGGCAGGGATCCACCCCTTCGGCGCCGGCTGCGGGTAGGACACCTGCCACTTCAGCGAGATGTTGGTCTCGCGCGCGATGGCGGCGACGTCGACGCCCTCGCGATCGATCTTGTTCACCCGGGGGATCAGCGCGTTCCAACCGATGACGCCGAGCATGACGACGAGCATCGAGATGATCATGCTCTTTGCGTTACCGCGCATACCCCGTCGCTTCGGTGCCGGCTGCGTGCCGGGGTCCTGCGGGTGCTGCTGCGTGGCGGTTTCGTCGACGGTCACGCCGTCCATCGTCCCTCATCGCGGGCGTGACCGCGCCATCGACTACCCGGATCGGACGGTGGCGCACGCCACATGGCCGATAGGCTCAGCCCAAGCCCCACGCCCGTTCGAAGGAGACCCATGTCCGAACAGCCGTCGATCTCGATCAAACCCGACCGCAACCTCGCGCTCGAACTGGTGCGTGTCACCGAGGCCGCCGCAATGGCCGGCGCACGATTCGTGGGCCGTGGCGACAAGAACACCGCCGACGGCGCTGCCGTCGCAGCCATGCGCGAACTGATCTCCACCGTCGCGATGAACGGCGTGGTCGTGATCGGTGAGGGCGAGAAGGACAACGCGCCGATGCTGTTCAACGGCGAGCGTGTCGGTGACGGCACCGGCCCGGAGGTCGACGTCGCGGTCGACCCGATCGACGGCACCACCCTCACCGCGAAGGGCATGAACAACGCGGTGTCGGTCATGGCGGTCTCCGAGCGCGGTTCGATGTACGACCCCAGCGCGGTCTTCTACATGGACAAGCTCGCGGCGGGCCCGGAGGCGGCCGACGTCGTCGACATCCGCTTGCCGGTCGCCGAGAACATCCGACGGGTCGCCAAGGCCAAGGGAATGAACCGTTCCGACGTCACCGTCGTGATGCTCGACCGCCCGCGCCACGAGGAGCTCGGTCGCCAGGTGCGCGACGCCGGCGCCCGCATCCGCTACATCAGCGACGGCGACGTCGCCGGCTCGATCATGGCCGCCCGCGAGGGCACCGGTATCGACCTGCTGCTCGGTATCGGTGGCACCCCCGAGGGCATCATCAGCGCGTGCGCGATGCGCTGCATGGGTGGCGTCATCCAGGGTCGCCTGTGGCCCGTCGACGACGACGAGAAGCAGCGCGCGATCGATGCCGGTCACGACATCGACGCGGTGCTGTCGACCAACGAACTGGTCAAGAGCGACAACTGCTTCTTCGTCGCCACCGGCATCACCGACGGCGAACTGCTCAAGGGCGTCCACTACGAAGGTGGCGGCGCCACCACGCAGTCGCTGGTGATGCGTTCCACCAGTGGCACCATCCGGATGGTCGAGGCCCGGCACATCGCGGCCAAGGTCGACGACTACCGCTGAGCGGAATCTTGATCATGCGGACGTTGGTGGTCGGTGAGGCGCTTGTGGACGTCGTGCGCCCGGTGAACGGCGAGGTCGCCGAGCATGTCGGTGGGTCGCCGCTTAACGTCGCCATAGGGCTGGCCCGGCTCGGGCACCCGGCACAACTGGCCACGTTCATCGGGGACGACGACCGCGGCGCCGCGATCCGCGCGCACCTCGCCGCGGACGACGTCCAGTTGGTGGCCGGCAGCGACGGTGCCGAACGTACGGCCACCGCGGAGGCCGTCCTCGACGAGACGGGTGCGGCGACGTACACGTTCGACATCGACTGGCAGGTGCCGTACGAGCTTCCCGCGGCCGAGCACCTGCACACCGGATCCATCGCGGCCGTACTGCAACCGGGCGCGTCCGCCATCCGCGAGGCGTGTTTCACCCAACGCGCCCACGGCACCATTTCCTACGACCCGAACTGCCGTCCGCAGCTGATGGGTGAGCCGGGCGACGCGCGGTCCGACATCGAGCAGTTGGTCGGGCTCTGCGACGTGGTCAAGGCCAGTGACGAGGATGTGCGCTGGTTGTACGGCGAGGTACCGGTCGAGCAGATCGCGCGCCTGTGGGCGCAGCTCGGTCCGGCCTTGGTCGTCGTGACGCGGGGGTCCGACGGTGCGGTCGCCTGCCTGCCGTCCGCCGGCTCCGACGATGCGGTGAAAACCGTTGCCGGCCAATCGGTTTCGGTGACCGACACCGTCGGTGCGGGCGACTCGTTCATGTCCGGGCTATTGAGCGGCCTGTCGGACGCCGGCTTCCTGGGCAGCCTCGCAGCACGGTCCCGGTTTCAGAAAGCCGGCTGGGACGACGTCCTGCCCGCACTCGAACGTGCAGTCGCGGCGGCATCGATCACGGTGTCCCGTGCCGGAGCCAACCCGCCGACCCGAGCAGACCTCGCAATCGACTGAAATCCGCGTGAGTTTGTGCCCTTCGCCGGGCCCGGCGAAGGGCACAAACTCACGCGGATTTGGTTGGGGTTCAGTCGGTGACGCGCTTGAGGCCACGCACGTCGAACCCGAAGGGCATCTCGAGACGGTGGCGCTTCATCAGATCGTCGTCCGACAGCAGGTCGACGGTATGGCCGTCGGCGGCGATCACGCCGTCCGACAGGATCACCGATCGCTCGCACAGTTGCACCGCGTACGGCAGGTCGTGGGTGACCATCAGCATCGTCACATCGAGCGACTGGACGATCTCGGCGATCTCGCGGCGTGAAGCCGGGTCGAGATTCGAACTCGGTTCGTCCATGACCAGGATCTCCGGCTCCATCGCAAGCACGGTCGCGATGGCGACGCGACGCCGTTGACCGAACGACAGGTGATGCGGCGGACGCCCCGCGAACTGGGCCATACCGACCAATTCCAGAGCGTGCTCGACCCGCTGCTGGAGTTCGGCTCCGCGCAGCCCCAGGTTGCGCGGTCCGAACGCGACGTCCTCCCCCACCGTCGGCATGAACAACTGGTCGTCAGGGTCCTGGAAGACGATGCCCACGCGGCGCCGGATCTCGAGCAGGTTCTTGTCGTCGACGGGCAGCCCGGAGACAGCCACCGACCCCGCCCCGGCGCGCAGAATCCCGTTCAGCTGCAACACGAGTGTGGTCTTGCCGGCACCGTTGGGACCGAGCAACGCCACCCGCTCGCCACGGTGCACGTGCAGATCGACACCGAACAGCGCCTGGTGGCCGTCCGGGTAGGCGAAAGCCAGTCCGCGGACGTCGAGAACAGGTGTGCTCACAGCAGGTGGCTCACGATGGCGACCGTCGCTGCAAGAACCGGGACGGTGAGACCGAGGATCCATGCCCGGACAGTCACGTGTTCTGCTTCGGCGCGCGGCATCCGCCCACCGTACCCGCGCGACAACATGGCCAAGTGCACTCGTTCGCCGCGCTCGTAGGAACGGATGAACAAGGCGCCGGCGGTGGACGCAAGCACCGGCCACTGACGCACCGATGTGGCTGTGAATCCTCGGGATTCACGTGCCATCCGCATCCGGCGCAATTGATCGGTCACGACGTCCAGATAGCGCACGGTGAATCCGAGGATCTGCACCAGTTGCTGCGGCAACCGCAACCGGTCCAGGCCGCGGACGACGTCCGGCGCCTCGGTCGTGGCCGCGAACAACAGCGACGCGAGCACGCCGAGCGTCCCTCGGGCCAGTAACGCGAGACCGGCATGCAAGCCGGGTTCGGACACGGTGACCCCGAGCAGCTGCGTCCGCGGACCGGTGGACACGAATGGCATCAGCACCGCAAACACGACGAACGGCACCTCGATCCACATCCGACGCACCAGGGAGGTCACCGGCACCCGCGCGACGGTGATCGCACCGCCCAGCAGCAGAGCGTGGACTCCGAACGCCCACCAGTTGCTCGTGCTGGTCGCGACGACCGACACGACGAACAGCGCCAGTGCCACCAGCTTCACCTGCGGTGCGAGCGCGTGCACCGGCGAGTGACCGTGCCAGTGCAGGGCGTGCCCGTGCGGACCACCCAAAGCGGTCAGTCGTTCTTACGCGAGCTGCGGCGCAGCAGCCAGATGAGACCGGCCATGATCGCGGCAACGACGATCAGACCGGCCAGACCCGCGAGTCCCCCCGACACTCGCGAGTCGGCCACACCGCTGACCGTGTAGTCGGCGAGCGGTGAGTCTGCAGTCTGATGGTCCTTCGCGGAGTCGGCGAAGCCGAGCGACTCGGCGACGTACTCCAGACCATCAGGATTGGCGGACGCGTAGAAGGACACGACGCCCGCGAGAAGGATGCTGACGATTGTCCCGACGATCAGGACCGTGCGGGTGGAGACCCGCTTCATGGACGATTCGCTGTGCGGCTCGGCCGTCTGGTCGAGATCGGTGCTCATGCGGCCACCTCCGTGCGGCGGATGACGAGTTCGTTGTCGGCCCGGTAGCGGCGCGCGCCGTACACCAGGTCCGGACGTGCGGCGAGCACGGACGAGACGGCGAGCGTCGTGATCAGCGCCTCACCCAGGCCGATCAGCAGGTGCCAGCCGAGCATCGTGACCGCGAGCTTGCCGAGCGGGATCGGGGCTTCGCCGCCGATGGCGTACAGGCCGGTGAACGCCAGCGCAGCGGCCGGGACGCTCAGCAACGCGGCGACGAACGCGGCGGGTGTCACCATCGTCCGCTTCTTGGGCAGAACGGCCTGCAGTCCACGGAAGACCAACCAGCCGGCCCAGACACCGACAATGCCCATCAGCACGACGTTCGTGCCGAGCGCGGTGATGCCGCCGTCGGCGAACAGCAGAGCCTGGACGAGCAGCACGACGGTCAGCGCAAGAGTTGCCGTGTACGGACCGACCAGGATCGCGGCGAGCGCGCCGCCGAGCAGGTGACCCGAGGTGCCCGCGCCGACCGGGAAGTTCAGCATCTGCGCGGCGAACACGAACACCGCGACCAGACCGGCGAGCGGTGCGGCGGCCTCGCTGAGTTCGCGGCGTGCTCCGCGCAGCGCGAGAGCCACGCCGCCGGCGGCGATGACGCCCGTGCCGAGCGACGTCGGTACGTCGAGGAATCCGTCGGGTACGTGCATGCGAAGGACCCTACTCCTTGATGCGACCCAGTCGCATATATTGCCCCGGATCCCCGCAAACTTGCTAGTCCAACGCGGACCTACCTCACACACCTAGTGGGTTCGCACGCGTTCAGTAAGTTCGCCGAGCTGGAGTGAACGGCAGAAGGTGGACGGGCAAGGCCCGCCCCGGCGAACCGGGACGGGCCCTTTGGTGTACCTGCGGTCAGGACGCCCGCGAGGAGCCACCGTCCCGATCACGGTCGCCGGCGTGCGCCGGGGTGTTCGAGGACTTCGCCTCGCGCGCCTTGGCACGATCGAGGGCAGCCTTGCGCTGCTGCTCGGAGTCGCGAGCGATGTCGGCCGCCTTGTCGTCGTCGCGGGTCAGGTTGTCGCCGGACTCCGGATCGAAGACGTGCATCAACGACGGGTCGAAGATCAACTCGGCGTCGTCTCCCTCGAGCACCCGCGAACGGGAGTCGAGGTTGACGATCATCTGGGTGCGCATGCCCTCACCGTCGAGGTCGCGGTCGAGCTCCTCGAGCTTGTCGCGCACTGCGGAGTCGGCATCGAACGGGATGTAGGCGTACTGCTCGTTGCCCAACCATTCGGTCTGGTCGACGTTCGCGGTGAACGTGACACCGTCGATCTTGTCGCCCAGCGAGGCGTCCTTGATGTACTCGGGACGCAGACCGACGATCACCAGATCCTTGCCCTTCACCTTGGCCGCAAGATCGCCGTCCATACGGACGTCGACGAACGGCAGGTGCAGGGTGTCGCCGTCGACCCGCGCGGGCAGGAAGTTCATCGGCGGCGAACCGATGAAGCCGGCGACGAACAGGTTGATCGGCTGTTCGTACAACTCACGCGGCGATGCGCACTGCTGCAGCACACCCTTCTTCAGCACCGCGACCCGGTCGCCGAGGGTCATCGCCTCGGTCTGGTCGTGGGTGACGTAGATGGTGGTGATGCCGAGGCGGCGCTGCATGCGCGCGATCTCGGTACGCATCTGACCGCGCAGCTTGGCGTCCAGGTTCGACAGCGGCTCGTCGAACAGGAACGCGTCCGCGTCACGGACGATCGCGCGACCCATGGCCACACGCTGCCGCTGACCACCGGACAGGTTGGCCGGCTTGCGCTCGAGGTGCTCGTTGAGCTCCAGCATGTCGGCGGCGGCCTGCACCTTGGACTTGATCTCCTCCTCGCTGTGCTGACCCTTGGCCAGCCGCAGCGGGAAGGCGATGTTCTCCCCCACCGTCAGGTGCGGGTAAAGGGCGTAGTTCTGGAACACCATCGACAGGTTGCGGTCACGCGGCGCGAGATCGTTGACCCGCTTGCCGTTGATCAGCAGGTCACCGGAGGTGATGTCCTCCAGGCCCACGACCATCCGCAGCAGCGTGGACTTACCGCAACCGGACGGGCCGACGAGGATCATGAACTCGCCGTCCGCGATGTCCAGCGATACGTCGTTCACTGCCGGAAAGCCGTCACCGTACTTCTTGACGATGTTCTTCAGCTCGATGCTTGACATGAAATCTGCCTTTCGAAAACAGGGCGTACGAGATGTGCCCGGTCAGCCCTTGACGGCACCGGAGGTGAGGCCCGAGACGATCCGGCGCTGGAACAGCAGCACGAGGATGACGACGGGGATGGTGACGACGACCGCGGCCGCGCAGATGGCGCCCGTCGGCTGTTCGAACTGGCTGGCGCCGGTGAAGAAGGCCAGCGCAGCCGGGACGGTCCGCGCGTTCTCCGAGGTCAGGTTGCTCGAGAACACGAAGTCGTTCCAGGCGGTGAAGAACGCGATGATCGCGGTCGTGAACACACCGGGTGCGGCCAACGGGGCGATGACCTTGGTGAAGGCCTGCCAGCTGGTTGCGCCGTCGACCTGCGCCGCCTGCTCCATCTCCCACGGGATCTGCTGGAAGAAGGCAGACAGCGTCCAGATGGACAGCGGCAGGGTCAACGCCAGGTACGGGATGACCAGACCGGGCATTGTGTCGAACAGGCCGATCTGACGCCACAGGTTGAACAGCGGGGTGACCATCGCGATGACCGGGAAGAACGACACCGCGAGCGCCGTGGTGAGGATCAGCTTCTTGCCCGGGAAGTCCAGTCGGGCGATGGCGTACGCACAGAACGTCGCCAGGATCACCGCGATGAAGGTCGCGAGCAGACAGATGATGATCGAGTTCCACAGGGCCGGCTTGAAGAGTTCACCAGCACCGTCGGAGCTGAAGATCAGCTTGTAGTTGTCCCAAGTGGGTTCCTTGGGCCAGAAGTTGCCGAACGAGCTCTTGTCCGGGTTGGTGAGGTCGCCCGGCTTCTTCAGCGAGGTCGCGAAGATCCAGATGATCGGAATGATCGTCCAGATCATCACTGGAATGGAGAAGGCGAACATTCCCCACTTTGCCTTGTTGCTGACGTTGGTTTCCATGGATCAGCTCCTCCCTCCACCGGCCAGGTCGACCTTGAAGCCCTTGACGAAGATGCCCGCGATGATGAGCACGATGATGAACAAGATCACGGCGAGCGCGGAGCCCATGCCGATCTCGACGCGTTCGACGGTTTCCCGGCCGACCAGCATCGACAGCGTCGTGGTCTTGTTCGCACCACCGGTCATCACCACCGGGTTGTCGTAGATACGCACCGCGTCGAGCGTGCGGAAGAGGGTGGCGACCATGATCGCCGCCTTCATGTTCGGCAGGATCACCTTGGTCAGACGCTGCCACCAGGACGCACCGTCGACCTTCGCGGCCTCCTCCATCGCGCCGTCCACCTGGGCCAGACCGGCCAGCAGGAGCAGCGAAACGAACGGGGTGGTCTTCCAGATCTCCGACAGGCAGATGATGAACAGCGCGCTCCAGCGTCCGCCGAACCAGTCGTAGTTGAGGTCCCAGGCGCCGAAGCTCAGCGTGTGCAGCCAGTGGTTGATGAATCCGGTGTCCGGTTGCGCCGCGTACAACCACGCGAACGCGGAGACAACGGTGATGATCGCGTACGGAATCAGCACGATCGTGCGCAGCGTGCGCCGCGGAAGAACGACCTTGTTCATCAGCAACGCGATCGCGAAACCGAGGATCAACTCGAACACCAGCGTGACAACCACGATGAAGAACGTCGTCATGAACGCCTCCCAGAACAGGCCGTCACCCAGAGCGGTGATGTAGTTCTGCAACCCGACGAACGTGCGTGCGCTCGGGTCGGTGAGGCGGTAGCTGAACAGCGACAGGTAGATCGCGTACGCGATCGGGTAGAGCGTCACCAGCAGCATGATGATGAACGCGGGGCCGGCCAGCTTCCATCCGAGCGACCGCTCACCCTTCGCGCGGTCGGAGAGTCCGCCCTTGCGCTTGCGGGTGTCGGGAGCGGCTTCTGTAGCGGTACTCACAACAGTGCCTTTCCGTTGAGGACCTCGACGATGTACTTCTGGGTGCTCGCCGGGGTCTGCGGGGTGAGCGCCCCGGGCGGGCTGAACCGCTGCTGCAGCGCCAACGAGATGTCACCCCAGTACTGAGTGAGCGGACGCGGTGCGGCGTTGTCGAGGTTCTCCCGGATCAACTTCGCGATGCCGCCGGGGAAGGCCTTCTCCACGCCTGCGTCGTCGAAGACCTTCTTGCGGCTGGCGGGGTTGCCCGACTTGGTCATGTAGATGGTCTGGTTCTCCTGGTTCGTGATGCAGGAGATCGCCTGATAGGCCAGGTCGGCATGCTTGGATTCCTTGCCGACAGCGAGCTGGATGCCGCCGTACGGGGGCTTGGACTCCTCGCCCGCTGAGACGCGCGGGTAGAGCGCGGCACCGACGTCCTTCTTGTCGGTGTTGGCGAGTGCGCCGTAGGTGTAGGGCCAGTTGACCAGGAACCCACCGTTGCGTCCGTCGAACAGACCGAGCGACTCGGTCTCGGTCGACGAACCGATCGCCGGACCGGCCACGCCGGACGTCGCGACCTTGCGGATGATGTCGGCGGCCTTCCTGCCGGCTGCACTGTCGATGCCGAGCTTGAGGTTGTCGTAGGTCTCGCCGGGGTTCTCGACGATCGCGCCGCCGGCACTGGTGATCAGCGCGTTGATCCACACCGCGTAGCCCTCGTAGAGCTTGGCCTGGACGCCGATCTGGGTGTTGGTCTTCTTGGCAGCTTCGATCAGCTGGTCCCAGGTGACCGGCTTGTTCTGCGGGTCGAGTCCGGCCTTCTGAGCGACCGACTTCTTGTACCAGAGCAGCTGGGTGTTGGCCCAGAACGGCACCGACACGAGTTTGTCCTTGTACATCGACGCGTCGACGGACGACTGGACCCGGTCTTGCTTGAACTGCGCCTGCAGGTTGTCGGGCACCGGTGCGTAGTAGTCGGCCGCCGCGAACTCGGTGGCGAACGCCGGGTCGACGCTCATGATGTCCATCGTCTTGTCGCCTGCGGCGAGACGGCGCAGCAATTGCAGTCGCTGGTCACTCGCGTCGTTGGGCAGCAACTGCACCTTGATCTTGTACTTGCCCTTGGATCCGTCCGCGCAACGCTTGGCCAGGTAGGCCTGACCACCCTTCGCGGCCGACGGGTCGGCGTTACCGACGTCGGGGTTGATGTACCAGGTGAGGGTCGGGGTGCCCCCGGCGGAGTCGTCGCTGCCGCACGCAGCGAGCCCCATGCTGGCCACGAGGGCAGTCGCCGCGATGAACGCGGCACTGCGCCGAGGTGGCGTTCGGCCTGTCATGTGATCGCTCCTGTTGTGTCCTTTCGAGTGATCGGCATGTCCCACCACCCGCATGTGACAAATGTCACGACAAACAGACCTTACTGATGGTTGGGTCATTCGGGCCGTATCGCCGGTACCGGTTTTGGTCTCGATCCGGACACGACGACTATCCGACCGGAACCCCGTCGTCGTTCCAGGCGTACGCGCCCGATCCTGCCGCCGGGCATCCTCGGCACGGGAATACGCTGGTCCCGCATCGACGACAAGGAGCAAGTGATGGCCGAATTCGCCTACGAGGACCTGCTGCCCATCGGGCCGGACACCACGACGTACCGCAAACTCTCCGACGAGGCAGTCCGCACCGTCGAGGGTCCCGGCGGCCGAACCTTCCTCGAGGTCGATCCTTCGGCTCTGCAACTGCTTGCGTCCACCGCGATGCACGACATCGCGCACTACCTGCGCCCGGCGCACCTGAGCCAGCTGCGGGGGATCCTGGACGATCCGGACGCGTCCAACAACGACAAATTCGTGGCACTCGACCTGCTGAAGAACGCGAACATCGCTGCCGCCGGCGTGCTACCGATGTGCCAGGACACCGGTACCGCAATCGTCATGGGCAAGAAGGGATCTCAGGTTCTCGTCGAGGGTGACGCCCCGGACGAGGCGGCGCTCAGCCGCGGTGTGTACGACGCGTACACCAAGCTCAACCTGCGCTACTCACAGATGGCTCCGATCACCACGTGGGAGGAGAAGAACACCGGCTCCAACCTGCCCGCACAGATCGAGTTGTACGCCGACACCCAGGCCGGGCACGAAACGACGTACAAGTTCCTGTTCATGGCCAAGGGCGGAGGCTCGGCGAACAAGTCGTTCCTCTACCAGGAGACCAAGGCGATCCTGAACCCTGACGCGATGCTGAAGTTCCTCGACGAGAAGCTCCGCTCGCTGGGTACGGCCGCGTGCCCGCCGTACCACCTGGCGATCGTCATCGGCGGCACGAGTGCCGAGTTCGCCCTGAAGACAGCCAAGTACGCGTCCGCGAAGTACCTGGACGAACTGCCGACCAGTGGCTCGATGACCGCGCACGGCTTCCGCGACACCGAGCTCGAGGAGCGCGTGCTGGAGCTGACCCGCAATTTCGGTATCGGTGCGCAGTTCGGCGGGAAGTACTTCTGCCACGACGTGCGGGTGGTGCGCCTGCCCCGCCACGGCGCCTCGTTGCCCGTCGCGATCGCGGTGTCGTGCTCGGCCGACCGCCAGTGCCTGGGCAAGATCACGCCGGAGGGAGTGTTTATCGAACAGCTCGAAACCGACCCCGCGCGCTTCCTGCCCGAGACCACGCACGAGGAACTGGAGGACAAGGGCTCTGACGATGTCGTCGCGATCGACTTGAACCGACCGATGCCCGAGATCCTGGCCGAGCTGTCCAAGCACCCGGTCAAGACCCGACTGTCGCTCACGGGCCCGCTGGTCGTCGCCCGCGACATCGCCCACGCGAAGATCAAGGAACGCCTGGACGCCGGCGAGGAGATGCCGCAGTACCTCAAGGATCACCCCGTCTACTACGCCGGACCGGCCAAGACCCCCGAGGGCTACGCGTCCGGCTCCTTCGGCCCGACCACAGCCGGCCGCATGGACTCCTATGTCGACCAGTTTCAGGCCGCAGGTGGATCGATGGTGATGCTGGCCAAGGGCAACAGGAGCACGAAGGTCACCGACGCCTGCCACGCGCACGGCGGCTTCTACCTCGGATCGATCGGTGGCCCCGCTGCTCGCCTCGCGCAGGACTGCATCAAGAGCGTCGAGGTCGTCGAGTACGAGGAACTCGGTATGGAGGCGATCTGGAAGATCGAGGTCGAGGACTTCCCCGCGTTCATCGTGGTCGACGACAAGGGCAACGACTTCTTCGCTTCCACCGCGAGGCCGACCGCATTCACCATCACCACACGACTGGGGCTATGACATGGCATTCGACGACCTGCTCGAAGCGAACCGTGCGTTCGCAGATGCGTTCTCGCTCAAGGGATTCGACGGCATCGCGAAGGCCGGTGTCGCCGTTGTCACCTGCATGGATTCACGTATCGACCCGCTCGGCATGCTCGGCCTGAAGCCCGGTGACGCGAAGATCTTCCGCAACCCCGGCGGACGCGTCAACGAGCCGGCCCTCGAGGCCCTGGTGCTCGCGGTGCACCTGTTGAACGTCAACCGGATCGTCGTCATCCCGCACACCAAGTGCGCGATGGCGGCGCAGACCGAGGACGAACTGCACGCCAAGATCAACGAACTCACCGGCACCGACTCCACCTGGCAGCGATTCCATGTGGTCGACGACCAGCGCAAGGCGCTGCGCACCGACCTGATGAAGGTGCGCAGCCACCCGTTGATCGGCGAGCGCGCCGAGGTGGGCGGGTTCATCTACGACGTCGACACCGGCCTGCTCAACCCGCTCGACTGAAGCCGGCTCAACCCGCACGGGGCGTAGGGTCGGCGCATGAGCTCCTTGATGGCCCGCGCCGCGTACGAGACCCTCGAGCCGTATCACGTGCTCGCCTACTTCAACCCGCACAACGAGGCCGCTCAGCAGTCGCTCGGCCTCGACCCGCTCGGCCTCTATTTCGGCGGACGCGCCGCACCGCTCGGACGGTGCACCGCAGCGGTCGTCGCGGCCACGTTCTACAACTTCAATCCGGCATACGTGAACCACGGTTGGAACGCGGCGCTGACCGCCGGCCTGCCCGAGGTGGACGCAGCGCGGACCCGTGCGGTGGATGCATCCCTGCGCGATGCGCTCGGTGACCGTGTCGAGGCTCCCGAACTCAGCGAGATGGTCGGCGCGCTGCGCGTCGCGATCGGCGAAGCGTCCTACGCCGGACGCCCCCTGGCCGCTGCGTGGGCCTTCGCGCCGTGGCCGGACGAGCCGCACCTGCAGTTCTGGCACGCGATCGCGATCGCCCGCGAGTACCGCGGCGACGGTCACGTGGCGGCACTCGTCCTCGCCGGTCTCTCCCCCGCTGAGGCGTTGGTCTTCCATGAGGCCCCGCACCCCGACCCCGACCTGCGCCGACGCACCCTCGGGCGCAAGATCTCGCAGAAGACCCGCGGGTGGTCGGACGCCGATTGGGACGGCGCCGCAGAATCGTTGCGCGCCAAGGGAGTTCTTGGCGCCGACGGTGCGATGACCGACGCCGGCGCGAAGCTCTACGACGAGATGGAACGCGAGACCGACCACAGCGCAGCCTCGTTCTGGGCGCACGTACCCGATGCCGCCGGTCTGTTGGACAAGGCGAAACCGTTCGTGAAGGCAGTCATCGACACCGGCTACCTACCGGGCACCAAGCGGAAGAGCTGATCGATGCGGGTCGTCTCCCTGGCCGTCCACCCCGTCAAGAGCACCGCGATCCGACCGGTCGAGAAGGCGTCCGTCACCCGTGCCGGACTGGCCGGCGACCGCGAGTGGATGGTCGTCAACGACTTCGGCGAGTTGATCTCCGCCCGTGAATTCCCGCCGCTGTTCAGCGTCGTGGCCGACAACGCTGCGACCGGGCTCGCCCAGGTGGCGCTGAAGCTGTCGGCGCCCGGCATCGAGCCGCTCACCGTCGACCTTCCGCACGACGGCGAGGAATGTTCGGTGCGAATGTTCACCCGTCCGCCGATGACCGCGCGGGCCGCCGGTGCGCAGGCGGACGCCTGGCTCGACCGCGCCCTCGGCACCCGGGGATTCCATTTGGTGTGGTGCTCGAATCCGACTGCACGACAATTGAACCCGGAGTTCTCACGACCGGACGACCATGCCGCTTTTCAGGACGGCTACCCGGTCACCCTGCTGTCGACGGCGTCCGTCGCTCGATTGCAGGACTGGGTGACCGAACACGCGGTGGAACGCGGCGAGGATGCTGCGACCATCGGATCCGACCGCTTCCGCTCGAACATCCTGATCGACGGCGTGCCCGAGGCGTTCGCCGAGGACGGATGGAGCGGCGTCCGTATCGCAGACGTCGACTTCCGGGTCGCCAAACGGGTCGACCGATGCGTGATGACCACGATCGATCCACAGACCTATCGCACGGCGAAGGAACCAATCAGAACCCTTGCGCAGCACCGGCGTTCGGGCGGCAAGACCTGGATGGCCGTTGCCCTCATCCCCGACTCCGAAGGGGAGATCTCCCTCGGCGACGAGGTCATCCCCCACACCTGAAAGTCCGCACAACCGGCGACTCCACCCGCGCGTGCTGCGGACGCAGGAAATTGACTGTCCGCAGTTCTTCGAGGTCAACTCGCCGGAACTGCGGACTTTCGGGTGGTGGCCCTAGAGCGCCAGCTCTGCTCGGACCACCTGCGCCAGACGCGCGGTCACCGACTCGGCAAGCTCAGCGGTCGGGGCCTCGGCCATCACCCGGACGACCGCCTCGGTACCCGAGGGACGTAGGAGCACGCGTCCGTCGGCGCCGAGCTCCGCGCTCGCCTGCGAGATCGCTTCCTGCACAGCGGCATTGCTTCCCACAGCCGCCTTGTCGACGTCCTTGACGTTGATCATGTGCTGCGGCAGGCGGGACATCACGGTGGCAAGTTCGGCCATCGTGCGGCCGGACGATGCGACCTGCGCCGCCAGCATGAGTCCGGTGAGCACCCCGTCGCCGGTGGTGCCGACGTCGGTCAGGATGACGTGGCCGGACTGCTCGCCGCCGAGGTTGTAGCTACTGCGACGCATCTCCTCGAGCACATAACGGTCACCGACCGCGGTCTGCTTGACCGTGATGCCATGCTGTTCCATCGCCTTGTGCAGCCCCAGATTGCTCATCACGGTGGCCACCAGCGTGTCACCCGCGAGCGCACCGCGCTGCTTCATGCCGACCGCGAGGATCGCCATGATCTGGTCGCCGTCGACCTGGGTGCCGGACGCGTCGACCGCGAGGCAGCGGTCGGCGTCGCCGTCGAAGGCCACGCCGAAGTCGGCACCCGCCTCCACGACGGTCGCCTGGAGCTTGTCCAGGTGGGTGGAGCCGTAGCCGTCGTTGATGTTGAGACCGTCGGGCTCGGCGCCGATGACGGTGACCTTCGCACCTGCGCGGCGGAACGCATCCGGGCCGACCTCGCTGGCCGCACCGTGGGCGGCGTCGATGACGACATGCAGCCCGGCGAGCGAGTGCGGCAGCGACGAGAGCAGCCGATCGGTGTAGCGCGCAGCACCTTCGGTGAACGGGCGGACGCGTCCGACGGCGGCGCCGGTCGGGCGGTCGGGGGTGGCGTCCATCGCGTCTTCGATGCGGTCCTCGACCTCATCAGGCAACTTGTGGCCACCGAGAGCGAAGAACTTGATGCCGTTGTCCGGCATCGCGTTGTGGCTTGCCGAGAGCATGACGCCGAAGTTGGCGCCGAGGTCTGCGGTGAGGAACGCGACGGCAGGCGTCGGCAGAACGCCGACGTCGTACACGTCGACTCCACTGGAGGCCAGGCCGGCGATGACCGCCGCGGAGAGGAACTCACCCGAGGCGCGCGGGTCGCGTCCCACGACCGCGGTCATGCGTTCGCCGCCGCCGGTGACTGTGCGTCCGAAGACCCTGGCTGCTGCCTCGGACAGCCGCAGCGCCTTGTCGGCGTTGATCACCGGGCCGTTGGCCAGTCCTCGTACTCCATCGGTGCCGAACAGACGCGTCACTTACTCACCTAGCTTCCATCGATGCCGGAGCCACGACGGACCCCTTGTCTGACTTGCTCACATTCCCTTGGGCTCGCAGCCCTGAGGCGGAGCATCCGGACGAGTGTACGCCCGACGGCGTCCGGTGCCACCGATCCGGCCGCGGCCGACGCGTTGACCAGGCACGACGGCCTAGGATCGAGGGCGATGTCACAGCCACGCAGGGCCCTCGCCCACCCGCTGCGGTCGCGCATCGTCGCGCACCTGCGCATCGACGGTGCCGCCACCGGAGCCGAGTTGGCCCGCGTCCTGGAGACCAACACCGGCGTCATCAGCTACCACCTGCGCGTGCTCGAGGCGGCCGGCCTGGTCGAGGACACCGGCCTGGGCAACGCCAAGACCCGGGTCTGGGCAATCGCCGACGACGAGGACGAGTCCTTCGACGACGTCGCGGAGGACGACGCCACCGGGCGCTGGCTCGACCACGACTACATCGACCATTTCGCCCAGCGGGCGCACCGCTGGATCGACGATCAGGACGCGTGGGCTTCGATCTGGCAGGAGTCGTGCGGCCTGCGCGATGTGCCGGTCCTGGCGACCGAGGAACAGTTCGTCGCTTATCTGGCCGAGCTGGACGAGCTCAACGAGCGCTACCGACGCATCGGTGCGGGTAGTCCGGGAGCCAAGCGGGTGGCGGTCTTTCTCGCGCCGTATCCCGTCGACCCGCCGCAGTAGCTCGTCGGGCCTTCGGGGCCGGGCCTTCGAGTGGTCGCCTTTTCGGGCAAGACAGAACAGAAGGACGAACGCCCCGTCGCACTGAGCGACGGGGCGTTCGACGAAAAGCGTCGGATCAACGCTTGGAGTACTGCGGTGCCTTACGGGCCTTCTTGAGACCGGCCTTCTTGCGCTCCGGGACGCGAGCGTCACGGGACAGGAAGCCTGCCTTCTTCAGGGCCGGACGGTTGAGCTCCTCGTCGACACCGTTCAGCGAACGGGCGACACCCAGGCGGACGGCGCCGGCCTGGCCGGAGGGACCACCGCCGTGGACGCGCACGAGCACGTCGTAGGCGCCGTCGAGCTCGAGCAGCGTCAGCGGCTCGTTGACGATCTGCTGGTGCACCTTGTTGGGGAAGTAGGCCTCGAGGGTGCGGCCGTTGATCTTCCACTCGCCCGTTCCCGGGACGATGCGGACGCGGGCCACGGCCTGCTTGCGGCGGCCGGTGGCGCCGCCCGGTGCCGAAGCGGACGGGCGGCGGGTCGGCTCGCTCGTCGGGGCCTCGGTGGACTCGCTGGTGTACGAGCTCAGGGTGGGCTCGTCGGCCTCGAGGGCCTCGTTGTCGATCTGCTGGTCAGCCACGATTCTCCTTGGAAACTATGTAACCGGGGGCGCTTACTGCGCGACCTGGTTGATCTCGAACGGAACGGGCTGCTGCGCAGCGTGCGGGTGTTCGGAACCCGTGTAGACCTTCAGCTTGGCCAGCTGGTTACGGCCGAGCGAGGTGTGGGGCAGCATGCCGCGGACAGCCTTCTCGACGGCCTTCGCCGGGTCCTTGGCCATGAGCTCGGTGTAGGACACCGACTTCAGGCCACCCGGGAAGCCCGAGTGACGGTAAGCGCGCTTCTTCTCCAGCTTCGCACCGGTCAACGCGACCTTGTCGGCGTTGATGATGATGACGAAGTCACCGGTGTCGATGTGCGGAGCAAAGGTCGGCTTGTGCTTGCCGCGCAGCAGCGTCGCGGTCTGGGCCGCGAGGCGGCCGAGAACGACGTCGGTGGCGTCGATGACGTGCCACTTGCGGTCGGCCTGAGCGGCGACGGTCGTGGGCGTGTAGGTACGCACTCGTCTTTCCTTCTGGTCTGTCGGGTGGTCCGCTCGGTGGAGCGGATCGGCCTGCCGCACTGGGCGCAGGCAACTGTTCAATGATAGGGAGCGCACGAGCGTCCACCCAAATCGGGCGATTCCCTTGCGTACCAACGAAATCAGACCGCTTGGGGCGACGTCCGCACAATGCCGGACGATCAATTGCACAACTTCTGTGCAAAAAAGTCCCTTCGGCGGTGGCATCGCCCGCGACCTCGAACCGCGGCTGATCAATCGAGCGTGCGCACCGATCGAGCCTGTTGGGCGCGAGCGGCCAGCTCGGCGTCCGGCGGATAGGCAACTTCTTCGAGGCTGAGGCCGTGCGCCGGCATCACCGCCACACCGGGATCACGGACGGCGGCCGTCAGCACCTGTGCGGGCCAGTCGACAGGACGCCGCCCCTCCCCGACCGGGACGATCGCACCGACCAGGGCACGCACCATCGAGTGGCAGAAGGCGTCCGCGACGACCGTGCCTTCGAGCACACCGTCAGCAGCGCGCGCCCAGTCGTGGCGCAGCAGCGTCCGGACGGTGGTGGCACCTTCGCGCTTCTTGCAGAAGGCGGCGAAGTCGTTGAGCCCCAACAGTTTCGCGGCTGCTTCGTCCATCGCGTCGAGGTCGAGGGGCGACCTGATCCAGACGGTGTCGCGCCGGCGCAGCGGGTCACGGAACGCGTCGGCGTCGGCGATCCGGTAGAGGTAGCGACGCGAGCTGGCAGAGAAGCGAGCGTCGAAGCCCGGCCGAGCGAGCGACACTGAATGGACGACGACGTCGTCCGACAGCACTCCGTTGAGACGCGTGACTGCGGCGTCCACCGGGTCGCGGTCCGAGCGCCCGGGCAGCTTGGCCAGCAGTTCTTCGTCGACGTCCAGGTGGCAGACCGAACCGCGCGCGTGCACGCCTGCGTCGGTACGTCCGGCGACCGTGAGTCTGGGTGCATCGGCGCGCAGGATCGTCGCCCAGGCCTTGGCCAGTTCGTCCTCGACCGTGCGCCGTCCGGGTTGCGCAGCCCAGCCGGAGAAGTCCGTGCCGTCGTAGCCGAAATCCACCCGTAGTCGCACGTCGGCAGCCTAACGACTCGCGGAGCCGGTGGCCGCCCTGAACCGCAAAGGGATGTTTGCAAGTCGTCATGGACGATGCACTGACCCACCGCGAGGCCACCGCGGCCCACCGAACCAGTTCAACTACGTCGGCGGACTCCTCGGCGCCGTGATGACCGGGGCCGTGGGCAACGACAACCTGCGCCTCGGGTTCGCGGTGCCGATGATGCTCGTGCTGGCGATCCTGCCGCTGGCCAAGGCTTTTCGAACCTGAGTGTCGGCAGCGGCGTCTACCCTGAGGACCGTTCCGAATCCTGAGGGGAAAGCAATGGACGTACGCCGGCGCAGCCATCGAGCCACCCGACTGCTCGCACTCGCCCTCGCCGGGTCCCTCCTTGCCGGGTGCAACGGGATCGACACGTCGGTGACCCCGGCGCCCACGTCGAGCGGCACGTCCGAACCGAGCGGCCCGGACACATCGCCGTCCGGCGATCGGCCGTCGGAACCGAACCTGCCTCCCGTGCCCGACAAGCCGTCGGATCTGTCTGCGGCACAGTCGAACCCGGTCGAGGACAGTTACTACCCGCACCGCGGTGAGCCCTACCTCGACACTCTCCACTACGACCTCGCGCTCGACTGGAAGCCCAGCACGAAGACGCTCAGCGGCAAAGCGAAGATCACCTTCCGGGTCACCGAGCAGCGCACCGACGTCCAGTTCGACCTCGGTTCCCCGCTCACCGTCAACGCGACCACTCTCGACGGAAAACCGGTCACCTCGAGCCGCGGCGACAGCGTCCTCAAGATTGCGACCGGCACGCTCGACAAGGGCAGCCGCCACGAACTCGTGGTCGACTACTCCGGCACCCCGGCGCCCGTCCCCGCACCGTCCGAACGCAGCGACCAGGACGAAGGGCTCGGCTTCACCGTGTCGCCCGACGGCACCGCCTGGACGATGCAGGAGCCGTTCGGGGCGTTCACCTGGTACCCGGTCAATGACCAGCCGGCCGACAAGGCGTTCTACGACGCGACACTCACTGCTCACGAGGGCACGAAGGGCGTGTTCAACGGTCGCCCCGGCCCGGAGAAGGTCACCGGCGAGACCAGCGTGCGCAGGTTCCACCTCGATCAGCCGGCATCGTCCTACCTGACCACTGTGGCCTTCGGTGAGTACGCGCTGCTCACCGACAAGGGTCCTCGCGATCTGCCGCTGTTCTACTGGTACCGCCCCGATCGCTCCGACCGAACGCGTGTCGTCGACGGTCTGAAGAAGTCGCCCGAGATCCTGACCTGGCTGGAGAAGTACCTCGGGCCCTACCCGTTCGCGACCGGCGGCTCACTGATGGTGCCGTCGGATTCGGCGATGGAGACCCAGACGATGAACACGATGGGTGACAGCACCGCGAATCAGCGCGAATACTTCCTGCCCACCCTCGCCCACGAGTACGCACACCAGTGGGTCGGTGACGTCATCTCCCCGGTCGACTGGCGTGACATGTGGCTGAACGAGGGTCTGGCTCTCTTCCTCCAGGCGAAGTACGAGGACCACGCCGGCTTCGCGCCGTACGAGATGACGATGAGTGGTTACCGGTCGATGGAACCCGGTCTGCGCCGTCAGTCCGGCCCTCCCGGCAAGTACGACAAGGACGACTTCGCAGCCTCCAACGTCTACGTGTGCGGGGCCGTGATGTACGACCGCATGGCCACCGCCTACGGCGACAAGTTCTGGGCGGCGCTGAAGACCTGGCCGTCGGTCAAGAAGTACGGCAACGTCACCCGCGACGACCTCATCAAGCACTTCAGTGACAAGATCGGCGTCGATCTGAAGACCTGGATCACCACGTGGTTGGAGAGCGAGACGACGCCGACCCAAGAGCCGCCGGCCGCCTGACAGATGGGCGCGGACCCACGGTGGTCGAGTAGGTGCGGACCCACGGTGGTCGAGTAGGTGCGGACCCACGGTGGTCGAGTAGGTGCGGACCCACGGTGGTCGAGTAGGTGCGGACCCACGGTGGTCGAGTAGGTGCGGACCCACGGTGGTCGAGTAGGTGCGGATCACGGTGGTCGAGTAGGTGCGGAGCGTTAGCGGAGTGCCGCGATCGAGACCACGCCACCTCGACGGGGAAGCGCTCAGAACGGGGCGGCTGCGATCCAGTCGTACAGCTCGGAGTAGCTCAGTGAGCCATCCTTCGTGCCCACCTGGATGTGGATGTCCTGCTTGTCAGCAGCGGTGTACCGCACCAGGATCCAGCTGCCCGCCACCGGATCGTTGAGGTGGTAGGTACGCAGCTTCGTGCCGTGCGCGACGACCGGGAGCGGTGGGACGCCGTCGACCATCGCGTCCTGTGCGCGTTGCCCGTCCCCCGGCTTGTAGACCACCAGATCGACATCGATCACCGGCTTGCTCGGTCCCTGCTGCCGCACCGCGCAGATGAACCGGTACGAGCTCTGCACCTTACGGAACGACTTCTCCTCGTCGTTCGGCGAACACAGCATGTTCTGGTAGCCCTCGGCCGACGGTGACTGTGGGAACAGGTTCGGCCACATGGCCAGCACCGGAGCACCCTTGCGCCACAGATCGTCCTCGGTGGGCTTCGTGCTGGTCGAAACGGTCGTGCGAGTGGCGGTGGTCGTGCCGATCACCATCCGTTTCTGGTCCGCGTCCGCCCCCAGCACCTGCCACAGTCCGACTCCGCCGACCCCGAGGAGCGCAGCAACACCGACGGCCGGCAGGAGCATCCGATTCCGCTTCGTCGCAGCAGGCGCGGCAGGCGCGGCAGGCGCCGCCAGGCTCGTCCGGAAGTGCTGCATCAACTGCGCACAGTTGTCGTATCGATCAGCAGCGCGCTTGCTCATCGCCCGCTGCAGTGCGACGGCCGCGGCCTTCGGAATGTCGGGACGCTCGACGTCCACCGAAGGTATCGGGGCGTTCAGGTGACCCATGATCGCCGTCCGCACCGGGCCAGGGTACGGACCATGCCCGGTCAGCAGGGCGAACACGGTGCACGCCAGGGAGTACTGGTCGGAGCGCCCGTCGGTCGGGTCACCGGCGAGTTGTTCCGGGGACGCGTACGCCGCGGTCGCCCGGACGCCGTCCAGGCTGCCGGTGATGTCGACCGGCGCGGTGGAATCCTCGCCGGGCGAGGCACCGCCCACGTCCGCTGCCTGTTCCAACCGGGCGATGCCGAAGTCGGTGATCAGCGCACGTTCGGACTGCCCGTGCTCGGCGCGGGCAAGCATGATGTTGGCAGGCTTCACGTCGCGATGCACCACGCCGCGGCGGTGTGCAGCGTCCAGTGCTTCGGCGATCTGCGTCCCGATGTGCACCACACGACCCAGCGGCAGCGGACCGTCGCTGCGCAGCAGGCTGTCGGCGTCCACCCCGTCGATGAGTTGCATGGAGATCCACGGGTGGCCGTCCTCGATGCCGCGATCGAGCACTCCGACGATGTTCGGGTGGTCCAGCCGCGCGATGGTCTCGGCCTCGCGCTCGAAGCGGGCAGCGGCACCCTCGTCGGTGGCGTCCGCCGTCAGCAACTTCAGCGCCAACTGCCGTGGAAGGCGCGGATGATCGACCGCGTACACCGCGCCCATGCCACCGGCGCCCAGACGTCGTTGCACCCGAAAGCCGGCGAAGATCTCCCCCTGCCGGAGCGTCCTGCCCATGACGCAGGACTCTAGTTGCAGACCCGGCAGATGCGAACCGGCGCCGCTCCCTTTCGGGAACGACGCCGGTCACGCGTGCGTGAGGACTCAGTCCTCCTGCTGGACCTTTTCGCCATCGCCCGGCTCGACGCCGGCCGCAGCGTCCTCGGTGTCGCCCAGGGGCGCGGGAGCGGTCGCCTCGTCAGCAGCCTCCGCGTCCTTGGCGGACCGCTTGGTGGCAGCCTCGGCCTCGGCGACGACAGCGCGCTTCGGCTTGGCGTTGACGGGCTCGCGGACGAGCTCGATGACGGCCATCGGCGCGTTGTCGCCCTTGCGCGGCGCGATCTTGGTAATGCGGGTGTAACCACCCTGACGGTCGGTCATGTCCGGCGCGATCTCGACGAAGAGACGGTGGACGACACCCTTGTCACGAATGACGGTCATCACGCGACGACGGGCGTGCAGGTCACCGCGCTTGGCGAAGGTGATCAGACGCTCGGCCAGCGGACGAAGGCGCTTGGCCTTGGCCTCGGTGGTGGTGATCCGGTCGTGCTCGAACAGCGACTGCGCCAGGTTGGCGAGGATGAGCCGCTCGTGCGCGGGACCGCCACCGATGCGGGGGCCCTTGGTAGGGGTAGGCATGATTTCTCCTGTTGGTCTTTGCTACGCGAAAAGCGTTGCGGCTCAGTACTGCTCGTCCTCGGCGAAGCTGATCTCGTCAGCGTCGTCCTCGTAACGGTCGGCAATCGCGCTCGCGTCGAACCCGGGCGGGCTGTCCTTGAGCTGAAGGCCCATCTCGTGCAGCTTGTCCTTGACCTCGACGATCGACTTCGTACCGAAGTTGCGGATGTCGAGAAGGTCGGCCTCACTGCGTCCGACGAGCTCACCCACGGTGTGGATGCCCTCGCGCTTGAGACAGTTGTACGAGCGGACGGTGAGGTCGAGGTCCTCGATCGGCAGTGCCATGTCGGCGGCCAGCGCGGCGTCGGTGGCCGACGGACCCATGTCGATGCCCTCGGCCTCGACGTTGAGCTCGCGAGCCAGGCCGAACAGCTCGACCAGCGTCTTACCGGCCGACGCCATCGCGTCGCGGGGAGCCATCGAGTTCTTGGTCTCGACATCGACGATCAGCTTGTCGAAGTCGGTGCGCTGCTCGACACGGGTGGCTTCCACCTTGTAGGTGACGGCCAGCACCGGCGAGTAGATCGAGTCGACCGGGATGCGACCGATCTCCTGGTCTGCGGACTTGTTCTGGTTGGCCGAGACGTAGCCGCGACCGCGCTCGACGGTCAGCTCCATCTCGATCTTGCCCTTGTCGTTCAGGGTGGCGATCACCAGGTCGGGGTTGTGCACCTCGACACCGGCCGGCGGCGCGATGTCCGCCGCAGTGACGACGCCCGGGCCCTGCTTGCGCAGGTACATGACGACCGGCTCGTCGTGCTCGGAGGAGACGACCAGACCCTTGATGTTCAGGATGATCTCGGTGACATCCTCCTTGACCCCGGGGATCGTGGAGAACTCGTGCTGCACACCGTCGATGCGCAGACTGGTAACCGAGGCACCCGGGATGCTCGAGAGCAGGGTGCGACGAAGGGAGTTGCCGAGGGTGTAACCGAAGCCCGGCTCGAGCGGCTCGATGACGAACCGGGAGCGGTTCTCGGAGACAACTTCCTCCGAGAGGACGGGACGCTGTGCGATGAGCACGTTGTTTCCTTTCCACAGGCGACCGCTATTTGACGCCTGACGAAACCTGATCGGGCTCTGTCCCCCGGATCAGGGTTGTGCCGTGAAGAGCGACCGATTCCCGGGTTCGCTTGCAGGACAAGCGAACCCGGGAAGTCGAATCAGTTCTTCGAGTAGAGCTCCACGATGAGCTGCTCGGTGAGCGGCACGTCGATCTGCTCGCGGGTCGGCAGCTGGTGGATCAGCACCTGCAGGCTGCCCGGGACGACGTGCATCCACGCCGGGATCGGACGGTCGCCGACGGTCTCGCGGGCCAGCTGCAGCGGGAACTTCTCGCGCGACTTCTCACGGACGGTGATGATGTCGTACTGCTCCACGCGGTAGCTCGGGACGTCGACGCGCACGCCGTTGACCTCGAAGTGACCGTGGCTGACCAGCTGGCGGGCCGCACGACGGGTGCGGGCCAGACCGGCGCGGTAGATCACGTTGTCGAGGCGCGACTCGAGGATGATGAGCAGGTTCTCACCGGTCTTGCCGGAGCGGCGAGCCGCTTCCTTGTAGTACCGGACGAACTGCTTCTCCATGACGCCGTAGGCGAAGCGAGCCTTCTGCTTCTCCTGCAGCTGGGTCAGGTATTCCTTCTCCTGCACCCGACCGCGGCCGTGCTGGCCGGGCGGGAAGGGGCGCATCTCGAAGTTCTTGTCGCCGCCGACGAGGTCGGTCTTGAGGCGACGCGACTTCTTGGTGATGGGACCGGTGTAACGGGCCATGTCATTTTCTCCTTGAAGTTCTCGTCAGCTCAGCTGCGACGCTTGGGCTGGCGGACACCGTTGTGCGGCTGCGGGGTGACGTCGGAAATCGCGCCGACCTCGAGGCCGGCCGCGGCCAACGAGCGGATCGCGGTCTCGCGGCCCGAACCCGGGCCCTTCACGAAGACGTCGACCTTGCGCATGCCGTGATCCATGGCGCGGCGGGCAGCAGCCTCAGCAGCCATCTGGGCGGCGTACGGGGTGGACTTACGCGAGCCCTTGAAACCGACCTGGCCGGCCGAGGCCCACGAAATCACTGCACCGGTGGGGTCAGTGATGGAAACGATGGTGTTGTTGAACGTGCTGCGGATGTATGCGTGACCAGCGGCAACGTTCTTCTTCTCCTTGCGGCGCACCTTCTTGGCGCCCGCAGCCGTACGGCTCTTGGGAGGCATGAACTTTCTCCTACGGGTAAGACTTCAGCGAATGGGTTGGCACGCGAGTGCGTGCCCGACTGGCCGGAAGGCCTGGATTACTTGGCCTTCTTCTTGCCGGCGACCGTCTTCTTCGGACCCTTGCGAGTACGAGCGTTGGTCTTCGTGCGCTGGCCGTGGACCGGCAGGCCACGGCGGTGGCGCAGGCCCTGGTAGGAACCGATCTCCACCTTGCGGCGGATGTCCGCGGCAACCTCACGTCGCAGGTCGCCTTCGAGGCGGTACTGCTCCAGGTTGTCGCGAAGCTTGACGAGTTCCTCTTCGCTGAGGTCGCGAACCCGGGTGTCCGGGTTCACGCCCGTGGCGGCGAGCGCCTCGGCGGCGCGGGTCTTGCCCACACCGTAGATGTACGTGAGGCCGACCTCGACGCGCTTGTCGCGCGGCAGGTCGACACCGATGAGTCGTGCCATGTCGGCTTTCTCCTGTGCTTTTCGTCCGGAGGTCTGGTGCAGTCGCCGGTCCCGTGTTCACTCAGGAGTGAGTGGTGCGGGTCTTCGGCCTCCGAGCCGAAGGTGACGTCCTGTTCCTCAGCTGAGGAACGGGGGTCGGGCGCTGCGATGGTTCGCCTCGTCCAGGTGAACGGGGCGATCTTCAGTTTTTCGTCTGCGTCTTGCTCGAAGACACGACTCGTGCGGGTTTGGTCAGCCCTGGCGCTGCTTGTGGCGAGCGTTCTCGCAGATGACCATGACCCGGCCGTTACGGCGGATCACCTTGCACTTGTCGCAGATCTTCTTGACGCTCGGCTGGACCTTCATCTGCCTACTGTCTTCGGATCAGGCCGCGACTCACCCATCACTGGACAGGTCGCGGCGGTGTGCGATTGCGATCAGCGGTAGCGGAAGACGATGCGGCCGCGGGTCAGGTCATACGGGGAAAGCTCGACCACAACACGGTCCTCGGGGAGGATCCTGATGTAGTGCTGACGCATCTTTCCCGAGATGTGTGCGAGCACCTTGTGACCGTTCGTGAGCTCCACCCGGAACATTGCGTTCGGGAGAGCTTCGACGATCGTGCCCTCGATCTCGATGACACCGTCCTTCTTGGCCATATCCTCCACATACTCACTGGTCAACGGTTCCGCCCCGGATGGGCGGCCCTGTGGTTGCGGATCGGGGTGTCGTCAAGACATACCGAACCGACGCACCAGCTTACGCCGGGTGGCCCACTGCGCCCAAATCGAGCGGATTCGGGTGGGCTCAGCGGACGATGCGGTCGGGCGTGTCCTCGCCGAGGGCCAGCAGGTGCAGGTCGTCCGCGGTGATCAGCAGAGTCGCGACCGCGTACTCGACCAGCACCATCCGACGGTTCACGGCAAGATCGCTCTCCGATCCGCGCAGACCGCGGACGCCGGCGCGCGCGAGTTTGTCGCACACGTTGTCGAGCTTGCGGTTGAACTTGGTCTGCGTCCACCCCAGTCGCTTGGCGGCGTCGGCGGAGGTCGGGATCTGCCACGCACCAGACCCGCTGTACTTCAGCATCGGCTCGGCGAGTGCGACGATTGCCTGCAGCTGCGAGACGGTGAAGGTCGTCGGCGCGATCGTGGTCTTGCCCCGGCCGGGATCGACGACATGCGGCGTGGACTCGAAGATGTCGGTGTTCGTGGTGAGTTCGAGTTCGTAGGTGGTTGCGCCCGCGGAGAAGGTGACCACCGAGGGCGAGAACACGATCGGGACGCCGGCACCGGGCGCGACGGTCGAGCGCATCAGGCCGCTGCCGCCGGTGATGGTCGCGGGCAACCTACTGCCGACGTTGTGCATCCACCACAGCCCGTCGCGATGCGCGAACTCCAGGAAATGACGGTGCAGGTACCCGTTGTCGTCCAGTTCGAGGTCGCCGGTGCGCCCGACGGTGAACGTGCGTTCCGGGGAGACCTCGAAGATCTCGCCGGCGAAATCGATCGTCAGCCGGGCGCCTTGCATGACGCCAGTCTGTCACGCGAAGTCGCATCGATCACGGTGTCGATGATGGGTAGACCTCCCCATCCCGGGCGCAGCTGAGGCCCGGTCGCGGACGGCTCAGGACGGGTAGACGGTGACCGCCGTCGCCTTGACCGCGAAGAACACCTGCTTGCCCGGGTAGAGATCCAACTCCCCCACCGACGACGCCGTCACGTCGGCGAGCAGCGTGTCGCCCGAGCGGTCGACGGCGCGGACGCGGACCAAGGACTCGCGCGGTTCGAGCTCGGTGATCGTGACCGGGAAGGTGTTGCGCGGGCTGCCGTGTGGCCGATCGTCGTGCACCGCAACGGTGTTCGGGCTGAACACCGCGATCCCCCGCTCCCCGGAGGTCAGCGGTTCGGTCGGGGTGCCGGTCACCTCGACCCCGTGGTCGTCCTCCAGCACCGACTCCGTCGTGACCCGTCCGCGGATCAGGTTGAGCCCGGCGAGACCCGCGGTGAACGGGGTGCGCGGGCGAGCAACCACCGCCGTGGTCGGGCCCTCCTCGACGATCCGGCCCCCTTCGACGACGACCACCCGATCGGCGAGCAGCACCGCGTCGAGCACGTCGTGGGTCACGATCAACGCCGAACGCCCCTCGAGCACACGCCGCAACACCCGCCGCAACATGGGGGCGGCAGCGACGTCGAGCGCGGCCATCGGTTCGTCGAGCAGCATCAGGGCCGGACGCGCGGCGAGCGCCCGCGCGATCGCCACCCGTTGGGCCTGACCGCCGGACAGTTGAGCCGGCTTGCGATCGGCGAACTCGGCGGCGTCGACCTCGGTCAGGAACTCCTGCGCGATGTCCCGTGCGGCACGCGCCCCGAGGCCCGACGCACGTGGACCGAACGCCACGTTGTCGCGCACGCTGAGGTGCGGGAACAGCAGCGGGTCTTGGGCCAGCAGGGTCACGCCTCGGGCGTGAGGGGGCACCCAGCGGTGTTCGTCGAACAGCACTCGTCCGTCGAGTTCGGCGCGCCCGGAGTCGGGGCGCAGCAGCCCGGAGACCAGGCCGAGCACGGTCGATTTGCCCGCACCGTTCGGGCCGAGCACCGCGACGTGTTCGCCTGGGGCCAAAGAGATTTCGACATCGAGCCCACGGGCGGCGAGCGTCGCCCGCATCGAAAGCGCACCGGTCACCGCTCGCCTCGTCCCTGCGCCAGCGAGACCACCAGCACCGCCACCACGACCAGCACCAACGACAGCGCGACCGCGGCGTCGGCGTCCGACTCACGTTGCAGGTAGATCTCCAACGGCAGGGTGCGGGTGACTCCCTGCAGGCTGCCGGCGAAGGTCAGGGTTGCCCCGAACTCACCGAGCGCGCGGGCGAACGCGAGCACCGCTGCGGACAGCACCCCGGGCAGCACCAGCGGCAGCGTCACCCGGAGGAGCACGAAAGTCGGCGTGCCGCCGAGTGTGGCAGCCACCTGTTCGTAACGCTGACCGACGCTGCGCAACGTGCCTTCGAGGCTGAGTACGAGGAAGGGCAGCGCCACGAAGGTCTGGGCGAGGACGACTGCGGTCGTCGAGAACGCGATCTGTACGCCCAGGACGTCGAGCGTCCTGCCCAGCAGACCACGTCGCCCGAACGTGTAGAGCAGCGCGATACCGCCGACCACCGGCGGCAGTACGAGGGGCAGGAGCACCAGCGATCGGACGACACGTTGTCCGGGAAAACTGTTGCGCGCCAACACCATTGCCATGGGGACGCCGAGAATCAGACAAAGGACGGTGGAGGCGCTCGAGGTCCTCAGGCTGAGGGCGAGAGCGTCCCGCGACGCATCCGAGGTGACCAGTGCGGGGAAACGCGCCCAGTCGACCTTCGCAATCATCGCGACCAGCGGCAGCAGCACGAACACCGCCCCCAGGGCCGCGGGTGCGTAGACCCACCGCGGCAGGCCGGTGTAGTCCGATCGCCGCGTTGTGCGCACGGGTTCGCGCCTCACTCGACCGGGAACGCTTGCTGGAAGCCGGCGTGCCCCAGGACACTCTGCCCCTTCGGCGCGGCAACCGCACCGATGAATGCCTTCGCCAGATCGGACTGCTCGCTCGCGCGGAGGACGGCGATCGGGTACTTGTTGCGAGCCGCCCTCGACTGCTCGAAGTTGATGCCCTCGACCTTGCCCGCCGCGCCCAGGACATCGGAGTGGTAGACGAGGCCGGCGTCCGCCTCGCCGGTGACGACCTTGTTCAGCACGTCGGTGACCGACGACTCCTCGCTCACCGGCTTCAGGGTGAGGCTCGCGGCACGCAGCACCTTCTGGGTCGCTGAACCACACGGCACCTGCGGCGCGCAGACCACGACCTTGATGCCGCTCCCGGTGAGGTCGGCGAGTGAGTTGATCTTCCTCGGGTTCTTCGGCGGCACCGCGATCTGCAGGATGTTCGAGGCGAACACCGTGGAGCCGCCGGCCAGCAGTCCGTCGTCCGCGACCTTCTTCATGTTCGCTGGATCTGCCGATGCGAAGACGTCGGCCGGCGCGCCCTGTTTCAACTGGGTGGCGAGGTCGGACGAGCCGGCGAAGTTGAACTCCACCGTCACGCCGGGGTTCTTCTCCTCGAAGGTCGCGCCGATCTCGGTGAAGGCCTGTTTCAGCGAGGCCGCCGCGTAGACCCGCAGGACCTTCGCGTCCGGTTCGTCGCCGGAGCAGCCGGTGGTACTAGCGGCCACTGCCACGCACACAACGACCGCCGAGAGAATTTTCACGAGATGCCCCCGGCGGTCTCGACGATGACATTGGTCGACTTCACGACGGCGACCGCGACCGAACCGGGTTCGAGGCCGAGTTCGCGGGCGGCCTCGCTCGACATGAGCGACACGACGCGGAAGGGTCCGCACTGCAGTTCGACCTGCGCCATCACCTTGTCCATCACGACCTCGGTCACGATGCCGACGAACCTGTTGCGCGCCGAACGTCCGACGGACGACGGGTCGGCCATGGCGCCGGACGGGTGCTCCTTGGCGAACTGTGCGAGGACGCGTCCGTCGATCACCTTGCGATTGCTGGCGTCCGTCGTTGCCGGGAGGCTGCCGTTGTCGACCAGCCGGCGGACCGTGTCATCACTGACCCCGAGGAACGCAGCGGCGTCCTTGATCCGTATCTGCGGCATTGTCGAATGCTACAGGTCTCATTTGCGGAGATCTGTGCATTAGTCGCTTCGAGCATGCCAGCGGTTTCGGCGCGTGCACCTTCGTCCCTCAGGCGCCCGGCTCAACCAGCGAAAAAGATCGGCTCACCCGTCCCCGCTGGTTGAGCCATACACCCCACCCGCGGGTTGAGCCATACGCCCGACGAAGGAGGGCGTATGCGCCGAAACCACGGTGAGATGCGCTGGTAGGCGACCACAGAAGCTTCCGAGAAAATCAGCGGTCCCGGCGCGAGGTCAGTCGGCGAGTGGCCCGAAGGGCAGGCCGCGCGCTTCCAGTTCGGCCTTCCCGCCGTCCAGCGCTGTGAGCACCCACAGACCGTCGTCGGTCAGCGCGACCGTGTGCTCCCAGTGCGCCGCACGCGATCCGTCCTCGGTGACGACCGTCCAGTCGTCGCCCAACTCGTGGGTCTCGTAGGTGCCGAGCGTCACCATCGGTTCGATCGCGACGGTGGCGCCGACCCGCACCTGCGGGCCCTTGGCCTTCACGCGCTCGTTGTAGACCGTCGGCTCCATGTGCATCTCACGGCCGATGCCGTGGCCGGTGTAACCGTCGACGATCTCGAACGCGACCTCGAGCCCGTCGGCGTTCATCGCCTGCTGCGAGGCTTCGATGGAGTCCTGGATGTCGCCGCCGAGTTCGTAGACGCCGCGACCGGCGCGGAAACCGCCGATGCCGGCCCACATGGAATCACGAGTGGCATCGACCAGCGCGACGTCGTCGGGGCTCGCGTGACCCGATCCGCCGACGATCAGGCTGATCGCGGAATCACCGTGCCAGCCCTGCACGATCGCGCCGCAGTCGATCGAGACGAGGTCGCCGTCGCGGATGACCCGCTCACCCGGGATGCCGTGCACGACTTCCTCGTTCACCGAGATGCACAGCGAACCCGGGAAGCCCTGGTATCCCAGGAAGGACGGCGTCGCACCCTGCGCACGGATGAACGCTTCGGCGAGCGCGTCGAGGTCGCCGGTGCTGATGCCGTCGACCGCCGCGGCCCGCACCTCCCGCAGGCACTGCCCCACCACGAGGCCGGCCTTGCGCATGAGCCGCAGCTGCTCCGGCGTCTTGACCGGCAGCTTCTCCTTGCCGAGTCCGAACATCACGTGCCTACTGCGCCACCTTCGCCAACGCGCCTTCGATGCGCTCGGTGACCTCGTCCATCTCGCCCTCGCCGTCGACGGCGACCAGCAGGTCGCGCTCGCGGTAGAGCGTGGTCAGCGGCTGCGTCTCCCGGACGTAGATCGCCTGACGGTCGCGGATGACGTCCTCGGTGTCGTCGGTGCGGCCGGAGGTCTGGGCACGCTTGAGCAGACGGGCGATGAGTTCCTCGTCGTCGACCTCGAGTTCGAGGACGGCATCGATCTTCTTGCCCTCGGCGGCGAGCATCTCGTCCAGCGCCTGGACCTGGGCCGGGGTGCGCGGGTAACCGTCGAGCAGAAAGCCGTTCTGCGCGTCGTCCTGCTTCAGGCGGTCGGCCACGATGGCGTTGGTGAGGTCGTCGGATACGTAACCACCGGCGTCCAGGATCGACTTCACCTGCTTGCCGAGTTCGGTCTCGTTCTTGATGTTGGCGCGGAAGATGTCGCCGGTCGAGATGTGCGGGATCTCGTGGCGCTGCGTGATGCGCTCGGCCTGCGTGCCTTTGCCGGCGCCGGGCGGGCCGATGATGATCAGTCGCATCTAGCGAACCTCCGAGTTCAGGGTCGAGTTGCCTCGACCATGGGAAACACATGGAAACACTGGGCGCAGCCTACCGAGCGGCACAGCCCCGCTGCCTCGCAGGTCAGGTGCCGGACACTGCGGCACCGCTCAGGAGTGCGACCCTGTTTCACCGCGATCGGCCAGTGCAGCGGGCGCACCGTCGCCCTCGATGGCCACCGGCGAGGCGTCACCCTCTGCCATGAGCTGCTGCATCTGCTCCGGACGCAGCGCCTGCGCGGTCGGGGTGTCGCCGACGATCGCATTGTGGCTGCGGTGCCAGAACAGGTAGCGCGAGCCGAGGTTGACCATCGCGGCAGCGCGGTTGCGGACCCCGAGGAGCGTGAACACGTGCACTCCAGTCCACACCACCCACGCCGGAAAGCCTTGCATTCGAGGCAGATTCGTCGCTTCGGCCACTGCGGAACTGCGTCCGATGGTGGCCAGGATGCCCTTGTCCTTGTACTCGAACGGCGCGGTCTGCTCACCGTTCATCTCGTTGCGGATCAGTTTGGCGACGTACGCGCCGCCCTGGAGCGCGGGCTGCGCGAGCTGCGGCAACGCGCGCTCGCCGTCCTCGACCGAAATGTCTCCGACCGCGAACACGTTCTTCAGTCCCTTCACCCGCAGGTGGTCGTCGACCTCGATGCGTCCGCCCCGCCCCTGCGGCACGCCCCAGTTCGCCACCTCGTCCGGCGCCTTGATCCCGCTGGCCCAGATGACCAGACCGGCCGGGATGAACTCGCCGTCGTTCACGACGACGCCGTCGCTGCGCACCTGCTTCACGGTGGTGTTGAGGCGCAGGTCCACGTCACGCTTCTCCAGCGAACGGCGCGCGTAGTCGCGGCTCTTCTCCCCGAACGCGGCCAGTAGGTGCGGCGCCATCTCGATCAGCGTCACGTGCGTGCGGGTGCGTTCGAGCTCGGGGTAGGTCACCGGCATGTCGTTGTTGCGCAATTCGGCCAACGCGCCGGCGGTCTCCACACCGGTCGCTCCCCCACCGACCACCACGACCCGGACGTCCTCGCCCTTGCGGTGCGCGGCGGCGTACTCCAGCCCGGTGAACAGACGATCACGCACCTCGAGCGCCTGCGCGCGGGTGTAGAGCGGCAGTGCGTGCTCATCGGCGCCGGAGATGCCGAAGAAGTTCGCGGTCACGCCGGTGGCGATCACCAGGTGGTCGAAGTCGACGGACTTCCCGCCCTCGAGCTTGACCTGTCGGGCGTCGTGGTCGATTGCCTCGACGTCGCCGTTGATGAACCGGACCCGCGGGTTGTGCTCGCGCACCGCACGCAGGAACCACGTGACATCGCCCGGGTTCAGGGTGGCGGTGGCCACCTGGTACAGCAACGGCTGAAAAGTGTTGTACGTGTGCCGGTCGATGAGGATGACATCGACATCGACCTTGCGCAGTGCCCGGACGGTCGACAGACCTCCGAACCCACCACCGAGGACGACTACGCGCGGCTTACGACCAGTGTGCTCACCCATGCCCTCAGCTTAGGCGGATCCGATCGGCTACCCAGCGGTCCAGGGATGTGATCTACGCACCACGCCGCGCTGTCGCGATGCGCAACGGTCGACCCGCGTGAGACGACCTATCGCAGGAAACCTTCGTAGTGATGCTGCTGCAGCTTGGAGTCGATCTGCTTGACCGTCTCCAGACCGACACCCACGAGGATGATGATCGAGGCGCCACCGAACGGGAAGTTCTGGTTGGCGTTGACCAGCGCCAGCGCAACCAGCGGGATCAGCGCGAGGACGGCGATGTAGAGCGCACCGACCGCAGTGATGCGGTTCAGCACGTAGCCGATGTACTTCGCGGTCGCCGAGCCGGCACGGACGCCCGGGATGAAGGAGCCACCCTGCTTGAGGTTGTTGGCGACGTCGTCGGGCTGATAGGTGATCGAGACGTAGAAGAACGTGAAGAAGATGTTCAACAGCGTGTAGATCGCCATGTACAACCAGTGGTCACCGCGGGCCAGGTGTTCGTTGACCCACAGCCCCCAGCCCTTGGTCTGGTCGGCGAAGGTCGCGAGCATGACCGGCAACGACAGCAACGAGCTGGCGAAGATGATCGGGATCACGTTGGCCATGTTGACCTTGAGCGGGATGTAGGTGGACGTGCCACCGTACGAACGGCGTCCGATCATCCGCTTGGCGTACTGCACCGGGATACGGCGCTGACAGTTCTCCACGAACACGACGGCCACGGTGATCGCCATACCCAGCAGGCAGACGAGGATGAACTTACCCCAGCCCTGGTCCTTGATCGCCCAGACGGAGCCGGGGACGGCGGCAGCGACAGCCACCAGGATCAGCAGCGACATACCGTTTCCGACTCCGCGCTCGGTGACCTGCTCACCCAGCCACATGACCAGACCGGTACCGGCGGTCAGCACGAGCACCATGATGATCAGCGTCGGCAGGCTCTTGTCGGTGGTGATGGTGGAACAGGTATCGGCCGTTCCGCCGATGAGTCGGTAGGGGGCGTTCGCCGCGCCGGTGACCAGCGTCGAGGACTGCAGCAGGGCCAGGCCGATGGTCAGATAACGCGTGTACTGCGTCATCTTGGTCTGACCGGACTGGCCTTCCTTCTTCAGTTCCTCGAACCGCGGGATGACCACCGTCAACAGCTGCACGATGATGCTCGCGGTGATGTACGGCATGATGCCGAGCGCGAACACCGAGAACTGCAACAGCGCGCCACCGCTGAACAGGTTGGCCAGGCCCAGCAGGCTCTGCTGACCGCTGGCCGCGGACTGACAGGCCTGCAGCAACTGGTAGGAGATGCCCGGCGTCGGCACGTGTGAGCCGAGTCGGAACAACGCCATGATCGCCAGCGTGAACAGGATCTTCTTGCGCAGGTCGGGCGTTGTGAACGCCCGTCCGAAGGCAGAAAGCAAAGGATCCTCCTGAGCAAGCGCCGCCGCGGCGGCAGCCGGCCGATCCCGGCCGAAGTCGAATGTGCCGCGCCGGTGCGCGCAGCCTGGGAAAACTAGCGGAACTCTACTTGTAACGAATACCCGCAGACGACTGTGCCCCAGGACGATCGGGCCGTTGCGGGCCCGCCGCCTGGGGCGACAGTCATCGGGTCTGCCGACCGATCACGCTGCGGTGATCGAACCGCCGGCGGCCTCGATCTTGTCCTTGGCCGAAGCCGAGAACTTGGTCACGGTCAGGTCGACCTTGACGGAGATCTCGCCGGTGCCGAGCACCTTGACCGGCTGGCCCTTGCGGACCGCGCCCTTGGCCACGAGATCGTCGATCGTCACGGTGCCGCCCTCGGGGAACAGCGCCGAGATCTTGTCGAGGTTCACGACCTGATAGGTCACCTTGAACGGGTTCTTGAAGCCCCGCATCTTCGGCAGACGCATGTGCAGCGGCGTCTGGCCACCCTCGAAACGCTCCGGCACCTGGTACCGAGCGCCGGTGCCCTTGGTACCGCGTCCGGCGGTCTTACCCTTGGAGCCCTCACCACGACCGACACGGGTCTTGGCGGTCTTGGCACCGGGGGCAGGACGCAGGTGGTGCACCTTCAGTGCGTGCGTTTTCTGCTCGTTGTCAGCCATCAGTCAATCTCCTCAACGGTCACCAGGTGGCGCACCGCGCGGACCATGCCACGGATCTCCGGGCGGTCCTCCTGCTCGACGGTGTGGCCGATGCGCTTGAGGCCCAACGTCCGCAGGGTCTCGCGCGCCTTCGGCTTGTTACCGATATCCGAACGGATCTGGGTCACCTTCAGCGTTGCCATCACGCACCTGCCTTCTCAGCGGACTTCTCCGCAGCAGCAGCGGCCATGGCGCGCTGCAGCGCGACCGGGGCGACGTGGTCCAGCGGCATACCGCGGCGAGCCGCGACAGCCTCGGGACGCTCGAGGCCCTTGAGGGCCGCGACGGTGGCGCCGACGATGTTGATCGCGTTGTCCGAGCCGAGCGACTTGGACAGCACGTCGTGAACACCGGCGCACTCCAGGACGGCTCGCACCGGACCACCGGCGATGACACCGGTACCGGGAGCAGCCGGACGCAGCAGGACGACGCCTGCAGCAGCCTCCCCCTGGACCGGGTGCGGCACGGTGCCACCGATCATCGGGACGCGGAAGAAGTTCTTCTTCGCCTCCTCGACAGCCTTGGCGATGGCGGCCGGAACTTCCTTGGCCTTGCCGTAGCCGACACCCACGGTGCCCTGGCCATCGCCCACCACGACGAGCGCGGTGAAGCTGAACCGGCGACCACCCTGCACGACCTTGGCCACGCGGTTGATCGCGACGACGCGCTCCAGGTACTGGTTGCGGTCGTCGTTCTGGTTGCCACGACGGTTGTCGCGACCGCCGTCACGTCCGCCTCGGCCACCACGGCCGCCGCGGTCGTTGGCGTTGTTGTTGTTGTCGCTGTTCTCGGGGCCGCCCTGGGCGGAGCCAGCGGCACCTCGACGCTGGGGTCCAGCCATCAGTGGTTCCTCTTCTCAGCAGTGTTGGTCATGTGCATCACAGCGTCAGACCACCCTCGCGGGCGCCGTCGGCGATGGCGGCGACACGACCGGCGTACCGGTTACCGCCGCGGTCGAAGACGACAGCCTCGATACCGGCGTCCTTGGCGCGAGCAGCCAGCAGTTCGCCGACCTTCTTCGCCTTGGCGGTCTTGTCACCGTCGAACGAGCGCAGGTCGGCCTCCATGGTCGACGCCGACACGAGGGTCTTGCTCTCGGTGTCGTCGACGATCTGCACGAAGACGTGACGCGAACTGCGGTTCACGACCATGCGGGGACGAGCGGTCGTACCCGAGACGCGCTTGCGCAGACGGAAGTGACGACGGTTACGAGCAGCAGCCTTGCTGTTCGAACGCTTGACGATACGTGCGTTTGCCATGGCTTACTTACCGGCCTTTCCGACCTTGCGGCGGATGTGCTCACCCTCGTAGCGCACGCCCTTGGCCTTGTACGGGTCGGGCTTGCGCAGCTTGCGGATGTTCGCAGCAACCTCGCCGACCAGCTGCTTGTCGATGCCAGTGACCGAGAAACGGGTCGGGTTCTCGACGGCGAACGTGATGCCCTCGGGAGCCTTGACCGTGATCGGGTGGCTGTAGCCCAGAGCGAACTCCAGGTCGGAGCCCTTCGCGGTCACGCGGTAACCGGTGCCGTGGATCTCGAGCTTCTTGGTGTAACCCTCGGTGACGCCGACAACCATGTTGTTGATCAGGCTGCGGGTCAGTCCGTGGCGCGAACGCGATTCACGCTCGTCGTTCGGGCGCGACACCTCGACGGTGCCGTCCTCGCCCTTGGCGACGGTGATCGGCGACGGAACGGTCAGGGCGAGCGAGCCCTTGGGGCCCTTCACCGCGACGTCCTGACCGTCGATGGTCACGTCGACACCGCTCGGCACGGGAACCGGAAGACGTCCAATACGAGACATGTCTTATTCCTCCTTCGTTCCCGGATTACCAGACGTAAGCGAGGACTTCCCCGCCTACACCCTTGGAAGCGGCCTGCCTGTCGGTCAACAGGCCGGACGACGTCGAAATGATCGCGACACCCAGTCCACCGAGAACCTTCGGCAGGTTGGTGGACTTTGCGTACACGCGCAGACCGGGCTTGCTCACGCGGCGGACGCCGGCGATGGAGCGCTCCCGGTTGGGGCCGTACTTGAGGTCGATGATCAAGGTCTTGCCCACGGTCGCTTCTTCGACCCGGAAGTCCGCAATGTATCCCTCGGACTTGAGGATCTCGGCGATGTGAGACTTGAGCTTCGAAAACGGCATCGACGTCGAGTCGTGGTGCGCCGAGTTGGCGTTCCGGACTCGGGTCAGCATGTCCGCAATCGGATCTGTCATGGTCATTGGGCTGTCCCGCCCTCCCTCACCGCGGTTTCAGCTCGCGATTGTTCGCGGCCGACCTTCGGTGTAGATCTGAAACTGATGAATGAGTGTGCTGTCGTTCCGTCGCCGTAGCGACGGATCACCAGCTGGACTTGGTGACGCCGGGCAGTTCGCCGCGGTGAGCCATCTCGCGCAGGCAGATACGGCACAGGCCGAACTTGCGGTACACCGAGTGCGGGCGACCGCACCGGTTGCAGCGCGTGTACGCGCGAACCGCGAACTTCGGCTTGGCGTTCGCCTTGTTGATCAGGGCCTTCTTCGCCATGTCACTTCTCCTTGAAAGGGAAGCCGAGCTGACGCAGCAGCGCGCGACCCTCGTCGTCGTTGGCAGCAGTGGTGACGACGGTGATGTCCATGCCACGCACGCGGTCGATCTTGTCCTGGTCGATCTCGTGGAACATCGACTGCTCGTTCAGACCGAAGGTGTAGTTGCCGTTGCCGTCGAACTGCTTCGGCGACAGGCCACGGAAGTCGCGGATACGCGGGAGAGCAACCGAGACCAGGCGGTCCAGGAACTCCCACATGCGGTCGCCGCGCAGCGTGGTGTGCGCACCGATCGGCATACCCTCGCGCAGCTTGAACTGCGCGATCGACTTGCGGGCCTTGGTCACGGCCGGCTGCTGACCGGTGATGGCGGCCAGGTCCTTGATGGCACCCTCGATCAGCTTGCTGTCACGGGCGGCGTCACCGACACCCATGTTCACGACGACCTTGACCACGCCGGGCACCTGCATGACGTTCGCGAAGTTGAACTCGCTCTGCAGGGCCTGCTTGATCTCGTCGTTGTAGCGCTGCTTGAGGCGCGGAATCGATTGGGTGGTGGTTGCGGTTTCAGTCATCACAGGTCCTTACCCGAGCGAACGGACACGCGGGTCCGGACGGTCTTGTTGCGACCGTCGCGATCGACGGTCTCGACACGGGTCTTGATGCGGGTCGGCTTGCCGGTCTCGGGGTCGACGATCATCACGTTCGACACGTGGATCGGCGCCTCGACGACCTGGATGCCACCGCTGGCCTGGCCCGGCTGGCCGGCGCGCAGGTGCTTGGTGACGCGGTTGACGCCTTCGACCACCACACGCTCGGTCTCGGAGTTCACCGAGATGACCTTGCCCTGCTTGCCCTTGTCGGGCCCGCTGATGACCTGAACCAGGTCGTTCTTCTTGATCTTCATCTTCGCCATGAGTCAGAGCACCTCCGGTGCGAGCGAGATGATCTTCATGAACTTCTTGTCGCGCAACTCGCGGCCCACCGGGCCGAAGATGCGGGTGCCACGGGGGTCACCGTCGTTCTTGAGGATCACCGCGGCGTTCTCGTCGAAGCGGATGTAGCTGCCGTCCGGACGACGGCGCTCCTTGCGGGTGCGGACGATGACGGCCTTGACCACATCGCCCTTCTTGACGTTGCCACCCGGGATGGCGTCCTTGACGGTCGCCACGATGGTGTCACCGACGCTGGCGTAGCGACGACCAGAGCCACCGAGCACACGGATGCAAAGGATTTCCTTGGCACCGGTGTTGTCGGCGACCTTCAGTCGCGACTCCTGCTGGATCACAGTTCTTCTCCTGTCGTCTCACCGGTTCTCGAGACCCGATCGGGTCCGAGCCTTGCGGAACGGATACATGTACATCTCAGGTTCGGCGCTCTCATGTCGACGCTCCGTGGGATCCACGGAGCGGAAGCATCTGCGTGAACGCTGAGGGTTTGGGCGCCGTACGGCGACAGTCCAGTCTACGGTCTGTCGCCGCACGGCTCCAAATCACGTCGTCGCAGCCAGGTGCTGAACACCCACCACGACGACGAAGATCACTTCGCCTTTTCGAGGATCTCGACCACGCGCCAGCGCTTCTGCGCCGACAGCGGACGAGTTTCCATGATCAGGACGCGGTCACCGACGCCACACGAGTTGTTCTCGTCGTGCGCCTTCAGGCGGTGCGTCTTGCGCATGACCTTGCCGTAGAGCGCGTGCTTGACGCGGTCCTCGACCTCGACAACGACGGTCTTGTCCATCTTGTCGCTCACCACGAAACCCTGACGGGTCTTGCGGTAGTTACGGTCTCCACCGTGTCCGAGGTTGTCGGTCACCGTTTCCTGCTCCGTCTTCTCAGCCATGTTCAGCTCACCTTCTCGTCGGAGTCGGACTCGGTCTTCGCGTCCCGGCCGATGCCGAGCTCGCGCTCGCGCATCTCGGTGTACAGCCGCGCGATGTCCTTGCGGACGGCGCGCAGTCGCGAGTTGTTCTCCAGCTGACCGGTGGCCGACTGGAAACGCAGGTTGAACAGTTCCTGCTTGGCTTCCTTGAGCTGGGAAACGAGTTCCTCGTCACCGAGCTCGCGCAGCTTCGCCGGCGCGAGGTCCTTGGAACCAAGAGCCATCAGAAGTCACCACCTTCACGTGCGACGAAGCGGCACTTCATCGGCAGCTTGTGCATCGCCAGGCGCAGGGCCTCGCGAGCAACTTCTTCGGACACACCGGACAGCTCGAACATGACGCGGCCCGGCTTGACGTTGGCGACCCACCACTCCGGCGAACCCTTACCGGAACCCATGCGGGTCTCCGCCGGCTTCTTGGTCAGCGGGCGGTCCGGGTAGATGTTGATCCAGACCTTTCCGCCACGCTTGATGTAGCGGGTCATCGCGATACGAGCGGACTCGATCTGACGGTTGGTGACGTAGGCCGGCTCGAGAGCCTGGATGCCGTAGTCGCCGAACGCCACGGTGGTGCCGCCCTTGGCTGCACCGGTCCGCTTGGGGTGGTGCTGCTTACGGTGCTTCACACGACGCGGAATCAACATCAGGCGTCGCCTCCCTCAGGGGTACTCGTGCTCGGGGTCTCGATGGTCGCGGCAGCCTCGGCGGTTGCCTCCATCGCAGCCTCGGTGGACTCGGCAGGAGCCTGGTCGCGACGACCACGGTCGCCTCCGCGCTCGCCACCACGTCCACCGCGGTCACCGCCACGTGCCGGACGGTCGTCCCGGCGACGCTGCGGACGCGACGGAGCAGCAGCCTGCTCGCGAGCCAGTTCCTTGGCGGTGAGGTCACCGTTGTAGATCCAGACCTTCACACCGATGCGGCCGAACGTCGTACGGGCCTCGTAGAAGCCGTAGTCGATGTTGGCGCGCAGGGTGTGCAGCGGAACACGGCCCTCGCGGTAGAACTCGGTGCGGCTCATCTCGGCGCCGTTCAGACGACCGGAGACCATCACCTTGATGCCCTTGACGCCGGCCCGCTGAGCGGACTGGATGCTCTTGCGCGTGGCGCGACGGAAGTTCACACGAGCAGCGAGCTGCTCGGCGACACCCTGGGCGACCAGCTGAGCGTTGGCCTCGGGGTTCTTGACCTCGAGGATGTTCAGCTGAACCTGCTTGCCGGTGAGCTTCTCCAGCGACGTGCGCAGGCGGTCGGCTTCGGCGCCGCGGCGTCCGATGACGATGCCCGGGCGAGCGGTGTGGATGTCGACGCGGACGCGGTCGCGGGTGCGCTCGATCTCCACGTGGGAGATGCCGGCGCGTTCCATGCCCTTGGACATGAGCTTGCGGATCGCGACGTCTTCCTTCACGTAGTCGCTGTAGCGCTGACCCTCTTTGGTGCTGTCAGCGAACCAACGGCTGTTGTGCTCGGTCGTGATGCCGAGGCGGAAACCGTTCGGGTGGATTTTCTGACCCATGTCTCAGCGGCCTCCGTCCTTCTTCTCGGGCTGTGCGACGAACACGGTGATGTGGCTCGTGCGCTTGTTGATGCGGCTCGCGCGGCCCTGGGCACGGGGGCGGAACCGCTTCATGGTCGGGCCCTCGTCGACGAACGCCGAGGTCACCACGAGGGTGCGCTCGTCGAACGCAACAGAGTGCTTGTCGGCCTGCACGCGTGCGTTGGCGATGGCGCTGTTGAGCACCTTCAGCACCGGCTCGCTCGCGCTCTGCGGCGCGAAGGTGAGCACGGCGATCGCTTCCTGGGCGTTCTTGCCCCGGATGAGGTCCACGACGCGGCGGGCCTTCATCGGCGTCACACGGACGAACCGCGCCTGCGCCTTGGCTTCCATCGCCTGTCCTTTGCTTTCGGTAGTTGCAGTCATGCTGGTAGTCACCAGGTCTCGCCCCCGCGTCAGCGGCGGCGGCCCTTCTTGTCGTCCTTCTCGTGACCCTTGAAGGTACGAGTGGGGGCGAACTCGCCCAGCTTGTGGCCGACCATCGACTCGGTCACGAAGACCGGGACGTGCTTGCGGCCGTCGTGCACGGCCAGCGTGTGGCCGAGCATCTCCGGGGTGATCATCGAACGACGCGACCAGGTCTTGATGACGTTCTTGGTGCCGGCTTCGTTCTGGACCTCGACCTTCTTGGCGAGGTGGTCGTCGACGAAGGGACCCTTCTTCAGGCTACGAGGCATCTCTTAGCGCTTCTTTCCAGTACGACGGCGACGGACGATCATCTTGTCGCTGCTCTTATTGGGCCGACGGGTGCGGCCTTCCTTCTGTCCCCACGGCGACACAGGGTGACGACCACCGGAGGTCTTGCCCTCACCACCACCGTGCGGGTGGTCGACCGGGTTCATGGCGACACCACGGACGGTCGGGCGCTTGCCCTTCCAGCGCATACGGCCGGCCTTACCCCAGTTGATGTTGCTCTGCTCGGCGTTGCCCACCTCGCCGACGGTGGCGCGGCAGCGCACGTCGACGTTGCGGATCTCACCGGACGGCATACGCAGCTGGGCGTAGGGGCCGTCCTTGGCGACGAGCTGCACACGCGAACCGGCCGAGCGGGCGATCTTCGCACCGCCACCGGGCCGAAGCTCGATGCAGTGGATGACCGTACCGGTCGGGATGTTGCGCAGCGGCAGGTTGTTGCCGGGCTTGATGTCGGCGCCGACACCGTTCTCGATCGTGTCGCCCTGGCTGAGCTTGTTCGGGGCGATGATGTAACGCTTCTCGCCGTCCGCGTAGTGCAGCAGCGCGATGCGCGCGGTGCGGTTCGGGTCGTACTCGATGTGAGCGACCTTCGCCGGCACGCCGTCCTTGTCGGAACGACGGAAGTCGATCACCCGGTAAGCGCGCTTGTGGCCACCGCCGATGTGGCGAGTGGTGATGCGGCCCGAGGCGTTACGACCACCGGTCTTCGGCAGCGGACGCACCAGGGACTTCTCGGGGGTCGAGCGGGTGACTTCGACGAAGTCGGCCACGCTCGAACCACGCCGTCCCGGCGTCGTCGGCTTGTATTTACGGATACCCATTGTTAGTCCTTGTCCTCGCCGTCGTTCAGCTCGCGGAGCCGAAGATGTCGATGGAGCCTTCCTTCAGGGAGACGATCGCGCGCTTGGTGTCCTTGCGCTTGCCCATCCCGAAACGGGTACGGCGCGTCTTGCCCTTACGGTTCAGCGTGTGGACCGAGTCGACCTTGACGTCGAAGATCTGTTCGACGGCAATCTTGATCTCGGTCTTGTTGGCGCGGGGGTCCACGACGAACGTGTACTTACCCTCGTCCAGCAGGCTGTACGACTTCTCGGTCAGCACCGGCGCGACGAGGATGTCGCGCGGGTCCTTGCCGACGTTGAACTGCGTGCTCACTTGTCGTCCTCCTTGACCTGCTGAGCCTTGGCTCCACCGGCCGGCTCGAAGCCTGCGGCAGCCGCGGCCTCGGCGGTCGTGAACCACACCTCGGCGGCGGTCGCGTCATACCAACGCGAACCGGCGACGTGGTACTTCATCGAGTCCTTGTTGCCCTTGACGGTGAACTTCACCGGGTCGGGCGATGCGCCACCGTCGAGGGGTGCGGCCGAGTCGGAGCCGAAGCCACCCTCGGTCACCTCGCCGCCGGCCTCGGCCGAAGCCTCGGTCGTGGCGGTCTCGTCGGTGTTGTCGGCGGTGTCGGTGTCGACCAGCGTGGCGGGAGCGGACGCCTTGGCGGCACCCTTGTCCAGCTTCGCGGCCTGCGTCGGCCCGGCCAGGAAGCTCTCCAGAGCGGCCTGGGTGAACACGACATCGTCGGCGCACAGGACGTCGTAGGTGTTCAGCTGGTCGGCCCACAGCACGTGGACGTCGGCCAAGTTGCGCACCGAGAGCGTCGAGATCTCCTCGTTGCGTGCAAGCACGACGAGCAGGTTCTTGCGGTCCGACAAACCGCCGAGCAGGTTCGCGGCCGACTTGGTCGACGGCTTGTCACCCTCGACGATCGCGGTCAGCACGTGGATGCGGCCGTGACGCGCCCGGTCCGAGAGGGCTCCGCGCAGGGCGGCGGCCTTCATCTTCTTCGGGGTGCGCTGGCTGTAGTCACGCGGCTGCGGGCCGTGGACGATGCCACCACCGGCGAACTGCGGCGCACGGGTCGAACCCTGGCGGGCGCGGCCGGTGCCCTTCTGGCGGTACGGCTTGCGTCCACCGCCGCGCACCTCGGCGCGCGTCTTGGTGGAGTGAGTGCCCTGACGGGCAGCGGCCAGCTGAGCCACAACAACCTGGTGGATCAGCGGGACGTTCGTGGTCACGTCGAAGATCTCGGCCGGCAGCTCGACGGAGCCCGACTTCGAACCCGACGGGTTCAGGATGTCAACGGAAGTCATCGAAATCAGGCGTCCTTCTGAATCGACTTAGCAGCCGTGCGCACCAGGACGACGCCGCCGCGGGGACCGGGAACGGCACCCTTGACGAGCAGCAGGCCCTTGTCGGCGTCCACGGCGTGGATCGTGAGGTTCTGGGTGGTCTGTCGCACGCCGCCCATACGGCCGGCCATGCGCATGCCCTTGAAGACACGGCCCGGGGTGGCGCAGCCACCGATCGAGCCGGGCTTGCGGTGGTTCTTGTGCGCACCGTGCGAGGAGCTCACGCCGTGGAAGCCGTGACGCTTCATGACACCGGCGAAACCCTTGCCCTTGGTGCGACCGACGACGTCGATCTCCTGGCCGGTCTCGAAGGTGTCGACCGTGATCTCCTGGCCGAGCGTGTACTCGGCAGCGTCAGCGGTGCGGATCTCGACGACGTGGCGGCGCGGCGTCACGCCGGCCTTCTCGAAGTGACCGGTCAACGGCTTGGTGACCTTGCGCGGGTCGATCGCACCGAAGGCGATCTGGACCGCGTGGTAGCCGTCGGCCTCTTCGCCGCGCACCTGCGTGACGACGCAGGGGCCGGCCTGGATCACGGTGACGGGAACGAGAAGGTTGTTCTCGTCCCACACCTGGGTCATGCCGAGCTTCTCGCCGAGAACGCCCTTGACGGAGCGCTCAGTGGTGTGAGTCATGAGTCACTCCCCCTTTCAGAGCTTGATCTCGATGTTGACGTCAGCCGGGAGGTCGAGACGCATGAGCGAGTCGACTGCCTTGGGCGTCGGGTCAACAATGTCGATGAGCCGCTTGTGCGTACGCATCTCGAAGTGCTCGCGGCTGTCCTTGTACTTGTGCGGCGAACGGATGACGCAGAAGACGTTCTTCTCCGTCGGGAGCGGCACAGGGCCGACCACCGTTGCGCCGGCACGAGTAACCGTGTCGACAATCTTGCGCGCCGAGCTGTCGATGACTTCGTGGTCATACGACTTCAGCCGGATGCGGATCTTCTGTCCCGCCATCTTGTCGCGTCTCTCTCTCGCCGTACTTCTATTACATCTGTCAATTGGCCGGCCTTTTCGGGCTCCGGCCCCGACCCCCGCGGTCGGGTGTGTCGCACCTGCTTCGCAGCACAGCGCACACGTTTTCACCGAGTGGCGGGGTGGGCCGGTCCGTAGGGACCGGGGCTTGTGCCGTTGTCACTGGGCCGAACTTCGCCTCAGCGCCAACGAAGATTCCGCACTTCGCCCGGGTTGAACCGGTCGAACAGATGCGACATCACGCAGCAAGCAACTTGTCCAGTGTGCCATGCAGTGGCGTACGCGCCAAATCGAGGCGTTGTGGTGCTGGGCACCTTCGTTGTTCGGGGCGTTGTGGTCGGGTTTTCGGGCAGTTTCGTGTCCCCGTCCGGCTCTCGGGTGCTCGCCTTCGCAGGCGGGTTCCGTATCGCCCTCCGGCGCCGGGCTTCTCGTGGCGTCCGGTTCTCAAGCAGGCCTTGAAGGAGGCGGGTTTGGGGCTTCCGGTGCTTTCTCGCGTTCGCGGCCGGCAACTGTCGACAACGCTCGAAATCTGAACAGTTGCGACGCTTGAAAAGTGAACACTCACCACGATCGGAGAGTGATCACTTTGGAGGACTGGGCGTTGATCCGTCGGCTTGCCGGCGAGGGAGTTCCGAAGGCGCAGATCGCCAGCAGGCTGGGGATCTCACGCACGACCGTCATCAAGGCGGTGGCCTCGGATGGGCCACCGAAGTACGAGCGGAC